>DASWBH010000097.1:0-12525 GCA_036390755.1 Thermoanaerobaculia bacterium
GTACTGCCCTTCCATCGACGGGGCGTAGAAAAGGCGCGTGAACGCTTCGTGGGGGAAGAACGCCAGCGGCGTCAGCGTGCCGAGCATCTGCAGAAACAGCAGGAGAAGCGTCGCCCGCAGGCATGCGCCGCAAATCAGTCCGAGGCCGATGAGACATTCCCAGGTGGCGAGCATGGGAAGGGAGAGCGCCGGCTTCATCATTCCGAACGTCAATACGCCCATCGTCCGCGCGGCCAGATCCTGAGCTGGGCTGAGACCGGGAAAGAACTTCAGCACGCCGAACCAGAAGAAGACGATGCCCAGGCTCACGCGCAGCATCGTGATCGCGTGACGGGCGCTCCACTCCAACGCGAGGTCTTCGATTCCGCGCAGCGTCGGGAGCGCCAGCCTGCGGGGCGCTCTAAACGGAATGATCCGTGCGGGACGGGCGATGGCGACGGTTGCCTGGCGGCTGTGAGCGTGAGCTAAAGAAAGCATCGCGAACTCCTCAATTTGGTTTCGTGTCGCCAAGTTAGAGGAGTCCGCAGCGCTTCACATCCGTCGAACGCTTATTTTCAGTTGTGACATTCGTCACATTCTGATGTACCACAATTGTTCAAGGCGAATAATGGAAAACGCGGGCTACAGCTCGGTGCCGGCGGCTCGTTTGAGCCGGCTCCTGACGAGCGTCGGAATCAGCACGAGCGAGATCATCAGCGCGCAGACGATCGCCAGCCGTTTGAAGACGTCCGCCTCATTCATCGTGCCGTTGAACAGCGCGTCGGAGCAGTACGCGAAGACGAAGTTCGACGGGATCAGCCCCAGGGTCGTGGCGAGAATGAAATCGGAGAAGCGGACGCGGGCGACACCCGACCCGTAGTTCAGCGCCGCGAACGGAAGACCGGGAACGAATCGGAGGAGCAGCAGCGACGTGAACCCGGCATGTTCAACCTGCTTTTCGACAGCTCGCCCGACGCGGCCGAACCGGTCGAGCAAGCCTTCACCGACGAACCGTCCGACGTAGTACGACGACACGGCGCCGAGGAGTCCGCCGATGAGAGCGTAGCTGCCGCCGAGCTTCCAGCCCCATATGAAGCCGGCAACGATGACGAACATGCTTGCCGGAATCGCGAGAACGCAGCCGATCGTGTAGAGCCCGATCATCAGCAGCGGGCCGTACCAGTAGGTGCGGAACTGCGCCACGGCCGCGCGGATGTCGCGCATGTTGAGGTGTGCTCGCAGCGGCGACATGTAGATGCCGGCGAGGATGCCCGCGATCACCAGAACGAGCGCGAGCTTGAGCGCGCGGCGCGCCGTCATCAGTGAGAGTGCGCCTCGACGTGAACGATGTTGTTCGAATACGTCTCGGATGAAAGTCCGAGCGAACGCAGCACGATCGCGAAGGCCTGCTTGCACGGCACGCCGGTGAAGACGAATGTGCCAGTGCCCTGCACCTGCGGGTCGATCATCAGGTTCCTGATCCCGCACTGACGCTGCATGCTCCTGAGGATGACGCCCACCTCGGCGTCCTTCACGTCGAGCGTGACCGACGGCTCGCCGGGGTTGCGCACCCAGTAGCGCTCGGAATCGGATGTGAGCTCGACCTTCGCCGCGGCGACAAGAGCGCGCAGCGCCTTCTCCGGCGCGACTTCCTTTGCGCGATACGTCACGACCGGATCGGTGCCGAGGAAAAGCTCGACCGGCTTCGGCAGGTACATCTCAATCGCGCCGATCGCGTCGGTGAGACGCTCGTTCGTGACGTAGACGTCGATCGCCTTCGCGTTGTAGGGCGATCGGCGCACCGAAATCGACGCGAGCACCGGCATCGCGAACAACAACACCGCGATGGCGGCTGCGCTCCGCGCTCCGCGCTCTGCGCTCTGCGTCACGACATCGACTCCACGATCATGGCGATCCCCTGCCCGCCCCCGATGCACGCGGTCGCAAGCCCGTAGCGCTGTTTGCGGCGCCGCAGTTCGTAGAGCAGCGTGAGGATCAGCCGCGTGCCGGAAGCCGCGAGCGGATGGCCCAGCGCGATCGCGCCGCCGTTCACGTTCAGCTTCTCGACATCGATGCCGAGCTCTTTCACGACCGCGAGGATCTGTGCGGCGAACGCCTCGTTGACTTCGATGAGGTCGATGTCTCCGAGCTTCAGCCCCGCCTTCTTCAGCGCGATCTGCGTCGACGGAACAGGACCGATGCCCATGATGTCGGGATCGCAGCCGGCAATGCCCCACGACACGACCCGGCCGAGGGGCTTCTTTCCTTTCGCTTTCGCGTTCTCAGCGGTGGTCACCGTCACCATTGCCGCGCCGTCGACGATTCCGCTGGCGTTGCCTGCCGTCACGAAGCCGTCCTTCGAGAATGCCGGCTTCAGCTTCGCCAGGCCTTCGATCGTCGTGTCCGGCCGCATGTGATCGTCGGACGTGACCTTCTCCCCTTTGCGTCCGACAGGAACCGGAACGATCTCCTCCTGCAGACGGCCGCTCTTCTCCGCTTCGGCAGCGCAAGTCTGGCTGCGCAGCGCGAATTTGTCCTGCTCCTCGCGCGAGATGTTGTACTTGCGCGCGAGGTTCTCCGCGGTCTGCGCCATGTACAAGCCGGCGTACGTGTCGAGCAGCGCGACCATCAGCGAGTCTTCCATCGGCGCCTGTCCGAGGCGGAGACCTTTGCGCGCGCCGCGGACGACGAACGGCGCCTGGGACATGTTCTCCATGCCGCCGGCGAGGACGGTCGTCGACTCGTCGAGCTGGATCTGCTCGGCCGCGCTGACGATCGACTGGATGCCCGAGCCGCACAGCCGGTTGACCGTGAGCGCGGGAACCTGCTTCGGAACGCCGGCTTTCAGTCCGACGTGCCGCGCGCCGTAGATGGCGTCGCCCGAAGTCTGCAGCGCGTTGCCGACGATGACGTGGTCGATTTCCTCCGGCGCAAAGCCGCTCCGGCTGAGCGCTTCCTTCGCTGCGATCGCGGCGAGATCGATCGCGCTGACATCAGAGAACTGGCCGTTGTACTCGGCCATGGGAGTGCGGGCGCCGTCGACGATGACAATGTCTTTCAATGCGGGCTCCTCGGAGAAACGGAATGCTGAATGGTGAATGTTGAATGGTGAATGTTGAATTCCAGACCCGCCCATTCACCATTGAACATTCAACATTGAACATTCAACATTCCTCGCCTCCATAGCACGGCCGCAGCCGCGATCTCAGTGACGGTCATGAGGATGCTCCCCTCAATGCCAAAGTCGCCTCCGGTCAGCAGCGGCGGCCCTTTGACGATCGCCAGCAGGAGCGACTGTCTGGACGTGAATCCGCTCACGTCATATCCGAGGACCGGGCCGGACATCATGTTCCAGGCGAAGTGAAGGCCGATCGGCATCCACAGCCTTCGATAGCGCTCGTATGCGAGCGCAAGGATCACTCCGCCGAGGCCGACGTTGACGAGCCCGAGGAGCGTCACGTCCTCGTTCCCACTGTGCAGCGCGGCGAAGACGAGCGAGGACATCGCGATCGCAAAAATCCGGTTCACGCGGCGCAACAGCTGATACGGGTAACCGCGAAAGACGAGCTCCTCGTGCAGCGCCGCGGGAACGTAGACCGCCAACGACTCGAGGACGGGGAAACCGTTGCCGCGCACGTGACGCAGCGGCGTGAACGAAACGATCAGGACATCCGCGCAGCCGATGAGAACGACGCCACAGGCAGCGCCGACTGCGAGCTCACGCCCGGCGAATCGCGGCGACAGTCCGAGGTCCCACTGGCCGTGGTTCCACAACAGAATCGTCAGCAGAGTCGCAGTCGATGCGCTCGCCACCGCGAGCCACTGGAAGTGGCCGAGGCGGCTCCAGAGCAGAATCCAGAATGTGGCAAGATAGAAACATACGAAGAGGGCGAGAGGAGTAATCACGCGGTCATGAACAAACGCGGCGCGGACGTCGCTGCGCTGCTTCTGCGACTCATCGTGGGGGCGGTCTTCATCCCCCACGGATACACGAAGATCTTCGGCGCCGGCGGCGTCGCCTCCTTCGCCGCCGACCTCCCCAACTTCGGCATCCCTTCGTTCCTCGGCTACATCGCCGCGTACGCCGAGTTTTACGGCGCGATCCTGCTCATCATCGGGCTGCTGACGCGTCTCGATGCCTTCCTCCTGGCCTGCACAATGGCAGTTGCAGTGCTCGTCGTGCAACTCCCCGACGCTTTTCGCGGCGCGGCCGTCGGCGCCAGTCGCGTCTTCGAGATCATGAAGGCGATCGAGCTCCCGCTCTCGCTGTTCGGCGGAACTGCGGTCCTCGTGCTGATCGGGCCCGGCAGGTTCTCGGTCGATGCTGCCGTTCGTCTCGAGCAGCGTCTGCTGAAAAAGAAAACGGCGGCCGAAGCCGCCGCTGTCGCTTCGTCGGAACTGTGACGCGCTACTGCGCGACGTCCTCGACGATGATTCCGATGTTCTTGCATCCGCTGGCGCGGGCGAGGTCGAGGAACTTCATCGTCGTCTCGTAGTCGTTTTCACGACCGCCCGAGAAAAAGACCATCTTGCTGGTGTTCCCGCGGAGGATGTCGCGGATCCTGTTGGGAAACGTCCCCGTGTCCATCTCTTCTTTGTTGATGAACACCTTCCCGTTCGCTCCGAGGCGCAGGACGATCTGGTCCTGAATCGCGGCTGGAGGGAGGTTCGCGGGCGCCTTGGGCGGAACGCGGACGAGATAGCCCATCTGCACGACGGGCGTCAGAACCATGAAGATGATCAGGAGCACGAGCACCACGTCGACGAGGGGTGTGACGTTGATGTCGGATTTGACGGTACCGCTGCCACCTACCTGCATGGGTCTAGGTTCCTTGTCCGGCGTTCTTCTTCGGTTGGGCGATCAGCCCGACATCGTTGAAGCCGACCTCGCGGCAGGCCTTCAGCACGTCGAGCACGTCGCCATACTTGACCATTTTGTCGCCCTTGACCGCGATCTCGCGGTCCGGTGTCCGGGCGTGAATGTTTTCCAGCTCCGACTGCACCTGCTCTTTGCGCACGACGCTCGAGCCCAGATAGACCGTGCCGTCGGCTTTGACAGAGATCTGGAGCTGCTTCTCCGTGTCGGGGGTCTTCTCCGGCTCGTCGGTGACGGGGAGGTTCACGGGGATGCCCTTCTGCAGCATGGGCGTGACGACCATGAAGATGATCAGCAGCACGAGGCAGACGTCGACGAGCGGCGTGACGTTGATCTCGGAGGTGAGACCGGCCTTCGTGAACTTGCCGACCGAGCTATGCCACTGATGTCTTATCATGCGCGCCCCCCGTTTCCTTCATGAAGTAAATGGCCATCTCCGATCCGGAGTTGGACATCTCCACGGTGAAACGGTCGATGCGGTTCTGGAAGTAGTTGTAGGCCCACACCGCCGGGATGGCGACGAACAGACCGAAGGCCGTGGTGATGAGCGCTTCGGCGATACCGGCCGACACCGAGGCGATGCCGCCGCCGGAGGTTGCCATCTTCTGGAACGCGTGAATGATGCCGATGACGGTGCCGAACAGGCCGACGAAGGGTGCGGTCGCGCCGATCGTAGCCAGGACGCCGAGGTTTTCCTTCAGCTCGGCGACGGTGATCATGGCCGTCCGGTCCATGCCCTGGCGAGCCGCTTCGACGGCGACCTCAGGATCGGACTGACGCTTGTCGCGGCGAGTGGCCTCGAATTCGAGCAGGCCGGCGGCGATGACCTTCGCCAGATGGCTGCTCTTGTATTTCTTGGTGATCTCGATGGCCTGCGCGTATTCGCTGCGAGTCAGCAGGTTCGAGAGAGCGCCGAGGAGCTTCAGCGATTGATTCTTGGCTTTCGAAAAGACGATGTAGCGCTCGACCATGACCCAGATCGAGTAGACCGACATGATGAACATGACGATCACGACGGCCTTGGCCGCCCACGACATCGAGTTCCACAGTGCGATGGGACTCATATCCATGGTGTAGTTCCCTCCAGTTGCGCGTCCGGCGCGACCCGGACCGCAGTTTCTTTAATTGAGTTTGAAGTTGACGGTCAGGTTGAAAATGACATCGACAGGCTGTCCGTTGAGCGTACCCGGCTTGAACTTCCACCGTTTTACCGCATCGACGGCGGCCTGATCGAGACCGAACGGCAGCGGTTTGAGCACCTGCACGTTCTGCACGGTCCCGTTCTTGTCGATGATGCACTCGACGATCACGATGCCGGCGATGCGCGCCTTGCGCGCCACTTCCGGATACTGCGGCTCGACGCGCGTGATGACCACCGGCGCCTTGACGTCGCCGCCGACGCGCAGCGGAGCCTCCGGCTTCGGTGCCGTGTCGGTGACGACTCCGCCGACCACTCCGCCGACGACGCCACCCGCCACGCCGCCCTCCACTCCGCCTTCCACGCCACCTTCGACCCCTGCGCTCGTTGCCGGCGGCGCTTGCACCGGCTTCACAGTGTCAGGCACCTGTGTCGGGGCCATGTTGGCGATTTCCCGCGGGATCTCGACCGGCTTCGTCGGCTCGACCTTGGCCGCAGCCTTGGGCGGGGGTGGAGGCGGCGGCGGTGGGGGCGGAGGTGCGGCGGCAACCGAGTACTGCGCAACCTGCGCCGGCGAGTTAGCCGGGAAGTCGACGCTCCAGACCGCACCGAAGACAGCGCCGGCGATCACGATGACGTGCAGCGCCAGCGAGACCGGCAGCGTCAGGTACTTCTGGATCCCGCCCTGCTGCTTGCGTGACTCGACGACTGTGGATTCGAACATTGTTGGTCAGCTCTTCTTCTGCCCGCCAGCAGCTTTTCTCGCCTTGTTGATCTCGATGGCCTTGTTCCTCAACTGGTCGGCCTGGGCGATGAGCGCCTGCTGTTTGACCGGATCCTTCTCGACCAGCGCCTGCTGCCGGAGCAGGAGATTCAGATAGATGATGGCCTCGGAGTAATCCGGCTTCATGTTCATCGCATGCTGCAGCGCCGCCTCGCCCTTCTGGATGATGGCCAACTTCTCGGCGGGGTCGGCCGGCGGATTCTTCGAGACCTTGTCGAAGCAGACCACGCCGAAGATGTAGAACGCCTCCGGGTTGCTCTTGTCGAGCAGCGTGATCTTCTCGTACCAGTTGAGCGACTCGTTGAAATTGCCCTGTTTGGCGTAAAGCGTCGCGATCGAGCGCACCGCCTCGACGTCGGCCGGATGCGTCTTCAGCCAATCCTCGAAGTAGTGGATCGCATCGGTCGTGCGGTTGGCGTTGAGATACAGATTGATGAGCGCTTCGCGCGCGATGCGGTCGTTCGGATTCGCCTTGAGGTACGCGCGCAGCTCAGCCGCGGCCATGTCCGCATTCTTCTCGTTCGCGGGCGACTTGTCGTCAGGTACGTACAGGCCGATGCGGGAGTAGCCGATCATCCGCTGCAGTTCGGGAAAACTCTTGCCGTCGATCTCGCGAGCCTTCGTGTAGTGCAGGAGGGCCGTCCTGTAGTCCTCGTGGCTGTACGCATTATTGGCATCGCGGATCTCGATCCGCGCTTCGATCTTGCGGCAGCTCGTGAGGAGCGAAAGGGAAATCACGAGTGCCGCGAAAAGGCACAACTTCGTTTTCATGTAGCTCCGAACTCCAGGTTTTCGGTCGCGAACTGATGATTCTGCGGGGCGCTGTCAGGCTGTCGGCTGGCCCGCTTCAGGCAATGGCTGGCGAATATACAGATCGCGTTTTTCACCGTCAAGCAAATCCGTACTGCCTGAAACGAGAAAGTTTAGCGAAAAAACTTCACTTCAAAAAACTTTGCGAGACAGATGCGCCCGCCTGGTTAGACACATGATCGGGACGGAAGAAAACCGGCAGTTCAGACGAGTTCCAGAATGTGCCCGAGTTTCTTCTTCTTTGCCTCGAGGTACTTTCGCGTGGTCGATGACGGTGCGATCTCCAGGGGGACGCGCTCGACGATCTCCAGGCCAAAGCCTTCGATCGCGACGTATTTCGCCGGATTATTCGTCATCAGCCTGATCTTGCGGATGCCGAGGTCGCGGAGGATCTGTGAGCCTGTGCCGTAGTCGCGGATGTCGGGCGCGAACCCGAGCTTCGCGTTGGCCTCGATCGTGTCATCACCCTGATCCTGCAGCGCATACGCCTTCAGCTTGTTCACCAGGCCGATGCCGCGACCTTCCTGCAGCAGGTAGAGGACGACGCCCTTCTTCTCCTGCGCGATCAACTCGAACGCGCGATGGAGCTGCTCGCCGCAGTCGCAGCGGCTCGAGTGGAAAACATCGCCGGTGAGACAGGACGAATGCACGCGGACGAGCACTTCGTCGTCCTCGCGAATCTCGCCCATGACCAGCGCGACGTGCTCCTCGCCCGTGATGTCGCTCCTGTACGCATGGACGCGGAACTCGCCGTAGTCGGTGGGCAGGATCGGAGACGCCAGACACGTGACGTGCTTCTCGGTCTGCATCCTGTATTTAATGATGTCCGCAACAGAGATGATCTTGAGGCCGTGCCGGATCGCGAACTCCTTGAGGTCGGGCATCCGCGCCATCGTGCCGTCTTCGTTCATGATTTCGCAGATCACCGCCGCGGGCATCATGTTCGCGATCGTCGCGAGATCGATCGACGCCTCGGTCTGACCGGCGCGTTTGAGCACACCACCCTTCTTCGCGCGAAGCGGAAACACGTGGCCGGGTCGCTGCAGGTCGGCCGGCCGCGTCTTCGGATCGATCGCCACGCGGACGGTTTCGGAACGGTCGTGCGCGGAGATGCCGGTCGTGACGCGGCCGCGCGCCTCGATCGACACAGTGAACGCCGTGCCGAAGGTCGACGTGTTCTGCTCGACCATCAGCGGCAGGTCGAGATCGTGGCAGCGCTCTTCCGTCAGCGCGAGACAGATCAGTCCCCTGCCGAACCGGGCCATGAAGTTGATCGACTCCGGCGTCACCTTCTCGGCGGCGATGCAGAGGTCACCTTCGTTCTCGCGATCCTCGTCATCGACAATGATGACGAACTGTCCGCGACGGTAGAGCTCTGCGGCTTCCTGAATGGTTGCAAATGGCATCGGGTTCACTCGACTCGAAAATCGCGGGACAGATTGTAGCTCTGCCCGCCAGGAGCTCCTGTGATGGTTACGGTCAACTTGTATCGGCCGGGGTCGACATCCGCCAGAGGCAGGGCACCGCGCACGAGATAACAACCCGGCGAGGCTTTGATCGAATCCGGCACGAACTCCTCGGGATCGGTCGACAGGCTGTCGCCGTTTGTTTCGCTGAGTTTGAGCTGGACTCTGACGCGCGCCGCCGAGTCGATCCGGCCGCTGCAGTACTCCGCTGCCCATCCCAGATCACGGCCTTTGCGAAAGTGCTCGACGTTGTGGACGGACTCGAACGGATCCGCGCCGCTCTGCGGCTTCAGCGTCATGCTGTCCTCGAGCAACGTCAGCTTACCGGCGCCTGCGGCCTTCGCGACCGGTTCCTTCGGCGGAATGATCAATGTCCTGGTCGTCTTCTGGACCGTCTCGACTGTCGTGGCCGTTTCCTGCGCGGGAGCAACGGGCGTGGAGCGCTTTGATGATGCCCACTCCGGCACCGTCATCAGATCGGCATTGACGATGTACATCTTGATCGCGGTGGGCAGGGCGCCGAAAAAGTCGTTGCGCTGCGGATCGATGTGCGCGCCGCCGTTCGACTTGTCGTAGATGAAGACGACGTCGATCTTCGGCATGCCGTACTTGACGGCTGTCGCATGGTCGTAGGTCCAGGTGTCCTTCGCCGCGAGTTGCCTGCCGCCCGTGGGATCGAGGCGCGAGGTGCCTGCGGAGTTGGCGGTCGAAGCGGGAGTCGCGACGTTCGCCCCCTCGCGCGTGCTGTGCAGCAGCTCGGCGGCAAAATTCGTCGGAAACCCGAGGACGATGAGCACGCGGCCGCGTTCGGTGAGCGACCCCGGCGTGCCCTCTTCCTCGAAATGCGAGTCGGCGTAGGCGACCCGCGCGTCGAACTCGAGACGGTTCCGGTTGGCTTCCTTCCCTTGCGTGGGATCGCGGCGCGCCCAGAACAGGTCGATGAAGTCGATCGCCTGATCTGTGGTCTTCACATTGCGCCACGCCTTCTGCTCGTCGCGCGTCATCAGCCACTGAGCCGGACCTCGGGCGAACTCGAGCGGACTCGTCTCCGCCGCGGCCGGGACGGCCACGCATGCGGCGACGAGAAGTGCCAATAGCGTTCGCATCGATGACGAGTGGCGAGCCGCGCGATCGCGACTCGCCAGGGGACCGATTACTTCGCAGACGTTGTCGAAGCCGGCCCGCTGACGAGCTTCAACGGCTGCTCGACGCTCCAGCTCTGGTTCTTCACTTTGTCGTATACCTTTACGCGCAGCGTGTAGTCGCCCGCCGGCAGCGCGGTCTTCATCTCGCCGAGCGGAATGCCGGCCAGGATCGCGTACTGTCCCGCGCCTGGAGCGCCGGTCAGCGGCAGCGGCGTGGCGTCGGCGATCGGCGCCGCGATCGTGCGGCCCGGCTTTTCCTTCGTTCCGGTTCCCGCGAGCTCGAGCTTCACCTGCAGCTTCGGCATGTTCGTCTCCGTGTCGATTCCGGGATTCACGACTTCGACGAAATACGTGATCTCGTCCCGGTTCGAGAACGTGCGATCGCCTTTCGGCACGATCTTCACGCGGCCGAACGCGTACGGCGCACCGGCGACGGCGGCGGTATCCGTCTGATGCACGTCGCCCGCGAGCACGAGACGTGAAACGCCCGTCTCATCCTTCGCCATCGGTTTCAGTTCGATCGGCTGCGTGGACATTACGACAGGCTTCCCATCCTTGTCGGCAAGGCCGAGGGTCGCGCGATACGTCCCCGGCTTCAGGTTCGTCAGCGAACGATCGAAGTAGAGATCGCCGTTCGACGTCGAAAGCGTCGCCGGCTCTTCAAAGACCGCGACATTGTTGCCGGTCGAGTCTTCGAGCGTGCCGAAGAACGTCGTCACCTGCGCAGCGGTGAGTCCCGCCGACTTCGGGATGTACAACTGCACCGGCACGAAGTAGTCGCCGAGCGGCGAAAGGAGCTCGGTGTACGTGATGTCGGCCCCCTTGTACGGATTGTTCTTCGCAGTCTTGACCTGATCGACCGCAGTCTTCAGCGAGTCGGTCTTGAACGCGGTGAGGCCCGCGGCAGCGACGGGCGCCGGCGTGACCGGCTTCGACAGCGACGGCTGCTTCTCGGTCATCGGCTCCTGCGCCGTCGTCTTCGGAACTTCGGTGAGATTTGGATTGACGACCGTGACCTGGAGCGCGCGGCGCGTCAGCTCGTTCACGTCCGTGCGACCGCCGCGCTCGAGGATCAACTGGCCCGTTCCGAACTGATCGGTGAACGTGATCTGAGCCGGCGTGTTGCCGAGGACCGGGCTCCTGCCGGCGTCGTAGATCCAAACCTGTCCGCGCGTCGTCTGTTCGGTGCCGGGATTCGCTGCGGTGTCTGTTTGCTCGAGCGCCTGCGGGGTTCTCTGGGTCTGGACGCGCGAGGGAGGTCCGAGGAGGAGGAGGATGCGCCCGCGATCCGTGAGTGAGCCTTTGCGGCGGCCTTCGCTGAAATGCTCGTCCGCGTACTTCACGGCCGCTTCAAAATTCTGACGGTACTCGTTGGCTGCCGTGCCGGGCGTCGGATCGCGCTTCGCCCAGAACAGATCGACGAACGCCTTCGCTTCGGCGTCAGTCTTGAGCTGGTTGAACTGCGCCACTTCCTGCGGCGTCATGATGAACTGCACCGGGCCCTTCGCCCAGTCGCGGTACTCCGGCGAAAGCTGCGCGAACGCGCCGCCGGCGACGATCGCCAGAGCTGCGCAGGCGATCACGATGCGGGTAGTTGATTTCATGGATTTTCCTCGTACGCCGATAGTGAATTGACGTGCTATGTCTCAGGCGCAAACAGCCTTAGCGGTTCGCGACTTCCCTTCCCTCAACCCTGCTGATCGAAGCTTTGCATTTCGTCGTAGAGCCGGTCCATCTCCGCTTCGATCTCGTCCTGCTTCAGGATTCCCTTCCGCACAAGCAGTGCCGCCAGACTCTGCAGAAGGATGCTGTTGTCGATCATCATCTGCTCGATCTGCTCGTCGTCGTAATCGTCCTCGTCGTCGCGATCGATCTCGTCCATCGAACTCTCCTTGTGAGGGTGCTGATGTATCACAACTGTTAGCATCTGCGCGATGAAACGCGTCGTCCTGCTGGCGGTTCTTCTCGCCGCCTGCACCGGATCCGAGACACCCGACAACCGACGACCGACAACGACTCACCACCTCAAAGTCGGACTGCTCACTCCGGGATCCGTGAACGACAACGGCTGGAACGCAATCGCCTACGAAGGCCTGCAGCAGATCGAACGGCAGCTCGGCGCGGAGATCTCGAATCAGGAGACGAAGACGCCGGCCGAGTTCGAGGAAGGGTTTCGCTCGTACGGCGCGCGTGGATTCGACCTCGCGTTCGGCCACGGCTTCGAGTTCCAGGACGCCGCGCTCGCGGCCGGCAGGGAGTACCCGAAGACGATTTTCATCACGACATCCGGCAGCTCCGTCGCGAAGAACGTCGCCCCGATGGTCTTC
>DASWBH010000098.1:0-25739 GCA_036390755.1 Thermoanaerobaculia bacterium
TTCGCCGTACCGGACGAGCGGCGCAGCTCGCGGCAGATCGTGAAGCCGTCGACATCGGGGAGGTTGAGATCGAGGATGAGGAAGTCGAACTCGCGCTGCTGCACCGCGCTGAGTCCTTCGTGGCCGTTGTCGAACGCGCTCACTTCGTACCCTTCGCGCTCGAGATTCAGCCGGATCGTGTAGGAGAGATCGGGGTCGTCTTCGATCAGCGCGACTCTCGAGCTACGCGGCGTCATTGCTATGTTTGATGATTTTGCCCTCGACCAGGAAGACGACCATCTCGCAGATGTTCGTGGCCGAGTCGGCCATGCGTTCGAAGTACTTGCCGACGAACGTCAGACGAATGGCCCGGGAGATGTTGCGCGAGTCCTCCAGCATGTACGTGAGCAGCTCGCGGAACGACTGCTCGGTGAGCATGTCCACTTCGTCGTCGCGCGCGATCACCTGACGCGCGAGCGAGGCGTCGCGGCGCACGAACGAGTCGAGCGACTGCCGCACCATCTCCTGCGCCATGCGCGCGAGCCGCGGGATGTCGATGAGCGGTTTGAGCAACGGCTCGCGGTTCAATTCCACAGCGCGCTCGCACACGTCCACGGCCAGGTCGGCGATGCGCTCGAGCTCGGGCGTGATCTTCATCGCCGTCGTGACGAAGCGGAGATCGACGGCCGCGGGCTGCATCTTCGCGATCAGCTCGACGGTGTGCTGATCGATCTCCAGTTCCATGAGATCGATCGTGTCGTCGGCGGCGATCACGCGCTCGGCGACGACGCTGTCGCGCTCGAGCAGCGCGCGGATCGAGTCGTTGATCGCATCCTCGACCATCGCACCCATGCGCAGGAGCAGCTCCTTGAGGTGCTCGATATCGCGATCGAAATGCCGCGTCATCCGAATCTCCCCGTCACGTAATCTTCGGTCATCTTCTGGCGCGGATTCATGAAGATCGTGTTCGTGTCGGCGTACTCGACGAGCTTGCCGAGCATGAAGAACGCCGTCCGGTCGGAGACGCGCGCAGCCTGCTGCATGTTGTGCGTCACGATCACGATCGTGTAATTCTCCTTCAACTCGTAGACGAGCTCCTCGATCTTCTGCGTGGCGATGGGATCGAGCGCCGAGGCCGGCTCGTCCATCAGCAACACTTCCGGATCGACGGCGAGCGCGCGAGCGATGCAGAGGCGCTGCTGCTGCCCGCCCGAAAGGGCGAACGCGCTCGCATGCAGACGGTCCTTCACCTCGCTCCACAGTGCGGCGCGCGTGAGCGAACGCTCGACAGTCTCATCCAGCTTGCGGCGATCGCGAATGCCGCCGATACGCAGTCCGTACGCGACGTTGTCGTAGATCGACTTCGGGAACGGGTTCGACTTCTGGAACACCATGCCGACGCGCCGGCGCAGCGACACGACATCGACGCCGCTGCTGTACACGTCGACGCCGTCGATGGTGATCGTGCCGCTGACGTGCACGCCCGGAATGATGTCGTTCATGCGATTGATCGAACGCAGGAACGTGGACTTGCCGCAGCCCGACGGCCCGATCAGCGCGGTCACGCGATTCTCCGGGATCTGCAGCGTGATCCCATGCAGGACTTTCGACGACCCGTAGTAGAAATCGAAGTCGCTGACGTCGATCTTCGCGCGTTCGATTGTCCGCGGTGCGGGTGCGCGTACGGCTGGAGACACTTTCTCCAACTCTCTCACAGTCATCGACCGCGAGCGTAGGAGACGGCGGTGTTTTCAGCGCGAAGAGCGCGTAAATTCGGAGTAAAGTCTCGCCGCGATGGAGAGACAGATCCCTTCTGAATTTGCCGGTTTCATCCGAGACGCCGGAGTCCGCGCGTTCGATCGCCTCAACGGGAAATCGAAGGAGCTCACCGCTCCCGTGCGCTCCGTGTTGCGGGCGTGGTCGAAGCTGACGCAGGAACAGAAGGACGCGATGTTCGACGAGCTGATCGCCCTCGCCCAGGCCATGACGCCGCCGGAGGAGCCGAAGAAGAGGAGGACGGGGAAGAAGGCGGCGAAGCGGAACAGGAAGGCATCATCCTGATTGGCCAGGGCGCGATTCCACCGCCCAGATTCCTCGCCGTCTTCGCGGCTCGGAATGACTAATCCTCTTCGCCCAGCTTCCTCAAGATCCGCGGCGAGAGCAGCCACTCCAGCACCGCCGTCCCGTCCGCGCGCAGCCGCACGCCGTAGCAGCCGCCCTTCTGCAGCTCGACGTTGCGGCCGCCCGGCAGGCCGATCAGCTTCATCATGTTCGTGCTGAGGTTCGGCTCGTGGCCGACGATGATGGCGCGCCGGTCCTGCAACTCGTTGATGAAATCGCGGAACTCGGAGGTGCTGGCGCCCGGCCGAAGCGCGTCGGACGTGGTGACCTTCACGCGCGAGCGGTATCCCTTCGACACCCACAACGCCGTCTGCGTCGAGCGCAGCAGCGGGCTCGAATAGATCGCCAGCGCCTTCGGGAACGCCCGCTCCAGCCCTTTCGCGATCTGCTTCATCCGCGCATGACCCTCGGACGTCAACGACCGTTCCTCGTCACTCTTCCCTTCAACGGCATCCTCGGAGATGCCGTGCCGGAGCAGGACGATGAACCGTTCGCGTTGTTCTTCTTCTTCGTCGTCCGGAAATCTCGGTGTGGACACTCTGAGGAAGTGTAACGCGTCATGAACCGCGGTTCATTCGCTCGAGGTTCCGCGTCACCAGCCGTGCCACGATCGACAGCACCAGAATCATCGACACGAGAACGAATGCGCCGGCCCAGGCTTGCCTGTGCCAGTCGTCATACGGCGAGATCGCGTACGTGAAGATCTGCACCGTGAGCGACGCGATCGGCTGCCCGAGCGACACGGACCAGAAGCGGTTGTTGAACGCGGTGAACAGAAGGGGCGCGGTCTCGCCGGCGATTCGCGCGATCGCGACGAGGATGCCGGTGAGAATTCCCGGGAGCGCAGCCGGCAAAATCACGGTGAACATCGCTCGCGTGCGCGTCGCGCCGAGGGCGAGCGCGCCTTCGCGAAGACCGGACGGAACGAGGCGCAGCAGCTCCTCGGTCGTTCGCGTCACGATCGGAAGCATCATGATTGCGAGCGCGAAGCCGCCTGCGAGCGCGCTGAATCGATGCACCGGCAGCACGACGAGGCCGTACGCGAAGATGCCGATGACGATCGACGGCACGCCGTTGAGGACGTCAGCCGCAAATCGAACCGCCGTGGCGAGAGGCGTGCCGCCGTACTCCGCGAGGTGAATGCCGGAGACGACGCCGACCGGCACGGCGATCGCTGCCGCGATCGAGATCAGGATCAGCGTGCCGGCGATCGCGTTGGCCATGCCGCCGCCCAGCTCGCCGACAGGCTTCGGCAGCTGCGTGAAGAACGCCCAGTTCAGCGCCGCGGCGCCGTGGCTGATCACGTAGAACAGGATCATCGCCAGCGGCACCAGCGCGGCGACGACGGCGCCGCCGCACAACGCGACGATCACGTTCGACTTGATCTGCCGGAACGTCATACGACGGCGGCCTCGTTCGTCGCGACGACAGGCCGTGGCGCGGGTGCGACCGCGCGCTGCGACATGCTCCAGATCAGAAATCGCGACAGCGCGTTGATGATGATCGTGATCACGAACAACACGAGGCCGATCTCGATCAGCGCGTGCAGGTACAGCTCATCCGCCGCCTCGGTGAACTCGTTGGCGATCACGGCGGCCATCGTGTACTGCGGCGCGGCGAGCGACGCGCTGAGCTGCGGGTTGTTGCCGATGACCATCGTCACGGCCATCGTTTCGCCCAGCGCGCGGCCGAAGCCGAGCATCACCGCGCCGATGATCCCGACGCGGCCGTAGCCGAGGGCGACGCGGATTGCTTCCCAACGCGTGGCGCCAAGCGCGTACGCCGCTTCGCGCTGATTCATCGGAACGCCTTTGAGGATCTCGCGGGCGACCGCAGACGAGAACGGGATGACCATGACCGCCAGGATCAGCGCGGCCGCACCCATTCCGACGCCGAGAGGCGGCCCGCTCAAGAACGGCGAGTTCTTGAGCCATTCGGGACGCAACATCTCGAGCTTGCGGACGATCGGAATGAGCACGAACACGCCCCAGAGGCCGTAGACGATCGACGGAATCGCCGCGAGCAGCTCGGTCAGATACGTCAGCGGCTGCCGCAGGAATCGCGGCGAGACCTCGTTGATGAAGACGGCGATACCGAGCGACACCGGCGTTGCGATGAGCAGCGCGAGTATCGAGGAGTACAGGGTTCCCCAGATGAAGGGCAGGGCACCGAACTCGCCCGAGACGGGATCCCACACCCGCCCTTTCCAGAATCCGAAACCGAATTTCTGGATCGCCAGCGTCGACTGGCGCGTCAGCTCGAATCCGATTCCGAGCACGAGCAGCACGATCGCGGCGGCGACGATCGCCGTCGTGTAGCGATACGCGCGATCGTCCCGGCTCGCGACCTGCTTCACAGTTGGATCTTCTGCAGCGCCTGCAGTTCCTTCGCAACGACCGGCTGCGGCAGCGGCGCGTATCCGAGATCTGATGTGAATTTCTGTCCGTCGCCGAGCGCCCAGCGCATGAAGTCGACCATCGTGCTCGCGCTCTGCTTGTCCGTTGGATTCTGATAGAGCAGGATCCACGTGAACGACGAGATCGGATACGCGTCCTTGCCGCCGGCGTCCGTGATCGAGACGCGGAAATCGTCCGGCATCGAAGTCGACGCGGACGCCGCTGCAGCGGTGACCGAGTCGAGCGTCGCCGTGACGAACCCGCCGGCCTTGTTCTGCACCGAACCGTACGGAATCTTGTTCTGCAGCGCGTAAATCAGCTCGACGTAGCCGATTGCGCCGGGCGTCTGCCTGACCAGACCTGAGACACCCTCATTGCCTTTCGCGCCGACTCCCACCGGCCAGTTCACAGACGTTGCGACGCCCACTTTCTGCTTGAACTCCGGCGCGACCTTCGAGAGGAAGTCGACGAAGATGTATGTAGTCCCCGAGCCGTCGGAGCGATGCACGACGACGATGTCGGCCGGCGGCAGCGTGATTCCGGGATTGACTCTTGCGATTGCCGGATCGTTCCACCTGGTGATCTTGCCGAGGTAGATGTCCGCGAGCACGGGACCGGTGAAGCGGATCGATTGCGTGACGCCGGGCAGGTTGTAGATCGGCACGACTCCGCCGAGGACCGTCGGAAAGTGCAGGATCGAGCCGGGCGCGCTCTTCAGTTGTTCGTCGGTCATCGGGCCGTCGCTCGCGCCGAAAAACACCGTGCGCGCGATCAGTTGGCGAATGCCGCCGCCGGAGCCGATCGACTGATAGTTGATGCGCACGTCCGGATGCAGACGGCCGTATTCAGAGAACCACTTCGAGTAAATCGGGTTGGGGAACGTCGCCCCCGCTCCATTGATGACGGCCTGCCGCGCGGGCGCGGGCGCGGCCGATGTGCTCGTCGTCGCCGTCTCTTTTCCACCGCACGCGGCGAGAAGGACGAGCGCGACACAAACGAGTGAAGACACTTTCATCGAGACTCCTTGCCGGGAGTCTAGAAGTCGAAAGTCGAGGCCAAGTGCGCCGGAGGTAAATTCGGTGTGAAGCGGCTACATCCTGATCCGACCGCGCGTGGTCCAGTCGTCAAGATTGCGCCGATTCACTTCTGTGGCAGTGAAACGGTGAAGATCGAGCCTTTGCCCTCTTCGCTCTCCACGGTGATCCTGCCGCGATGCGCATCCACGATCGCCTTCGCGATGTAGAGGCCCAGGCCGAGGCCGCCGTAGTAGCGGCTCGAGACGTTGCGCGCGCGGTGGAAGCGCTCGAACAGCTGCGGGATCTCGTCGCGCGGAATGCCGATGCCGTGATCGACCACCGACGTCTGCACGGCTCCGTCGACCGCCGTGACGAGCACGTTGATGTCGGTTCCCTCCGGCGAATACTTGATCGCGTTCGACAGCAGGTTGTCGATGACCTGGCGCAAGCGATCGGGATCGGCTTCGACGATGGTCGATGACACGTCCGCGCCGAAGTTGATCGTACGCGTCGGATTCTGAACGCGGAACGCCGAGGCACGGCGCTCGATGAACTCGACCCAGCGGATCGGCTGCTGGTGGATCTGTAGCCGGTTCGTCTCGATGCGCGAGACGTCGAGCAGCTCCGAGATCAGGCCCATCATGCGGTCGATCTCGCCGAGTACGGCGTTGATGTACGTCGCGCGCTCCTCGGGCGGCAGATCGTTCACCGTCTGCGACAGGAGCTGCGTGTAGCCCTTGATCGTCGTGAGCGGCGTGCGCAGCTCGTGGGACGCGACCGAGAGGAACTCGTCCTTCTTGCGATCGAGCTCCTGCAGGCCGGTGATGTCGCGGCTCACGAGCACGGCGCCGACGATGCCGTTGCTCTCGATCGGAGCCGCCGCGATCGACACGTCGAGATCCTTGTCCGAGAGAAGGTTCTTGCCGACCGCGAGGTAGTCCGGCACGGTCTGCCCGCGCAGCGCGCGCGCGTGCGGCAGGTCGTCGGGCGGAATCGGCCGCCCGTCCGGATAGCGCATCTCGAACCGCTCGAACGAGCTGTTCTCCACGGCCTCGGTTCTCGATCCGAGGCCGAACATCGTGAGCGCGGCCTGGTTGACGTCGACGACCTGGCCCGAGGCGTCGAACACCCACAGACCGTCGGTCATCGATCCGAGGATCGAGTCGAGGCGCGCGGAGCGCTCGGCCATCATCTTGGCCAGGTCCTCGATCTCGCGCTTCGCCTTCACCTGGTCGGTCACATCCTGCGTCAGGACGGTCAGGCTCTGCGTCGTTCCCGAGAAGCGGCCGCGCACCGCGGAGATGATCCGGTTCACGTACACGCGATTCGGTCCGGCGATCTCCAGCGCTTCGTCGAATCTCGTCTCGCCGGTCTCCGCGACGGCGCGGAGAAGGCGTTCGAATCCGGGGATGACTTCGTCGCCGCGGAGCCCGATGACCTTCGTGTCCGGCGCGATGCGCCCGAAATTCGCGGCGAACTCCATGAACCGGGCGTTGGCGAGGTCGAAACGCAACTCGTCGGCGGAGATGACGGCCATTCCGATCGGCGCGGTCTCGAGCACGGCTTCGAACCTGACGCGCGCGTCGACTTCGCGGCGCGCGAGCTCTTCGGCGGCGCGATGACCCTCGAGCGACATGCGCGTCAGGCGATGAACGTGCGTCGCCGCACCGATTCTCTCCGCCACCGACTGCACAAACTCCAGATCCTCGGCCGTGAAGTTGCGGTCCGAATCGGAACGCGATACGACGAGCGCGCCGACGCGATCGCCGTACGACTCGATCGCACACGCGATGACGCTCTCTTCACGCAGCGCGGCGATGAGATCCTTCTCCCGCTGCGTCCGCCCGAAGTCGATCACCGCCTCGCCTTTGATGTCGGAGTAGAACAGCGGCCGGCCGATCTGGAACACGGTCCCGGGCAGACCTTCGCCGGGCCGGTACGGATTGCGCTGCACGTAATCGCGGAATCGCTCGAATGCCGCGGCAGTGGCGCCGAGCGCCCCGAATCCGGCGACGATCAACTCGCTCGACGGCGGGTGATACATGTAGATGATCGCCGAGCCGTTGACCGCCTGCGCCACGCGCTGCGCGGGTCCGCTCAGGTCATCGAACGTCGCTTCGACAGCGATCTTCTCGAGTCCGAGGTTCGCAAGACATTCGGCGCGGCGGCGGCGGAGACCCTCGCGCTCGCGGTTCTGCCGCTCCTCGACGACCTGCCCGGTGACGTCCTGCACGAGAACCGTCACGCTCTGCGTCACGCCCGAGAAGCGGCCGCGCACGGCGGAAATCGTGCGGTTGACGTAGATCGTGTGTCCGGCGCCTTTGATCTCGATCGCCTCTTCAACGCGCGGCTCGCCGGAGTCGGCGACCTGCTTGAGCATCGATTCGATGCCGGGGATCACCTCGTCGCCACGCAGGCCGATGAGCTTCGTGTCGGCAGAGATCTTTCCGTACTGCGCTGCGTAGTCGATGAAGCGCGCGTTCGCCAGGTCGAAGCGGAGCTCGTCGGCCGAGAGGACGGCGATCCCGATCGGCGCCGTCTCCAGAACGAATTCGAAACGCACACGCGCATCGACCTCGTGACGAGCCAGCTCTTCGGCCGCGCGATGACCTTCCAGCGACATGCGCGTGAGCCGGTGGATGTGCGTGGCCGCTCCGATCCTGTCCGCCACAGCCTGCGCAAACTCGAGATCTTCGGCGTCGAAGTTCCGGCGCGGATTGGCCTGCGAGAGAACGATCGCGCCGATGCGATCGCCGTAGGACTCGATGGGACAGGCGATCAGGCTCTGCTCGTGCAGTGCGGCCTTCACTTCCCTCTCATGCTGGTCGCGGGCGAAGTCGATGACGGCGTTGCCGCGGATCTCGTAGAACAGCAGCGGCCGGCCGATCTGGAACGCGGTGCCGGCGAGACCTTCGCCCGGCCGGTATGGACGCTCGGCGAAATACCGTCCGACCCAGTCGAACGACGCATCCTGTGTCGCCCATCCGACCAGCTCGAGCAGTTCCGTGCTCGACCGGTATAGGTAGATCTGGACGTAGCCGCCGATCGCGCTGGCGATCCGGCGCGCGGGCTCGCCGAGATCGTCGAACGACGGCTGGACCGTCAGAGCTTCGAGGCCGAGGCTGGCGAGACATTCGGCGCGCCGGCGGCGCCACGATTCACGCTCGGCGTTCTGGCGCTCGTCCGTCACGTCCCGCGAGAGCACGACCGAGCCGATGATCCGGCCCTTGTCATCGCGAATCGGCGCCGCTTTGAAATTGATCACGCGATCGTCGTCGTTGCGCGCGTCGCGAATCAGGTAATCGGACTTCACTGTTTCCCCGCGGAGGGCGCGGATCGACGGCAGCTCGTCGGGAGTGAGCACGCTGCCGTCGACATATCGATGGGCATTCGTCCGGATGCGACCCTCAGGATCGGGGCTGAAGGCCAAGCCGGCGTCGCGCTGCGCAGCGGCGTTCATCCGCTCGAGCTTCCCGGTGGCGTCGTAGATTGCGGCCGACTCGGGGATCTGATCGAGGATGGCGTTGATCTTCGCCATCTCCCGGACGGCCCGATCGTGGGCGAGCGTGTTGTTCAGCGCGAGCGTCGCGTACCGGCCGATCTCGTTGAAGAGATCGATTTCCTCATCCGTCCACTTCCGCGCCGCGCTGCACTGATGAAGTCCGAACGCCCACGGCTCTTCGGAGGCGGGACGGAGGATCTGCACGAGCTGCGACCGCATGCCGAACCGCGACGACAACTCGGGATCGAGCTCGGCGTCGCCTTCCTTCGCCACGACCGGGTGCGGCGTTTCGAGCGCGCGGCGAATGAGATTGCGCGATCGCGCCAGCGGAAGGGGTACGTTGTCGTTGTCGCGGCCGGCGTATTCGGGCGCGCTGACGGAGAAGACGACTTTCGCGAACTCCGCGTCCAACGTGACCGGCCGGATGAGCCACGCGCGATCGGCGCGAAACTCCTCGCGCGTGACCGTGACGATGCGGCGCAGCACTTCCTTGAGGTCGAGTGTGGTCGTGAACGACTCGAGAATCGTGGAGAGAAAGCGATAACGCTCTTCGGCGGAGAAGCGGAGATCGTCGCCGCGGCGTCCGAGGTGGCGGAGCATCTGGCGGCGTACGGCGGTGTCGTCGCCGTTCGCCTCGGGCAACTCCACCACTCTCGCCCTCGGCTGCTTCGCCTCGGCAGCTGCGCGGAGACGCCGCGAAACGGGGTCGGCGAGCGCGATCAACGTGAACGGTTGCTGATCAAGGAGGCGGACCGCTTCCTCTTCTGACGTGGCGACGATCGGCGTGAAGTGCAGCGAACGGGCGACTTCAGCGGACGTCCGCGCGGCCGATTCGCCGGCGACAATCAGGACATGGTTGGGCATGGTGTTCGGGTCTGCCGACGATCCGAAACGGACATGCTACCAGAACGACGCGGGCGTGCGCGGGCCCCAGGAAATACAATGCTCCGCATGCCCAGACGGTCGTTTGATGACCTCGTCAACCTCATGAAAACGCTGCGCGGTCCGGACGGTTGTCCATGGGATCGGAAGCAGAATCTGCCCGACCTCAAGCCGTTCGTGATTGAGGAGGCGTACGAGGTCGTGGACGCGATCGACCGCGACGATCGCCACGCGCTGATGGAAGAAGTCGGCGACCTCATTCTCGAGTCGGTGTTCATCGCTGAGATCACGCGGGCAGAGAAATCGTTCGACATCTACGACTCGATCACGGCGATCCACGACAAGCTCGTTCGCCGCCATCCGCACGTCTTCGGCGAAGTCGAAGCCGACAACGCCGAGCAGGTTCTGGTGAACTGGGAGAAGCTGAAGAACGAGGAGCGGAAGGCGGAGAACAAGAGCGTTCTGTCGGGAGTGCCGGCGGCGCTTCCGGCATTGCTGAAAGCGTCGCGGCTGACGGAAAAAGCCGCTCGCGTCGGATTCGACTGGCGGCGCACCGAAGACGTCTTCGACAAAGTCGATGAGGAGATCCACGAGCTGCGCGAGGCGGTGAAGGGCGGCGATCCTTCCCGCATGGAAGACGAGCTGGGGGACCTCTTTTTCACGATCGCGAACATCGCACGCAAGGTCGGGGTCAATCCGGAAGAGGCTCTGCAGTCGACGAATCGCAAGTTCATGCGCCGCTTCGAGACGATGGAGTCTGCGGTGCGCGCCAGCGGCCGCAATCTCGATCAGCTTTCGCTCGAGGAGATGGACGCGCTCTGGAACGACGCGAAGACCGCGGAGCGGACGTGAGGTTCTGGCTCGCGGCGCTCGTCGCGCTGCTGCTCGTCGTCGTGACGGCGCACGACCTCGCGCACGAGACGCGGTACTCGTGGAGCGCGCGCACGGCCATCGCCGGAATCGACAGCTATCGCGCGCACGTCTCGCCTCACCTCCGCGGTTACGTGCAGTGCCGCTTCACGCCGACATGCTCCGCGTACGGCCGCGAAGTGGTGCGCAAATACGGTTTCGCGAAGGGCGGGTGGATGGCGGTGAAGCGCATCGCGCGCTGCGGTCCGTGGACGAAGTTCGGCACGATCGACCCCCCGTAGATCTGCGAACTATTCCAGCGGTTCTTCCGCGCTCGGGCACAGCTCATTGAGCAGACACTCCGAGCAGCGCGGCTTTCGCGCGACGCAGATCTCGCGGCCGTGGTAGATCAACCGGTGGGAGAAGCTCGTCCATTCTTTTTGCGGGATCAGCTTCATCAGATCCTGCTCGATCTCCACAGGATCGGAGCTCGACGTAAGGCCGAGGCGGCCGGAGACGCGGGTGACGTGAGTGTCGACGACGATGCCGACGGGCTTGCGGAACGCGTTCGACAGCACGACGTTCGCGGTCTTGCGGCCGACTCCCGGCAACGCGGTCAGCTCCTCCATCGTCTGCGGCACCTCGCCGTTGTGCCGCTCCATGATCGCCTTCGAGCACGCGATCACCGCTTTCGCTTTGTTGCGGAAGAAGCCCGTCTGCCGGACGTCCTTCTCCATCTCCACCTGACCCGCCTTCGCGAACGCCTCAGGGCCCGGGTATTTGCGGAAGAGGGACTTCGTGACGATGTTCACGCGGACGTCGGTGCTCTGCGCGGAGAGGATCGTGGCGATGAGAAGCTCGAACGGGTTGGTGAAATCGAGCGAGCACCTGGCCTTCGGATACATGCGCTTGAGGCGCGAAACGATGTCGAGCGCGCGCTCCTGCTTCTTCGTCGCCACGCGCGGATTCTAGAACTAGAATTCGCGGCATGACCGCAACCGTGCACGAGCCAAGGACGGTCCGCGCGCCGCGCGGCACGACGATCTCGTGCCGTGGATGGCAGCAGGAAGCAGCGCTGCGGATGCTCATGAACAACCTGGATCCCGAGGTCGCCGAGCGCCCGGAGCAGTTGATCGTGTACGGCGGCATCGGCAAGGCCGCGCGCAACTGGGAGTGCTTCGACGCGATCGTCGCCACGCTGAAACGGCTGAAGAACGACGAGACGCTGCTCGTGCAGTCGGGCAAGCCGGTCGGCGTCTTCCGCACGCACGAGAACGCGCCGCGCGTGATGATCGCGAACGCGAACCTGGTCCCGCACTGGGCCACCTGGGACGAGTTCCGCCGCCTCGACGCTCTCGGGCTGACGATGTACGGCCAGATGACCGCGGGCTCGTGGATCTACATCGGCACGCAGGGAATCCTGCAGGGCACGTACGAGTGCTTCGCCGCCGTGGCGCGGCAGCGCTTCGACAACTCGCTGCGCGGAAAGCTCGTCGTGACGGCAGGGTTGGGCGGGATGGGCGGCGCGCAGCCGCTCGCTGCGACGATGAACGAGGCGACGGGGCTCATCGCGGAAGTCGATCGGTCGCGCATTCAGCGACGACTCGACAAACGATATCTCGACGAAGAGGCGCCGTCGCTCGATGCAGCGATCAAGCGCGCTCTCGAAGCGCGCGATGCCGGCGAAGCGGTATCGGTCGGCGTCGTCGCCAATGCCGTCGATCTGCTCGAGGCGCTGCTCGCCCGCGGAATCGTTCCGGACGTGCTCACCGATCAGACGTCCGCGCACGACGAGTTGAACGGCTATGTGCCGGCGGGGATGTCCTACGAGAACGCGGTCGCGATGCGCACGTCCGATCCGAAGGCGTATGCCGCCCGTTCGTACGAAACGATGGCGCGGCACATGCGCGCGATGATCGAGCTCCAGCGCCGCGGCGCGATCACGTTCGACTACGGCAACAATCTGCGAGGGCAGGCGCTCAAAGCCGGCGTCACGAACGCGTTCGACGTGGGCGGCTTCGTTCCGCTGTTCATCCGGCCATTGTTCTGCGAAGGGAAAGGTCCGTTCCGCTGGGCGGCGCTGTCGGGCGATCCGAACGATCTTTACGTCACGGATGAAGAGATCCTCAGACTGTTCCCGAACGACAAACCGCTGCACCGCTGGATCCGCATGGCGCAGAAGCGCGTCGAGTTCCAGGGCTTGCCGGCGCGCATCTGCTGGCTCGGCTATGGCGAGCGCGACAAGGCGGGGCTGCTCTTCAATCGCCTCGTCGCCGAGAAGCGCGTCTCGGCGCCGATCGTCATCGGACGCGATCATCTCGATGCCGGCTCGGTGGCGTCGCCGAATCGGGAGACCGAGGGGATGAAGGATGGATCGGATGCGATCGCGGACTGGCCGATCCTCAACGCACTGCTCAACACCGCGTCGGGCGCCACGTGGGTGTCGGTGCATCACGGCGGCGGCGTCGGAATCGGGTATTCGATCCACGCAGGAATGGTGATCGTCGCCGACGGCACGGCCGCTGCAGGAGAACGGCTAGCGCGTGTCCTCACTACAGATCCCGGCACCGGCGTCATGCGGCATGCCGATGCAGGTTACGACGATGCGATCCGCGTTGCGCGCGAACGCGGCGTCGATATTCCGATGCTCCGCTAAAAAAGCCTCAGCAATTTGCTGTGGCTCGTCCCGGTTGCAATGATTCCGCACACAAAACTGCGTCTGGAGGCGAATTGCAAGCAGCACGTAAGAAAGACTGGGTGAATATCGGGTTCCTGGCCCTCACCCCGCTGATCGGCGTCGTCGGAACCGCGCTCTACACATGGCATTCCGGATTCCATCTATGGATGCCTCTTCTCACCGCGGGCATGTATCTGCTCGTCGGCATGTCCGTTTGCGCCGGTTACCACCGCTTCTTCTCACACAAGACGTACGAGGCGTCGCCCCTTCTGCAGAGCTTCTTCGCCTTTTTCGGCGCGATGGCGGCCGAGAACTCCATTCTGTGGTGGTCTTCGAGTCACCGCGTGCACCACAAATATCAGGACAAGGATTGGGACCCGTACAACATCAAGCGCGGTTTCTGGTGGGCGCACATCGTCTGGATCTTCTACAAGATGGAGACGAAGAGCGATACGTTCGACAACTCGCCTGATCTGATGGCGAACCGGATCGTGATGTGGCAGCACCGTTGGGTGCACGCGATCCTGATCCTCGGCGGCTTCGGAATCCCGACGTTGATCGGCTGGGCGTTCGGCGATCCCATCGCCGGCCTGCTCTGGGGCGGATTCCTGCGCATCGTCGTCGTTCACCACACCACGTTCTTCGTGAACTCGCTCGCGCACACGCTCGGCGAGCCGACCTTCAACTCCGAAGCTTCCGCTCGCGACAACTGGTTCGTCGCCCTCCTCACCCTCGGCGAGGGTTACCACAGCTTCCACCATCGCTTCCCCTCGGACTTCCGCAACGGCATCGCGTGGTACCACTGGGATCCCGCGAAGTGGTTCATCGGTGCCATGCGCTCGATCGGTCTGGCGAGCGAGCTCCGCACGACTTCACCGCCGCTGATCGAGCAGGCGCGCCTGCGCGCCGCGCTGCGCGTCGTGGAGCCGCGCATCGAAGGCGTTCGCGGACGCATCGCCGAAGAAGTACGCGCACGCATTGCCGCGGCGACCGGTCATCTCGAGATTGCGGTCGCTCTGTGGCGGCAGCACGCGGAAGAGCGTGCCGCGGGCGTGTCGAAGCGCTGGCGCGAGACGCGGCGCCGCGCGCGGCAGTCCGTCCGCGAGTCGCGCCAGCAGTGGAAGTACGCGGTGCGCATGCTCGCGCAATTGCCACAAGCGGCTTAAGACAGAGCGCAGAGGGCAGAGCGCAGGAGATCTGCGCCCTGCGATCTAATGAACGCCGAGACGGCGCAGGCTTCGCTGCGCCGTGCGCGCCTGACGCGGAAATGCGCACTGCTGCGCGGCGACCTGCTTGTATAACGCGATCGCGGCGGCGGAGTCGCCCGACGCAGCCTTCGATCCGGCCTGATCGAGCATCGCGTTGAGCGTTGCTTCGCGCGTGTCGAACGCATTGCGGACCATCGCCTCGACTGAGTTCGCGGACAGTACGCCGGTGTCGCCGATCACGCGCGCGATCTCTTTGCCTTCCGCGACGAGCACCGCGAGCGGGAGCGCTTTGCCCGCCTGCAGCTTCTCGAGCATCGGCGAGTCGTCGGCACGCACGACATGCATGCCGATGCAGCGGCTCGAATACGCGGTCAGCCGGGTCGACGTGATCAGCTCGGAGCGGCGCATCTGCTCCGGCGACGCCGGAATCCAGAACAGCAGAAACGCTTTCTGCGCCGGCTCGGCTCCGCGCTCGAGGACCTTCCAAGGGACGAACGGGACCTGAGGACCGGCGGCGAACGCCGGCCCGGCCAGTAGCGCAAGGGCGACCATTCCGGTGACTCGGATCGGCCAGCGCATCAATCTTTGCTCGCTGTGGGGCGGGATTATATGTTCACGTCAAGACGAGTCGGGCATCAAACTTGGACGTCCGGATGGCATGACGAACGAGCGCAGTGCGGGGTTGATCGCATTCGGGGCGCTGCAGATTCTCATCGGACTCGCCTGCGCGGCGCTGGCGCTCTCGATCGCAGCGGGTTCCGAGCTGATGGTGCGCCAGGGGCCGGGCGGCGGGGCGGCGGTCGCATCGGGACTCGTCGTCTACGGCCTGACCGCCGTGTACTTCATCGCAGTCGGAGTGGGATCGATCCGGCGCAGGCGATGGGCCCGTGCGTTGAGCGTGGTCGTGAGCGCGATCTGGCTGGCGGCCGGCGTCGTCGCCACACTGCTTCTCATCGTCGTTCTACCGGTGCTTCGCGGTCGAGCGTCGATCGGCGCGATCGTCGGCGGCGCAATCGTTTTCGCGATCGTGCTGCCGCTCATCATCTTTCTCTTCTATCGCCAGGAGGCCGTTCGCCGCATTTGCGAGCTCGCCGACTTCCCGCGCTGGACCGATCGCGTTCCGCTTCCCGTGCTCGCAGTCGTCGTCGTTCTGGCGTTCGCATCCGTCACGTTGTTCGCGAATCTCGCGAATCCAGCGATCGCCATCTTCGGCGCGCAGATGACCGGCGCGCCGGCGGCGGTGACGCTGCTGGCGCTGGCGATCCTCTGCGCGTGGCTGGCAATCCAGCTCTATCGGTTGCGCGAGTCGGCGTGGTGGACGCTCGTCCTCCTGCAGGTCATCGGCTGCGTCGCCGCCGCAACCGCGCTCGTTCGCGGAACGGCGGCACCGACGTCCGCCGGCATCGACCTGTCCGATGTCTACCGCTCGCCTCTGTTCGTCACGGTGCTCGCCGCGTCGTGGATCGCCTACTTCGCCTACCTGCTGTTCATCCGCCGCTACTTCGCGATCGCGCTCGAACCGAGAACGCGGCGCGAAGACACGGCGGAGCGATTCACTTGAGGTTCTCGGGGTAGAACGCGACCTTGCTGTTCGCGCGGAGCTCGTTCGTCAGGCGGCGCACCATCCCGACGATGTCCGTCGCTTTCTGTCCCATCAGGAATTCCCTGATGTCGCTCTTCGCCTCGCTGAACGACTGCGTGCCGGCCGGCTTCTTCGCCTCGACGAAGATCAGGTGATAGCCGAACGCGCTCTCGACGATGCCGCTCATCGTCATCGGCTGCATGCCGAATGCGGCCTCTTCGAACGCCGGATCGAGAGTTCCCTTCGCCACCCAGCCGAGGTCGCCGCCGGACTGGGCGGAACCGTCTTCGGAGTACTGCCGCGCCGCCGCGGAGAATCGGTTCATCAGGACCTTGTTCGCGTCGGGGTCGTCGGGACGCGGAACCGGTGCGCCGGCGCGGATCTCTGTGGCGACGCGCTTGATCAGTTCCAGCGCGTCAGGCTTCGGCCGGCGGTTCCAGCTGATGACGATGTGGCGGACCTTCGCCTTCTCCGGCTCGGCGAACTCGCTCTTGTGCTCCTCGTAGAACTTGCGCGCGTCAGCGTCGGTTACCAGTCCCGCGGCGACGACGTCGTTCACGTATTTCTCGTAGAGCGCCTGCTCCTTCGCGTTCTCGACGGTGGCCTGCACGTCGGACTTCTTGTCGAAGCCGCTCTTGATCGCTTCCTGCAGGACGAGGCGCCGCTGCACGTAGTAGTCGAGAAACGCCATCTTGCCGCCCGACTTGTCGTACTGCGTGCGGATCGGCACGCTCAGGTTGTTGTACAGCGTGTCCAGCTTCACCTTCGTGATCGTCTCGCCGTTGACGACGGCGACGATCTTCTCCTCATCGCTGGGCGGCGCCGGCGCGGTGCTCTGCGCGAAGGCGGCCGCCGCCCCGAGCAGCGTCACGAATGCAATGATCGTTCGCTTCATCAATCCTCCAGGGCTTCAGACGAATGGATCGGACGCAAGTTCCGCGAAAACGCGCTGACCAACATCAACGCGGGCACGAAGGATTCCACACGCTGTAGAACGGTTGCACTTGTGGAAAACTCGCGCAGGCGCGGATGCGGGCGTCCTTCCTCGGCGTGGCCTTGCGCAAAACGTGTGAGCGAATCTGCTGATGACAAACCCCTCCGCTCTCCGCACAATGCACTCACCGTCCGATGTCGGCTGCTCAGCTCGAAGTCGCGCTCGACCGCCCCTTGCCGCAGAGTACTGACGCCGAACGTGCCGTCCTCGGTTCCATCCTCCTCAACAACAACGCCTTCTACCGGGTCCTCGGCACGCTCGACACGCCCGACTTCTTCCGCGACGCACACCGCATCATCTTCGCCACGATGCGCCTGCTGGCCGAGGCCAGCCGCGAGATCGATCTGCTCACGCTGAAAGACGAGCTGGCCAAGCGCGCACAGCTCGAGCAGATCGGGGGCTCCGCGTACATCTCATCGCTCGTCGATGGCATCCCCGACATCGCGAACGTCGAGCGCTACGCGCGCATCGTCAAGGAGAAGTCGACGCTGCGCCGGCTCATCGTGATGGGCAACAGCGTCATGCGCGCCGCGCTCGACACTCCCAACGAGCCGAACGATGTGCTGAACATCGCCGAGAAGTCGCTCTATGAGATCGCCGAAGGCTCGGTCGACAAAGGATGGGTGTCGCTCGATCGCATCACGAAACAGAACATGACCGCGATCGAGCAGCTCCACAGCGCCGGAAAACTGATTACCGGCATCCCGACCGGCTACGATCGCTTCAACGAGTTCACGTCCGGCTTCCAGGCGCAGGACCTGATCATCATCGCCGCTCGTCCTTCGATGGGAAAAACGAGCTTCATGATGAACATCGCCGAGTCGATCGCGATCCCCGACAAGTCGGGACAGGTTCGCGCTCCCGCGCAGCGGCTCTACTCCGTCGGCGTGTTCTCACTGGAGATGTCGAAGGAGCAGATCGGCCTGCGCATCCTTTCATCCGAGTCGGGCGTGCCGAACCATCTGATCCGCGCGGGCATGCTGTCGGAGCGCAACTGGCGCGATCTCGCCGAAGCGTCGGCACGGCTGGCGAAGGCGAAGATCTTCGTCGACGACACTCCGGGCATCGACGTGATGGAGATGCGCGCGAAAGCCCGCCGCCTGAAGATGGAGGCGCAGCTCGACCTGGTGATGGTCGACTACCTTCAGCTGATGTCGGTCAAAGGCAGGACGCCGGAGTCGCGCAACCAGGAAATCTCGCAGATTTCGCGAGGCCTCAAAGCGATCGCGAAGGAACTGAACCTCCCCCTCGTGTCGCTCTCACAGCTGTCGCGCCGTCCCGAACAGCGCACGGGCGACCACCGGCCTCAGCTGTCGGACCTCCGCGAGTCAGGGTCGATCGAACAGGACGCCGATGTCGTCTGCTTCATCTACCGCGACGAGGTTTACAACAAAGACACCGAAGAGAAAGGCATCGCCGAAATCATCATCGGCAAGCAGCGAAACGGCCCGATCGGCGATTTCAAGCTGGTCTTTCGAAACGACATCACGAAATTCTTCAACTACGAGCCGCAGGGCGAGCCCTCGCCCGAATAGTTATTAGAAATAAAATAACTCAGCTCTACCGTTCCGGCAGACAACGCCCCAAAAAACCCAGACCCCCGGTTCACCTCGCCAGTTGGAGGCACCGCGTTGTCACAGCCGAAGAAGATTCTCGTCATCGAGAACGACGAAGTGATCGTTGTCCTGATCTCCCACATCCTGACCCGCAGCTCGTATGTGGTTCACACCACGTTTGATGCGCAGGAAGTCGACGACATTCTCGCCCGCGATCAATACGACGCGATCCTGCTCGATCTGAAAATGCCGCACGGCGGTGTCGACCTCATCCGTAAGCTGGAGAAGGAACAGCCGGAGCTCCTGCGCAAGATCATCGTGGTGACCGGCGCGCTCGATGAGGCCCTCAAGATCGCTGACGTTCCGCTACATGCCGTCGTTCGCAAGCCGTTCGAAGTCGGCGCGCTGCTCGAGACCGTTCGCACCTGCGTCGACGGCACATCGGATTCGGAGTGATACTAGAGGCGTGAGGCGCCTCTTCGCCGCGGTTCTGATGCTCGCCGCCACTGCCGCGCCGGCAGCGATCGTCCGCATTCGCGTCGACGACATGATCCATCCGATCAGCGACGAGTTCATATCACGCGCGATCGACGAAGCGGCCGCCGCACACGCGGACGCGGTCCTCATCGAGATGAGCACGCCCGGCGGTCTCGACGACTCGATGCGGTCGATCATCCAGAAGATCATGCAGTCGCCGGTGCCGGTGATCGTTTACGTGACGCCGAGCGGCGCGCGCGCGGCATCGGCAGGTTTCTTCATCCTCGAGTCGGCGGACGTGGCAGCGATGTCTCCCGGCACCAACACCGGCGCCGCGCATCCTGTGATCCTCGGCGAGAAGCTCGACGACGTGATGAAGATGAAGCTGCAGAACGATGCCGCGGCGTTCATCCGCAGCATCGCCAAGCAGCGCGGCCGCAACGTCGCCGCAGCCGAGGCGGCGGTGCGCGAAGCGAAGTCCTACACCGAGACCGAAGCGCTCTCGCTGAAACTGATCGAGGTCATCGCCGCCGATGTGCCCTCGCTGCTTCGCGCGATCGACGGCCGCACGATCAAGCGATTCAACGGCACCACGACGACGCTGCACGTTCGCGGTGAGCAGCTGCGAACGATCGATATGACGGTCCGGCAGCGCCTGCTGTCGTGGATCATGAACCCCAACGTCGCCTTCATCCTGTTCTCGCTCGGCATGCTCGCGCTCTGGGCGGAGTTCAACCATCCCGGCGCGTTCGTGCCGGGCGTGGTGGGATTGATCTCGATCGTGATGGCGGTCTTTGCTCTGAATCTTCTGCCGACGCGCTATTCGGCGTTCGTGCTGATCCTCGTCGCGTTCGCGCTCTTCGCCCTGGAAGCGAAATTCACTTCACACGGAGTCCTCGGCATCGGCGGCGCGATCTGCATGGTCATCGGCGCGCTGCTGCTCGTCGACGGACCCATTCCTGAAATGCGAGTCAACGTGATCACTGCCCTCGCTGTCTCCATCCCGTTCGCGATCATTGCCGTCTTCCTGATGAGCCTCGTGCTACGCGCGCGCAAGGCACGGATCTCCACCGGATCGGAAGGGATGATCGGCGAGTTCGGCGTCGCGCGTACGCCGGTCGCGCCCGACGGAAAAGTATTCGTGCACGGAGAGATCTGGAACGCGACCGCCGGCGTGCCGATCAACGAAGGCGCGCGCGTCCGCGTGCGCGCGGTCGACGGACTCAGAGTCGTCGTGGAACCGGCGGAATAGATCGCAGTTGGCCCAGGGCGGAGCGCAGGTGGGCCTCAGTGTCATCCTTCGCCGTCTTCGCGGCTCAGGATGACACGGGCGGCCGCGCTCCGCGCTCCGCGCTCTGCGATGCGGTTTTGACCCACGGCAGCTCCCATCTCTCATCGGATTCGTCGAGTTTCGGCAGCGGCACCGGTTTGCCGAGTCGCTTGAGCTGCGTAAGCTCCCAAAGCTTCGCGTACTTCCAGAACGTGTAGTAGACGTGCATGCCCACCGAGATCAGGCCGCGCGTCCCGTCCAGGAATCCGAGGTTCACGATGTAGTCGCGGACGAATTTGCCGATGGGGTGGCCGATGATGCCGCTGAGGTTCGTGGTCTTCCCGTCGATGTACATCTGAGCCGCGCCCCAGTTCGCGTAGCGCGTCATCTTCGCGATCATGTGGTCGAACGTGCGGATGTAGAAGTGATCCATGCGGTGGTCGAGCCGTCCCGTCGCGCCGTCGACGAGCAGGTCGGCGTGCACGCGCTTGTTCGGGTAGCGCGCGTGGCCGCGGTGAAAGAGGCGCGTGACGCGATCGCGCTGCAGGCCACTGAAGCGCACCGGCTTTCCGAGCATGAAATTGAGCCGGCCGACGGAGTACGCCCATGAGTCGAGCGGACCGGCGAGCGTGCGGAGCATCTCGTCGCGCAGCGGCGGTGTCACGCGCTCATCGGCGTCGATGTAGAAAATCCAGTCGTGCGCGGCGCGGTCGATCGCGTAGTTCTTCTGCGACGCGGCGCCGAGGTATTCGCGTTGCTCGATGCGGACGCGGGGGAACTTCCGGCGAAGCAGCTCGACGGTGCCGTCGGTCGAGAACGAGTCGATCAGGTAGATCTCATCGGCCCATTCGACGGAGTGGACGCAGTCCTCGATGTAGTCGATCTCGTTGAACGTGGTGATGATCGCCGAGACCGGGACGCGGGCCATGGCGGGAGAGTGTAAAACGGGATTCGGGATTCGGGATTCGGGATTCGGACGATCACGGCGTGATTCGTTCTCCGAATCCCGAACAGCGAATCCCGAATCCCGAACTACAGCGTGTAGTTCTTCTCGAGCAGCACGCGCGCGCGGCGGTCGCGCAGGTTCTTGATCTGCGACTCGATATCGCGCTCGAACGGGATCTTGCGGTGGCTGGCGTAGACCGGCGCGTCGACAGTGATCTTCTTCAGCTCTTCGCCGAACGTCTGCGGCGACAGGTGCGCCGTCTCATCCGCCAGCGACTGTTGATCGTTCGGAAACGACGCCTCGGTGATCACCGCGACGACGTTCTCGGTCTTGTTCGTGCGTTTCCAGATCTCGTGCGTCGGGCCGGTGTCGCCGGTGAACGCGATCGCCTGGCCGTTGATCTCGACGATGACGCCGGAGGCCGGAAGCCCGTGGTCGACCGGCACGGACGTGAGTCCGATGCCGTTGAACGTCACTTTTTTCCCTGAGTTCATCGAGCGGTACTGCACCGCTGGTTTGCCGGTGACTGGCGAGATGAGCTTGGAGAAGTCCGGCCAGATCACGCCGTTGAAGACGTTGCGTAAGAGGAGCTCCATGACATCGCGCGCGGCGAAGACCGTCAGCGAACCGGTGCTCTGGCTGAACCGGTTCTGAATGAGATGCGGCAGGTCGCGGATGTGATCGGCGTGCGGATGGCTGATGAAGACAGCCTGGATCCGGCTTTGCTGCACGTAGGAGAGCTTGGAACCGAGCGTCCCCGCGTCCACGGCGAACCAGTCGTCGAGCAAATAGCCGGTCAGGTTGTGTTCCGCATCCGACGCCCCATAAGCGCCGAGCACCTTAAGACGCATTCCCTACCTTCAACTCTGTGCCGTGGAGAGTGGCTGGTATTGTTGCAGATGCTCAACACGATCCGCAAACAGTTGAGCGTCGGGCAATTGTCGTTTGCCCCCTGCAGTCCGGCTGTTAGCCATGTCACCAAAGGTTGTCTTTCATCCTGCCGTGGAGCAGTGGTTTGGCGCCTCGTTCGCGGGGCCGACGCGCGCCCAGCAGCTCGGCTGGCCGGCCATCGCCGCGGGCGACTGGACGCTGATCTGCGCGCCCACCGGAAGCGGCAAGACGCTCACGGCATTTCTCTGGGCGCTCGACCGGCTGATGTTCGCGCCCGCGCCAGCGAAGCGCGAGCGATGCCGCGTCGTCTATGTGTCGCCGCTGAAAGCGCTGGCGGTCGACGTCGAGCGCAATCTGCGCGCACCGCTGGCGGGAATCGCGAATGTCGCGACTGAACGCGGCGACGCCTTTGTCACTCCGCAGATCGCGATCCGTACCGGCGACACGCCGCAGCAGGAGCGCGCGAAGTTCCTGCGCGAGCCGGCCGACATTCTCATCACCACTCCCGAGTCGCTGTACCTGCTGCTGACGTCGAACGCGCGCGAGACGCTGCGCAGCGTCGAGACGATCATCGTCGACGAGATCCACGCGCTCGTTCCGAACAAGCGCGGCGCGCACATGGCGCTGTCGCTCGAGCGGCTGTCGCTGCTCTGCGAGAAGCTGCCGCAACGCATCGGACTCTCCGCCACGCAGCATCCGCTCGAAGAGGTCGCGCATTTCCTCGCAGGATGCGTCATCCCGAGCGCGAGCGAGGGATCTGGGCGGAAGGGCGGCTCGAAACGCCAGGCGGCCCGCCACCCAGATTCCTCGCTCGCGCTCGGGATGACAGAAGAATTCGAGGATCATTCCCGCTCCAGGTTCCGCCCCGTCACCATCATCGACACTGGCGAAAAGAAAAAACTCTCGCTCCATGTCGAAGTTCCCGTCGAAGACATGGCCAAGGCCGGCGAGGCGATCGGCATCCCGAGCGGTCCCGCCGCGGCCGGCCCGGCGCGCGCATCGATCTGGCCGGCAATTCATCCGCGACTGCTCGAGCTGATCCGCGCCCATCGCTCGACGCTCATCTTCGTCAACAGCCGCCGGCTCGCGGAGAGACTGGCCGCCGCAATCAACGAGCTCGCCGGAGAAACGCTCGTGCAGGCGCATCACGGATCGATCGCGCGCGCGCAGCGCATCGAGATCGAAGACAACCTGAAGTCGGGCCGGCTGCCCGCGCTCATCGCCACGTCGTCGCTCGAGCTGGGCATCGACATGGGCGCGATCGATCTCGTGATCCAGATCGAGGCGCCGCCGTCGATCGCCAGCGGCATGCAGCGCATCGGCCGCGCCAGCCACCAGGTCGGCACGACGAGCGAAGGCATCATCTTCCCGAAGTACCGCGGCGATCTCGTCGCGTGCGCTGCGGTGACCGACGCGATGCATCGCGGCGCGATCGAGCCCACGCGTTATCCGCGCAACCCGCTCGACATCGTGGCGCAGCACGTCGTGGCGATGGTGTCGGCGGATGACTGGCACGCCGACGAGCTGTTCGCCGCGATTCGCCGCGCCGCGCCGTTCGCGGAGCTGAGCCGCACCGCATTCGACGGCGTGCTGGACATGCTCTCCGGTTTGTACCCGTCGGACGAATTCGCGGAGCTGCGTCCGCGCATCACGTGGGATCGCGTCACGAACGTGATCACGGCGCGGCCGGGCTCGAAACGCGTGGCGATTCTCAACGGCGGAACGATTCCCGATCGTGGCCTCTACGGCGTCTTTCTCGCCGGCGCGGAAAAGGTGCAGAGCGCGCGCGTCGGCGAGCTCGACGAGGAAATGGTCTTCGAGTCCCGCGTCGGCGAAACCTTCCTCCTCGGCGCCTCGACGTGGCGCATCGAAGAGATCACGCACGATCGCGTGCTCGTCACGCCCGCACCCGGCCAGCCGGGGAAGATGCCGTTCTGGAAAGCCGACGCGGCCGAGCGGACGGTGCGGTTCGGCGAAGAGATCGGGAAGCTCGTTCGCGAAGTGCGCGAAACCAAGCCCGCCGCAGCGATCAAGCGCCTCACGACGCAACACGACCTCGATCGCGCCGCCGCCGAGAACTTCCTGCAGTATCTGAACGATCAATTCGACGCAACCGGCGCGGTGCCTGACGACCGCACCATCGTCGTCGAGCGCGTGCTCGACGAGCTCGGCGACTGGCGCGTGTGCGTGCTGACTCCGTTCGGCGGAAAGATTCACGCGCCGTGGTCGATGGCCGCGAGCGCGAAGGTGCGCAACGAGCTGGCCATCGATGTGGAAACGATGTGGAGCGACGACGGCTTCATCGTTCGCTTTCCCGACACGGATGCGCCACCGCGCGCGGAGCTCGTCGTGCCCGATCCCGACGAGGTCGAGCAGCTCGTCATCCGCCAGCTCGGATCGAGCTCGCTGTTCGCGGCGAAGTTCCGCGAATCCGCCGCGCGGGCGCTTCTTCTGCCGCGCATGCGGCCGCAGGGGCGAACTCCGCTCTGGCAGCAGCGCAAGCGCGCGTACGACCTGCTGCAGGTGGCGTCGCGGTTCGGCTCGTTCCCGATGATCCTCGAGGCGTACCGCGAAGTGCTGCGCGACGTCTTCGATGTGCCGGCGCTCGTGCAGACGCTGAGGAAGGTGCGTGAACGATCCGTGCGCGTCGTCGTCGCTGATACGCCGAAGCCGTCGCCGTTCGCCGGCTCGCTGCTGTTTCGCTACACCGCAAATTACATCTACGACGGCGACGCGCCGCTCGCCGAACGTCGCGCCCAGGCCCTCGCCATCGACCAATCGCAGCTTCGCGAGCTCCTCGGCGAAGCGGAGCTGCGCGAGCTGCTCGATCCTGCGTCGCTCGCCGGCATCGAGCTCGAGCTGCAACATCTCGACGAGCGGCGCAAGGCGCGCTCCGCCGACGCACTGCACGATCTGCTGCTCCGCATCGGCGATCTGACTGCAGACGAGATCGCGGCGAGGTTCGATGGAGACTCTGCTGCCGCGATTCGCGAACTGGCGAAGGCGCGCCGCATCATCGACGTTCCTGTCGCCGGCGAGCGCCGCTACATCGCGGTCGAAGACGCGAGCCGCTATCGCGACGTTCTCGGCACAACGCTTCCGGCCGGTCTCGCCGAGCGTTACCTGCAGTCGGTCGCCGACCCCGTCGGCGATCTCGTGCTCCGCTTCGCGCGCACGCACGGTCCGTTCACGCCGCACGACGTCTCGCGCCGCCTCGGGCTCGGCATCGCCGTGGTAACGGGCGCGCTCGAGCGCTTCGTGGAGCGCGGCCGGCTCGTCGAAGGTGAATTCCGCCCCGAAGGCACGCAGCGCGAGTGGTGCGACGCCGACGTGCTTCGCTCGATCCGCCGCCGCTCGCTCGCGAAGCTTCGCAAAGAAGTGGAGCCTGTCGAT
>DASWBH010000099.1:0-5639 GCA_036390755.1 Thermoanaerobaculia bacterium
CGCTGCTCGCACAGGAGATGCAGGTGCAGGGCAACGGCGACGTCATCACCGCGCGCGGCGCCGTTCACACGGTCCTGTACAACACCGGCGGCAGCACGGAGGCGCGCAAGATCCCTGTGAATTCGAAGAGCGACCAGCTCGTCGCGCGCCGCAACGACCGGCGGATGGAGCTCTCCGGCAACGTCCAGATCGAAGACGACACCCGGACCATGACGGCCGAACACGCGGTCTTCTTCTTCGATGCGAACCGGAAGATCGATCACATCGACGCCGACACGAAGGTCACGGTCGTCGAAGCTCCGACGCATCGCAAGATGAACGGCGACAAGGCCACGTACTACGTCCAGAAGCGGATGGTCTACGTCAACGGCGCGCCGGCGACGGCCAGCGATCCGACGGGGTCCCTTGCCGGCGAGCAGATCGTCCTCGACATCACCCGCAATCGCATGACCGTGCAGTCGCCGGGAAGCGAGAAGTCGGAGATCCGCTACAACCAGCCGGCCACCGAAAAGCACCCGTAGCCAGTGCGGCCCGCTATCTGCTGTTAGGATTCACGCGCGCAGATGGCCGACCACGATCCAGCGATCCTGCCGTTCACGACTCCAAAGGAGTCCGCAAAGGTGCTGCGCCTGTCCGCAACGCACCTCGAAAAGGTCTACCGCAGGCGGAAAGTCGTCCGCGACGTCTCCGTCGAGATCCGGCAGGGCGAGATCGTCGGCCTCCTCGGACCGAACGGAGCGGGGAAAACCACGACGTTCTACATGATCGTCGGCCTGGTCCGGCCGGACGGCGGCGAGGTGACGCTCGGCGAAGAGGACATCACCGAGCTTCCGATGTATCTGCGCGCGCAGCGCGGCATCAGCTATCTGCCGCAGGAAGCGTCGGTGTTCCGCAAGCTCACCGTCGAGGAGAACCTGCTGGCGGTGTTCGAGACCATGAACCTTCCTCTCGCGGAGCGCAAACGCCGCACGCGCACGCTGCTCGAGGAGTTCGGCATCACGCACATCGCGCGGAACCGCGCGTACTCGCTTTCAGGGGGTGAGCGCCGGCGTGTGGAGATCGCGAGAAGCCTCGCCATCAACCCGGCATTCATTTTGCTCGACGAGCCGTTTGCAGGAATCGATCCTATCGCCGTCTTCGAGATTCAGCGGATCGTCTCTCAACTCCGCGCGCGCGGGATCGGCATTCTTATCACTGATCATAACGTGCGGGAAACATTGAAGATCACCGATCGAGCCTATATCATCAAAGAAGGCGAGATCTTCCGTCAGGGTGTTCCCGAAAGCCTCTCCGCCGACGCTGAAGTGCGCCGGATTTACCTCGGCGAGACCTTCAACCTGAATTGAAGCGCCGGCTGCCCCGAAGTCGATTTCCGTACCGATGGCACTAGAACAAAAACTCCACCTCAAACTCTCGCAGAAGCTGATCATGACGCCTTCGCTGCAGCAGGCGATCAAGCTTCTGCAGTTGTCGAAACTCGAGCTCCAGGAAGTGCTGAACCAGGAGCTGCTCGAGAACCCGCTGCTCGAAGAAACGGCCGAGGAAGCGAAGGCGGAAGAGACGGAAACGGATACGACCGATCAGAAGGTCGACGCCGAAGAGGAAGCGAAAAAGGCTCAGGAGACCGACAAAGACAAGGAGAAGGACTCCTTCGAAGAGATCGACTACGACGCCTACTTCCAGGACTACATCGAGTACGGCTACAACCCGCGGATGTCGGAGGAGCACGAGGAGTTCCCGATCGAGAACACACTCACGCGTCCGCCGAACCTCACCGACCACCTGACGTGGCAGCTGGCCATGTCCGACGCCTCTCCGCGCATCAAGGAGGTCGGCCAGTTCATCATCGGCAACATCGACGAGGACGGGTATCTCCGCGCCAGCACCGAAGAGATCGAGGCCGCAGGCGGCTGGTCGGCCACGGAAGTGCAGCAGGCCATCCAAGTGATCCAGACGCTCGATCCGATCGGCGTCGGCGCGCGCGATCTCCGCGAGTGCCTTCTCCTCCAGCTCGATTTCCTGCAGATCGACGAGCCTCTCGTCGAGACGATCGTCCGCGACCACTGGGACATGTTCATGCAGCGCCACTTCGTACAGCTCGCGAAGACGCTCGCCATCGACATGAAGACGCTCGAGGGGCTCGTGGAGATCATCAAGCACCTCGATCCGAAGCCCGGCCGCAAGTACTCCAATGAACGCGCGATCTACGTCGAGCCCGACGTGTACGTGCAGAAGGTCGGCGACGAATACGTGATCGTGCTGAACGAGGACGGCATGCCGAAGCTGCGCATCAACGGCAGCTACCGCGCCATGCTCAACTCGATGGACTCGAAGTCCGACGGCGAGACGGTCAACTACATCAAGGACAAGATCCGCTCGGCCGTGTGGCTGATCAAGTCACTCGATCAGCGCCAGCGCACGATCTACAAAGTCGCCGAGTCGATCGTGAAGCATCAGCGCGAGTTCCTCGAGAAGGGGATCGACTTCCTCCGGCCGCTCGTGCTGCGCGACGTCGCCGACGACATTCAGATGCACGAGTCGACGGTCTCACGCGTCGTGTCGAACAAATACATGCACACGCCGCGCGGCCTCTTTCTGATGAAGTACTTCTTCCACAGCGGCATCGACTCCGACACCGGCGAAGACATCTCCTCGCTGACGGTCAAGAAGAAGATTCAGAGCTTCATCGAGGCCGAGGACCCGCGCAAGCCGCTGTCGGATTCGAAGATCATGAAGATCCTCAATGACGAAGGCATCAACATCGCCCGGCGTACGGTCGCGAAATATCGCGACGAGCTGAACATCCCGTCCTCGACAGATCGCAAACAGATCTTCTGACCTCCTCTGCGCTCCGAATTTCGGTATCAAGTTCGCAATCTCGGCTCACGAGGTGAATCCATGTCCGCAGTCGTTCCCGAGATCATCGGCCGTAATTTCGAAGTCACTCCCGACATCCGGCAGCTGCTCGAGTCGAAGCTCGACCGCGTCGAGGACCGTCTGTTCGACGACGTCATCACCGTTCGCGTCGTCCTGCAGGTCGAGAAGTACCGCAACATCTGCGAGATCCTGATCGTCGGCAAGGAGCACGACGTCAAGACCGTTCAGGAATCGGCCGAGTCAATGCCCGACGCGATCAACGCCGCGATCGACCACGCCAGACGGCAGGCTCAAAAGAATCGGGAAAAGATTCGCGACCATCATCGAAACGAAGCTCCGGCTGAGCCGTAAGCGGGTGGCAGTCCGGCCTCCATAGGATTAGGATTGGTTCCCCACAGGACTGATCATCGCCAAGCGAGGTCGTGCATGTCTACCGAGATCACCGGCCGGAACTTCGAAATCACTCCCAGGATCCGGACCATGCTGCAGAAGAAGCTCTCCAAAGTTGAGGAGAAGCTCTTCAACGACGTGATCGACGTCCGCTGCGTCCTCCGAGTCGAGAAGTACCGCAACATCTGCGAGATCCTCATCGTCGGCAAGGACCACGACGTCAAGGCGGTCCAGCAGTCGGACGAGTCGATGGAGGACGCGATCAACGCCGCGGTCGATCACGTCAAGCGGCAGGCGCAGAAGAACCGCAAGAAGATCCGCAACCATCACAAGCCTGCTCGCGGAAACGGCGGCGCGGTGACCGACTGGACCGTGCAGGTGCTCGAGCCCGGACGGCTGCGCGAGGCCAACGACCACAACCGGCCGCGCATCATCAAAACGAACGTGCTGCCGATCCTGCCGATGTCGATCGAGGACGCGGCCATGCGCCTCGACGGATCGAAGAACGAATTCATCGTCTTCCGCGATCTCGACTCGGACAAGATCTCGGTCATCTACAAACGCCGCGACAACAACCTCGGACTCATCGCTCCGGAGGTTTGAGACACCCATGAAATCCGCCCTGGCCGGTCTGCTGCTGGCGCTTCTCGCCGTTCCTTCATTCGCCTCGAAACTCGACAAGTACAAGAACTGGGCTGAGTCGCCCCAGGGCTACTTCATGACCCGCGCGGAACGCACGCAGTGGACGGCCGTGCAGAACGACGAGCAGGCCGCCGCGTTCGTGCAGGACTTCATCGCGCGACGCGGCGGTCAGACGTTCGTCGACGAAGTCGCGAAGCGCGCAGCGAAAGCCAACCAGTACCTCACCATCGGCAAGACGCCCGGCTCGCAGACGCTGCGCGGCAAGGTGATCATTCTGTTCGGGCCGCCGGCGGCCATGGACGTCTCGCAGTACACGCAGACGAGCACGACGCGTGACAGCGCCGAGAGCTCCGCGCAGCTCTCGAACATGAACGCCGGCGTGAGCGGCGGACGCGGCGAGGCCAGCACGAGCGATCCGAACCAATGGCTCGGCACGGCCAAAGCGCTGAAGGGCTATCACTTCAACTACCGCGGTGACATCGCCAAGCTGCTGAAGCGCGACAGCTTCGACGTGATCATCGAAGCGGACGCGAACACGGGCGCCGACCACCCGGCCACCCGCGACGACTCCAAGCTGCTCGATGAGGCATTCGAGGCGGCAGCGCAGGCGTCCATCACCGGAACCGTTAACCGGTAACCGACGATCGGTAACAGGTACAAGGAGCGAAGCGTTACCTGTTGCCTGTTACTGGCTCTAACAGTTAACGGTTAACGGTTAACATACCCCGGTGACCGAACGCCAGGAAGACTTCGTCCAGACCACCGTCCGAACTCTTCTGGCGGCGGAGATGGACGAGCTTGCGCTCAAGCTCGTGACCGGCGACGACGGGCTCGATCGCATCATCGCCCGGCCTCGCGTCCAGAAGCCCGGCCTCGCGTTCGCCGGTTACTACGAATACATCAAGCAGTGGCGCGTCCAGATCATCGGCGAGTCCGAGACGAAGTACCTCCAGAGTCTTCCGCCGCGGCTGCGCGAGAAGCGCGTGCGCGACGTCGCCGGCCTCGACGTCTCCTGCTTCATCGTCACCAAAGGCATCATCCCGCTCGACGAGTTCCGCCACGAGTGCGAGAAGCGCTCGGTGCCGCTGTTCTCGACGCCGGCGATGTCGTCGACCACCATCACCCGGACGACGTACTTCCTCGAGGAGACGATGGCGCCGCGCGTCACGATGCACTCCGGTCTCCTCGACGTCTACGGCATCGGCGTGCTGCTCCTCGGCGACAGCGGCATCGGCAAGAGCGAGTGCGCGCTCGACCTCATCTACCGCGGGCATCGCCTGATCGCGGACGACATGGTCATCATCCGCCGGCATCCGAACGACGTCCTGCTCGGATACTCGAACGACCTGCTGCGGCATCACATGGAGCTGCGCGGCATCGGCATCATCGACATCAAGGACCTCTTCGGCGTCGCTTCGACGCGTGATGTGAAGCCGATCGATCTCGTCGTGAAGCTCGAGAAGTGGGTGGAAGGGACCGAATACGACCGCCTCGGCATCGCCGGCGAGACGTACGAGCTGCTCGGCGTGTCGAAGCCGTACGTGCGGCTTCCCGTCGCGTCGGGCCGCAACCTCGCGCTGCTCGTCGAGATCGCGGCGCGCAATCATTTGATGAAGCTGCAGGGCTACGATTCCGCGCGCGAGTTCACGCGCAAAATCGACGAGCAGATCGCGCGGCAGGGAGCGCCCGCCACCGACTCGCTCCCTCCGACGAACCGGGAGGAGATTGCC
>DASWBH010000100.1:0-8180 GCA_036390755.1 Thermoanaerobaculia bacterium
GATCAGGTCTACCGCACGCCGCACGAGCACCACAATCCGATGGAGGCGCACTCGATCGTCGCGGCGTGGAGCGGCGACCACCTGACGCTGTACGACTCCTCGCAGAACATCTTCGCCGTGCAGCGCACGATGGCGCAACTCTTCGGCATCCCGAAAGACAACGTGCACGTCGTCTCGCAGTTCGTCGGCGGCGCGTTCGGCAGCAAGGGCAGCACGTGGCCGCACGTCGTCATCGGCGTGATGGCCGCGAAGCAGGTGCAGCGGCCCGTCAAGCTCGTGGTCACGCGCAAGCAGCTCTTCTTCGGCAACGGCCACCGTCCTGAGACCGAGCAGCGCGTCGCCCTCGGCGCCAACCCCGACGGCAAGCTCGTCGCGCTGATTCACGAAGGCATCAGCCAGACGAACGACGTCTGCGACTACGCCGAGCGCTTCGTCCGGCCCACGCGCGAGATCTACGCCTCGGACAACATCCGCGGCGTCAATCCTGTTGTTTCGCTCAATCTGCCGAGCCCGACGTACATGCGCGCGCCCGGCGAGAACCCGGGGATGTTCGCGATCGAGTCGGCCATGGACGAGCTCGCGTACGCGCTGAAGATGGATCCGGTGCAACTGCGGCTGGTCAATCACGCCGATGTCGATCCCATCGAGGGGAAGCCCTGGTCGAGCAAGTCGCTCAAGGAGTGCTACAGCCAGGCCGCCGAGCGCTTCGGCTGGTCGAAGCGAAAGGCCGAGCCGCGCTCGATGCGCAACGGCCGCAACCTGCTCGGCTGGGGCATGGCCAGCGCGACGTATCCCGCGCATCGATCGCCGTGCTCCGCGCGCGCGGTGATGAACGCGGACGGCACGGTCGTCGTGAGCTCCGGCTCGCACGAGATGGGGATGGGCACGGCGACGGTGATGGCGCAGCTCGCCGCGGAGACGCTCGGCGTGCCGGCCGCGCGCGTGCGCTTCGACTACGGCGACACGACGCTACCGCCGGCGCCGATCTCCGCGGGGTCGATGACCGCGGCGAGCGTCGGCTCGGCCGTCTACGAAGTGTGCATGGAGTTGCGGAACAGGATCGCCGCGCTCGACAACGTCGATCAGGCCACACTGACGGTCGACAGCTATCACGACATGCTGACGAAGCATTACCTGCCGCAGATGGAGGCGCGCGTCGACGCGAAGCCGCCACAGGAGGAGACGCATGTCGGTCAGGCGTTCGGTGCGCATTTCGTGGAGGTGGCGATCGACGAAGAGATCCCGGTGGTGAGAGTGCAGCGGATGGTGAGCGCGTTCGCCGCCGGCCGCGTCCTCAACGAGAAGACCGCCCGCAGCCAGTACCTGGGCGGCATCATCCAGGGCATCGGCATGGCGCTGATGGAGGAGACGCATCTCGACAAGCGGTTCGGCTCGTACGTGAACGTGAACTTCGCCGAGTACCTCGTGCCGGTGCATCCAGACATCCACAACATCGACGTGCTGCTGGTCGAGGAGCACGACGCGTACGTGAACCCGATCGGCGTGAAGGGGATCGGCGAGATCGGCATCGTCGGCGTGGCGCCGGCGATCGCGAACGCGGTGTATCACGCGACCGGCAAGCGCGTGCGCGATCTGCCGATCACGATCGAGAAATTGATGTAGTTGGACGTCCTCGGTCCTCGGTCCTCGGTCCTCGGTCCTCGGTCCTCGGATGAAACATCGCGGGTGGGAACCGAGGACCGAGGACTGCACGGAATCGTCGGCGTGGCGCCGGCAATCGCGAACGCGGTGTATCACGCGACGGGCAAGTGAGGGCGCGATCTGCCCATTACGATCGGTTAGAACATCGCGGGTGGGAACCGAGGACCGAGGACCGAGGACCGAGGACGCTGAAAACTGCCGGTCCCGTCTGGCACGGCAGTCGCGTAGGCTCTGTCCACGCGGATGCAGGCCTCCGATCTCTCTCTCTTCGACGCCCTGCTGCAGTCCTCGATCGACAACATCTACGTCATCGACCGCCAGGGGCGCTACGCGCACGTCAGCCGCGGCGGCGCCGAAGCCATCGGCAGGACACCCGAGCAGGTCGTCGGCAAAACGTGGCGCGACCTCGGCCTTCCCGCCGATCTGATGACCGATGTCGAGGAACAATGGTCGCGCGTCTTCCTCACCGGCGAGACCATCCATCACGAAGTCACCTACGAAGGGCGCGTCTACGAGTACTCGATGTTCGCGCTGAACGACCGCGTGGCCGTCGTGTCCCGCGACGTCACCATGCGCGAGAACACCGAAGAGGCGCTGCACCGCGCCGCCGAGCGGTATCGCAACTTCGTCGCGAACAGCTCCGAAGGGATCTGGCGGTTCGAGGCCGACGATCCGATCGACACGAGCGCGCCCGAAGACGAACAGATCCGGCTGATGTTCGAGCGCAGCCATCTCGCCGAGTGCAACGACGCCATGGCGCGGATGTACGGCTACGAGCAGGCCGGCGACATCATCGGCACGCGGCTCGCGCGGATGCTCGACCCCGACGAGCCGGAAAACCGCGAACATCTCCGCGCGTTCATCCGCGGCGGGTACCGGCTCACCGACGCCGAGTCGATCGAGACCGACCGCGAAGGCCGCCGCAAGTACTTCCTCAACAGCCTTCACGGCGTGGTCGAGAACGGGAAGCTCCTGCGCGCGTGGGGCACGCAGCGCGATCTCACCGAACAGAAGCTCGCCATCGAGAACGTCCGCCAGAGCGAAGAGCGGCTGCAGGCGCTCGTCGCCGCGACCACGCAGATCGTGCTGACCTCCGACCCCACCGGCCGCGTGCAATGGATCTCGCCCGCCTGGACCGAGGCGACGGGGCACAGCACGGATTCGGTGATGGAGGGCGGGTGGAGCGAACTGCTGCACCCCGATGACCGCGGCGAGACGGTGCGCAGATGGGAGCGCGCGCACGCGGCCCGAACGATGTTCGACGCCACCGCGCGCGTTCGCATGCACGACGGCGGCTACCGCTGGTTCCGCATCCGCAGCGCGCCGGTGCTGAACCGCGACGGCACTCTGCGCGAATGGGTCGGCGCGCTCGTCGACGTCGACTCCGAACGGCGGCAGGCCGAATTGCTCGCCGCGCAGAGACGGCGCGCCGAATTCATCGCCGACGCGAACGACCTGTTCGTCCGCAGCCTCGACTACGAAGAGACGCTGCGCAACCTGGCCCGCATGGCCGTCCCTCGCCTCGCCGACTGGTGCGCCGTGGACATGATCGAGCCCGACGGCCGCTTCCGCCGCCTGGCCGTCGAGCATCCCGATCCGGAAATGCTGAAGCTCGCGTTCGACATGCAGGAGAAATATCCGAGCGATCCGGGCTCCCCGACCGGACTGCACGCCATCGCCCGCAGCGGCAAGACGCAGTGGATGGCGGAGATCCCCGACGATCTGATCACGAAGGCGGCACGCTCGCCCGAGCATCTGGCCATGATCCGCAAGCTGCGACTGCGGTCGTACGTGGCCGCGCCGATCTTCGTGCGCGACCACGTCGCCGGCGTGCTCACACTGGTCAGCAGCTCGCGAACGTTCACCGAGGCCGACGTCTCGTTGATCGAGGACCTGGCGCTGCGCGCCGGCCACGCCATCGAGAACGCGCGGCTGTACGAGAACGCCATCGAGGCGAACCGCGCGAAGGACGAGTTCCTGGCCACCCTCTCGCACGAGCTCCGCACTCCCCTCACCGCGATCCTCGGATGGGCGAACCTGCTGCGCATGTCGAACTACGACCCGCAGACGACGCGCACGGCGGTGGAAACGATCGAGCAGAGCGCGCACGCGCAGGCCGCGCTCATCGACGACCTCCTCGACATCTCGCGCATCATCACCGGCAAGCTGCAGATCCAGATCGACGCGATGGACCTCGTGACCGTCGTCGAGAACGGGATCGCCGCCGTCCGCCCGGCCGCGAAAGCGAAGAACATCGACATCAACTTCGACGCACCAAAGACGCTGATGACGCGCGGCGACGCGAACCGCATCCAGCAGATCGTCTGGAACCTCATGTCGAACGCGGTGAAGTTCAGCGACGAGCGCTCGCACATCGACGTGCGCGTGGCCTCGGAGGACCACCACGTTGTCATCCGCGTGACGGACCAGGGCATCGGCATCGACCCCGAGCTGCTGCCGCACGTGTTCGAGCGCTTCTGGCAGGCCGACAGCTCCTCGCACCGCGCCCACGGCGGCCTCGGACTCGGGCTCGCGATCGTTCGCTATCTCGCTGAGCTGCACGGCGGAACCGTGTCGGCGGAGAGCGCGGGCCGCGGCCGGGGGACGACGTTCACGGTACGGCTGCCGGCCGGCGCGATCGACACTTCCGACGTCGAGCCGCCGCGCCGCGCTCGCGGGATCCGCGTGCTGCTCGTCGAGGACGACAAGGCCACGCGCGAGGTCATCGGCCGCACACTCGAACACTTCGGCGCGAACGTGACCACGGCGGCGAAAGCGCGCGATGCGGCGGAGATCGCCGGCGGCGACGGCTTCGATCTCGTCCTCACCGACATCGCCATGCCCGGCGAGGACGGCTACTGGCTCCTGCGCGAGCTCCGCAAAGCGAATCCGCGGCTGCGCATCGCCGCGCTCACCGCGCTCGGACAGTCGGACGAGCAGCTCGCCGGCGCCGGCTTCGACGCGGTTCTGCGCAAACCGGTCGACCCCGGCCGGCTCGCCGAGATCCTCGATCGATTCTCAATCTGACGTGCAGGGCCTGGCCACTTTGCGCCCGTCGTTCACGTAGATCTCGAAATCGGGAGAGACGAGCCGCGTGACCGGCGAGAACTGCACGTTGCGGAACATGACCGAGTTGCCGGAGATGCGATAGGCGACGTCGCCGCAGAGATTCGGATTCGTGGTCAGCTCGCGCGTGGCCACGACCTGCTCGTCCTTCTGCTTCCACTTGCCGATCACGAGGAAGTGCACGCCGTTGGACATGATGTACACCGTCGAGTCGGCGCGCTCGATCACGTTGCAGTAGTGCTCGACGTACTCGCCGCTCTTGCGGAAGCTGATGATCTCCGCGGCCGCGGCGCGCGTGCCGTTCGGGGCCGGAAACCACGCGCCGAGGCGCCAGAGGAGAGTGTTGACGGGGACTTGCGGACCGCGGGAACAGGCGATCAACGCGAGCAGTGCGATTGCGAAAGTGCGGCGCATGAGGAGATTTTGTCATTCTGAGCCGCGAAGACGCCACCGTCATTCTGAGCCGCGAAGACGGCGAAGAATCTGGGCGGTGGCACGTACCCCCCCGCCCAGATCCTTCGCCGTCTTCGCGGCTCAGGATGACGCTTCGCGCTCTGCGGCGCTCGCGTCACTTCACGCTCATCCTCACCTCCTCCCCATTGGCCCGAATCTCCGGCACGTACATCGCCTCGCCGAGCAGCGGCAGTGCATGGAACTCGCCCGGCACCTCGGCGCGGAGCGTGTAGCGGATCTCCCATACGCCCTGCGGCAGATGATCGATGAACAGCGCGACTTTGCGGTCGCGCAGCTCCTGGTAGACCCAGGCCATCCGGCCGGAGTGCACTTCGCGCGCGAACAGCGGCGCGCCGCTCTGCAATGCGACCGCTTCGAGGCCGGCCGGCTTCAGGTCCTCGAACATCAGGTAGTCGTAATCGTTCTTCGTCTCGATGTTGACGACGACTTCGACGCGCTCGCCGCTCGCCGCCGAGCCGTTGTCGAGGAGCGGCTCTTTGTCGTACGCAGTTCCCCTCAGCAACGTGGGACGGCCGGCGAGCCGGACGTAGTCGCGGCGCACGAAGATCTCATTGCCGGCGGCTTTCACAGGCTCCTCGAGCGACACCATCCGCGCTTCGGCGGCGAAGTAGATCGGCGCGTTCTCGCGACCGCCGGTGCGGCGAATGCGAATCTCGTTCACGTCGCGCACGAGGCCAGCGTCGATCGCGAACCGGCTTGGCGCGCCGAGGATGTCGGAGGCGGAGACGTGCCTCGATGCGACGACGCGCCCGTTCACCGACAGCTCGTATGCGACGTCGCCCTCGAACTCCCTGCTGACGGCGAGATAGTCGTTGAGTGCGAGGATTGCGATGGCCGTGTCGCGGGTGTTGTTCCACTGCGCGCCGCGGCGGTTCTTCACGAGCCAGTTCATCACCGGCTCGATCAGCCGGTTCTGCGGATCGATGCGCACGAGCGCCTGCAGCGCGAACGCGGTCGACTCCACCGGCCCATCGAACCAGCGCCACCAGAAGTCGTCCTCTCCCCAATGCGCTGTGCCCATGGTCTCGGGAACGGCCGAGGACCGAGGACCGAGGACCGAGGACGCGGGGTCGCGGTCGATTTTCACGCCGTCTTCGAGGTTGCGGACGAGCACTCCGGCGCGCTGGTCGCCGAAGTCGTGCGCGGTGAGCGCGAGCAGCGCCCGCGAGTACGCGGTCAGGTGCTCGCGATGCTCGAACGCGTCGTCGAACGCGCGCCGCTCCGGCGCAGTGATGCTCCGCTCGTTCGCCGCGGCACGCCACGCCGCGATCGCGTGCAGCATCCAGGTCTGCCCCTGCGGCTCGGACTCGTGCTGGACGAGGCGCTGATCGAGGAAGTCGATGGCGCGGCGGACTGCGTTGCCGTCGACGTCGAGTCCGCCCTCGCGCGCGACGGCGAAGCCCCACACGACGTACGCGGTCATGAAGTCGTCGCTGTCGCCCTGCTTCCACCAACCCCAGCCGCCGTCGGCGTGCTGAAAGTCGTACAACCGCGCCATCGAACGCGCCGTAACTTCGTCGAGCTCTCCGAGCTTGCCGGTCCGCGGAATGTGCAATCCGTTCTTCGCCAGCGTGCGCGCGACGATCGCGGCCGGAAGGAAGCGGCTCATCGTCTGCTCGGTGCAGCCGTACGGGTAATCGATGAGGTACGGCAGCGCATCGAGCATCGTGACGGCGAGGCTCGGCTGCACCTGCACGGTGAGCGCGGTGTCGCGCCGCTCGTGCGGCAGATCGAGCTTCACGACCGCCTCGCTGCCGCGCAGCTTGCCCGACCGCGCGATCAGCTTGTCGATGCCGTGCTCGTAAACGGTGAACGTCTTCTCCATCGCGTCGCCGCGCGATGCCGAACGGCCGCTGACGCGCAGCTTCGCGGTGCCGGCGTGTTCTGCGGCGACGATCCAGTCGGCGCGCGACTCGCCGTGCGGCGGGATCACGCGCCGGTTCTCGGTTGTCGGTTGTCGGTTCTCGAGAGTCACGCCTTCGACTTCGATCTGCGACGTGACCGTCATCGGCTCGTTCGAGTTGTTGTTGATGATTGCCGAGATCGTCGCGCGATCGCCGGCGACGAAGAACCGCGGCGCTTGCAGGCGGACCATCAACGGCATGTTCGTCTTCGCCGTCGACGAGCCCATTCCGACCTGCGTCGCCGGCGTCACCGCGCGCGCGGTGGCGCGCCAAGTCGTCAACGATTCGGGGAACTTGAAGCTGACGCGAGCGAGACCGTCAGGCCCCGTGACGACGTCCGGCTTCCAGAACGCGGTCGAGCTGAAGTCGCTGCGGACGTGGACCTCGATGCCGCCGGCCTTCGCCTTCTGAAGATTCGCGACCATGTCGCGGGCCGGTGGCGGCGATGCCTGTAACATCGCCGGCGCTTCGGCGGTCACCGTGATCGCTTCCGCGACGGAACCGGCGCGGCCGCCGACGATTCCAGCCTCGACGCCGCTGTACGCATCGCGATCCAGGAGTTGATCCTTCTTCTCGTTGCGTGCGCGGTCGTCGATCAGCTTTCCGTTCTCCTCGACGAGCAGCGCGTATTGCTGCAGTTGCACGCTCGCCGGCGCATTCACCGCATACGATCGGTCGCTGCCGAAGAAGAACTGCCGCGGATCGCCGGCCAGCTCGCTCTGAATCGCGGTCACCGACTCGTCCGACACGCCGACCGCGACTTCAGCGGCCACAGGCCTGCCATCGACATCGCTCGTCTTCACCAGCAACGTCGCGATCTGCCGCGGCTCGTACTGCTCGCGGTCCGCCTTCACATGGACGGTGATGAAGTGCTCTACGGGCGGCACGACGATGCGCTGCACCGCGCGCACGAGCGTGCGGTCGGACACCGATGACGCCGTGACGTAGAACGACGGCACGTGCTTGTCCGTGACCGGGATCTGCACGAGCTTCACCGTTCCGTCGAGGTGCACGATCTGCGTCTCGAGAATTCCGTTCGCCGATGTCGTCAGCATCACCCAGCGGCCGCTGTCG
>DASWBH010000101.1:0-10184 GCA_036390755.1 Thermoanaerobaculia bacterium
CAGCGCTGCGATCTCGAATCCAAGTCCGCTGCTCGCGCCCGTGACGACCGCGACATCGGTCATCGCACGAGATGCTGCATGGCCTCGGCGAGCGACAGCGCGAGCAGATCGGGCGATGCGGCGCGCAGGCTGTCGTGATTCGGATAGGGACCACACACGCCGACGCTGAACACCCCCGCCGCGCGTGCCATCCGCATGTCCTCCGCCGCATCGCCGACGTACGCAGCGTCGCATGCAGACACGCCGAGCCGCTCGAGGCAGACGTTCAGGGGTTCCGGATCAGGCTTGCGCGCGTGACCGTCGTCGCCACAGACGACATGCGTGAAATGTCGGGCCACTCCGAGCTTCGCGATCTCACGGACGATGCGCGATCGCGTTCCGCTCGTCACGATCCCGCACACCATCCCGCGCGCGGAAAGCTCTTCGAGCGCCTGCAAGGCACCCGTCATGAGCATCGTCGATTCCTCGGCGAAGTACGTCAGCCACTTCGCGTCGGCCTCGTCCCAGAGCTCTTCCGGCAACCCGAGATCGCGGTAGGTGTTGTGCCACGCAGGCGAGTACGTTCGCGCGTACGTATCGCGATCGAACGCGATGCCGTACTCGGCGAACATCCGGGAGAACGTGCGGTAGGTCGACTCCGCCGTATCGACGAGCGTGCCGTCCCAATCGAACAGGACGGCACGCACGTTTCGCTGGTCCATTAGAAGAGGATACGAACTCCGAGCTGCATCTGGCGAGGCTCGCCCACTCCGCTCTGCACGGTGCCGTCGAAGTTGAAGACCAGGTTCGTGACTTCGGGGCGATGCAGGTTCTTGCTGTTCATCAGATTGAAGACATCGAGCGCCGGCTGAATGGTGTAACCGGACACGCGGAAGTCCTTGGACAGCCGGAAGTCGAGCGATGAGTACTGGTTGTCCTTACGACCGAGGTTGCGCTGCGTGACGGAACCGTCGGGGTTGATGCGGTCCTGGGGCGTGTTCGCGTCGGCCATGAAGCGCGAGTTTCCGAACGCATCCTTGCCGCAGAACGACTCGCTGACCACGCACGAAAGCGACTTCGGCTGCGCCGATCGATACGAGTAACGGATGTTCAGATCGACTCCGTGCGGCGCGTTGTAGAGGAACCAGGAATTCAGCCGGTGGCGCTGATCGCGATCGGAGTAGCCGTACTCGGCTGCGAGATCGGTGATCTTCGCGTAGCGGAACGTGAACGGATCGCGCTCGTTGTCGTCGTCGGACTTGTCCTTCGAATACGTGTAATAGACCTGGAATTGCGTGTTGCTCGACGGCCGCTTGGTCACGCCGAGCGTCACGCCGTTGTAGAGGCTGCGGGCCGACGACTCGACGGTCGTGAGCACGCCAACGCCGTTCTTTCCGTCGGCGCCGAGACCCGAGCTCCAGGGCGAGCCGAGGAGAGGATCGTTGCGGTCGATGAAGCGGGTGATGTGGTCGCCCTTCGCGTAGTTGTATTTCACGAGGAACGCGTAGTTCTGAATCGCCTCCTGCTCCCACGACACACTCGCCGCGTTCGTCCTCGGATTCTTGAAGTTGCGGTCGAAGACGAACACCCCCGGATGATCAGGCGACGTGATGCACTGCGCGCTCAGCAGATTCGGGTAGATCGGAAGACAACCATTGTCGAACGCGCTGCCGAGAGCGATGGTCTGCCCGCGGCTGCCGTTCGTCGAACGCGAAGACGCGAGCGTGAGACCCGGAACACGGCCGTAGTAGATGCCCGCGTTCGCCCGGAGGAGCGTCCGGCCGTTTCCCATCGGATCGAAGCTCATGCCGAGCCGCGGCTGCCACATGCTCTTGTCCGAAGGAATGTTGCCGTTCGACGGGAACTCCTGACCTTTCGAGGTCTTGCCGATGAGCGGTGCGAAGAAGACCTGGTCGGCCGGCGTGATCGGATCGGGCTCGATCTGCGCTTCCCAGCGCAGGCCGTACTGGAAGTTCAGCCGCGGTGAAACCTGCCACGCGTCCTGGACGAACACGGCGGGCTCGGTCTGGGGAATGCTCTGGGTTCCGGCCTGCTCGACGCTGATGTTGCCCACGCCGGCCTGCTGCAGGTAGAGCAGCACGTGCTTGTTCGTATGGTTCTTCAGATCCTCGAGGAAGCCGTCCGTCGAATCGAAGATCCAGCGGCCGTTCGCAAATCCGAGGAACGTCTGGACGGAGCTGACGCGGTTGAACTCTCCGCCGAGCTTGAACGAATGCGCTCCGCTGATGTACGAGACGTTGTCGTTGAGCTGAACGCGCGTGTCGTAATACTTCACCGGGATGAAGAACGGTTCGCCGAACCGGTAGGCGCTGCCGAAATCGAATGCCGTGTCGGGCAGAGGACGGTTCTGCCCCGTGATGTTCGGCCCGTTATAGGGACGGGGACGATCCTCCTTGGCGCCCTGAAAGCGGAATTCGTTGAGCAGGCTGCCGCTGAACGTCGTCGACAGCGCGCCGGTCAGCGCGTTCGAGTCGTCCTTCTCGATCGCATTCGCGCTGCGGCCCCACGAGTCGACGTCGAACGTGCCGTTCTTCTGTTGGGACCACGTGTAGTTGTAGCGCAGCGTGGCCAGATTCCGCGAGCTCACCGTCCAATCGGCTTTCGCCAGGAGAACGCGCGCGTCGTTGGTCCGCTCGATCGGCAGGTTTTCGCCGGAACTGCCGAAGCTAGCCATCGCATCGACCACTCGCTGCTCGATGCGCGAGGGGTCGGTCTGCTTGGTCTGCCGCGCAACCTGGAAATCACCGGCCGCGAAGTAGAACAGCTGATCGCGGATCAGCGGTCCGCCGAACGTGAACCCCGTCTGGTACTGATGCGACGGGAACTTCGGCGCCTCGCTGCCGTTGGGATTCTTCGGGTTCGAGCTGAGGCTGTCGTTCTTCATCACGAAGTGGGCGGTTCCCGCCATGTCGTTCGTGCCCGATTTCGTGATGACGTTGACGAAGCCGGACGTCGAGCGGCCGAACTCCGCGTTCGCGCCGTCGCCGATCACGACCATCTCTTTCACGGCGTCGAGATTGAACGTGAACGGCGGACGCTGCCCGCCGCGCTGCTCGCCGAAGAATGGATTGTTGAAGTCCGCGCCGTCGACGGAGATGTTGTTCTCGATTCCCTTCTGGCCATTGATCGACAGCTCGTCGCCGTCGGGACCCTGCACGATGGTCACGCCGGGCGTGAGCTTCGTGTACTCGAGGAAGTTCCGGCCGTTGTTCGGCAGACCCTCGACCGACTTCTGATCGATGCGCGTCGACCCTTCCGTCCGCGCGGTCTCGATCAGCGGCGCCGCGGCCGTGACGACGATCTGCTCGGAGACGGCTGCAGGTCTGAGCGTCATGCTCGCAGCGAGCGTCTGGCCCACAGCGAGGTCCACGCCGCGCATGACGGAAGTGCCGAAGCCTTCGAGCGACGCGGTCACTTCGTACTTGCCGAGGGGCAGCAGCACCCCTCGGAATCGACCGCCCGAGTCAGTGATCGCCGTCTGCGAGTAGTTCGTCTGCGTGTTTCGCATGACGACCGAGACGCCGGGCAGAGCGGCGCCGCTGGCATCGGTGATCGTGCCTTCGATGACGCCGGTCGTTGCTTGTGACTGCGCGAAAACAAGGGCGGGGAAAAGCAGCACAAAAGCCAGGAGGAGGACGAAGCTCGGGCGGCGCATAACGTCTCCTTTCAGGGGGTGGGTGGAACGCTTGTGAACGATTGCGGCGAGGATATGCCGCAGGCGGAACGACGTCAACCCGATTTGCAGACGAAGAAAAGCTTGACTCCGTCGCCTTCGATTGTGTCCGCCTCGTTGTACGGATCGAAGTCGATGACCTCGATCGTCGACAGCCCGCTGTCGCTCAGCGATTCAATGATTTCGCGTTCGGTGTACGCACGTTGCTCGTGCGTCTCGTGAATCTCGACGCGCCCTCCGCGCTGCGGCATAGCCCATCCCGTGACGAGCGCGCGACCGATGCCGTCCCGGCTCCGAAACGTCGTCGCAATCTCCAGGTGATACCCGACTCCCTCGGCCACAAACGGCTCTTTCATTCCCCACACCTCCGGGTAGATGTCGGGATGATTCATGTCGAAGAAGAACAGCGACTCACTCGACATGACGCTGCGGACGGCGCGGAACGCGGCGACGAGATCCGAGCGATTCTTCAAATGGTTGAGGCTGTCGTACAAACATGTGATGCGCGCGAACGTGCCGCGCAGCGGAAGGGCACGGAAATCGCCGGCGACGAGTCGGCGCGTCCGCTCCCGCGCGACGGCAAGCATCGGAAGGGACGCGTCGACGCCAACCGAAGTCCAGCCCCGCGACCTGAAGAACTCGACCGTCAGGCCGGTGCCACACGCGACGTCGAGGTGCGTGCGCTCGCGGGTCGGATAGCGGCTCAGAAGTTTCGCGAGCAGCCGCCGCGCGGAACGGAAGAATCGCTCGCCGAGGGCTTTGTCGTACGCGAAGGCGAATGCGTCGTAGGCGGAATCAGCGCGGTCCGGCATTCAAGTACTGAACCGCGCGCTCCAGGACTTCGTCTCGCCCGGCACGGATGCCGGCGATCGTCGGAGCGACTTCGATGTCCGGCTTGATCCCGACGCGCTGCAGCTGGCGTCCGTCGGCATGGCGGACGTCGTGGCCGGTGAAGCTGACGACTATGGCGCCCGGAAGCACGAGATTCGTGACGTCGCCGTTCGCGCCGGCGGTGGTCGTGCCGATGAACTTCGATCCCGCAGCCTGCTCGTAGAACAGGCATGAGTGTTCGGACTGGCTGACGGCGCGATCGTCGATCAGCGTCACGATGCGGCCGGTGTAGAGCGGCTTGTCAGCCTTCGGCAGCGGCTGATCGAAATAGAAACCGGCGACGGAGAAGTCGGAGCCGAGATTCATGCCGCTCACTTCGCGGCGCCGGAACTCCGCGCCGATCTTCGCGTGACGCGTGTTGATGCGCGGCGCGATCGGCCAGGCCGTGCCGCGCGGATAGCCGCGCATGTCGAGGATGATCGCGCTCGTCTTCGCGAGTTCGTCGAACATCGCATCGACATCGGCCGGCGTCAGCTTCGTCAGATCGACATAGCCGATGTTGCCCTCGAGCACGCGATAGGGATTGCTCGCATCGGGCATCTTGAACGGCACTCGCTTGACGCTCACCGTGCGCGGACCGTTCGCGCCGCGGACGGCGAGCGTCGCGGTCGAGTCCGACGGACCCCGCAACGCGAACGCCGCCGCGCGATGCGTGCGCGGCAGCTCGCGCGAGCCGGTGACGAGCGCGCGCATCTGCTCGACGCGTTCGCGGAACGGCTGACCGTCGATGCTCTCGACGATGTCGCCGGCGTGAAGCTCGGGCACGTCGCTATGCGTCACCACGAACTCGTTCTCCACCACCCGCACCTCGGCCGGTACGCGCCCAGGGCCGCCGAAGAGCTTCTGCACGAATTCGGGACCGCTGACGAAGGAATGCCCGTCTTCGACGTGCGTGTCCATCTCCACGACTGCGCGCGCGTATTCGTCCGCGTTCGCGGCAGCGATGAATCGCGGGATGAACTGCTTGAACGTCGCGTCCCAGTCGCCGATGAGATCGAGATACGGATAGAAGTAATGGATGACGGCCCAGAGCCGAGTGGCAGCGAGGATTCGATGCTCGACATCCGGATAGGTCATCGACGCGTACTGGTCGTCGGCGCGCCAATGCGGCGCAGCCGGCGCCTTGGCGCGCTGCGGAGTCGCGGCAACCTGCCTCTGGCCACGCAGTGCGGCGATCGATGCCGCGACCGGATCGGGGTCGATCACATCGACCGACACGTTGCCGTTGCGGAACTGCGAGATGCGCACTTCGGCTTGCACGCCGCCGGGAAGATCGATCGACGTGGCGTTGAACGCGAGCTCGTCGCCGAGCGGCTCCGACGCGGCGAAGAAAGCGCGGCCGGCATCGCGCAAGGCCAGCGCGACATCAGGAACGCCCGACCTGCGGTCGGCGATAAACGCGATGCGCTGCGGCGCTTTTGGCGACGCTGAGAAACTCCGGCCCGAGACTTCGAGCAGCCCGGAGTAATAGCCGCCGCTCGTCCCGCCGACTTGCGGCGCGTAGCCGGAGTGATACGCGACTGTGCGATTCGGCGCCGAGATCGCGACGTCGCTCCACGGCAGCTGCTGCATCGCGAAGTCGTAGTCGATCTCGTCGCCGTTTCCGCCGCGCAAGTCGACGACGACGAACTTCGCGTTGGCAACGTCCTTCGCGATCCTGCGCAGCTCCGTCGCCACATCGATCCCGTTTCTCGCGGCGTGACTGCCGAAGTTGACAACGAGCACCTCACCGTCCGTTCGCGTCAACGGCACCTCGGCCGGTTTGGACGGCGCGGCTGCGCTTTTCACAATGCGCGAGGCCGGATCGTGAAGCTCCGCCAGCATCGCGCCAACGGCGTCGGCGAGATCCGCGTCCGTCCTCGCCGCGCGCGCTTTCGGGATCGCGCGCAGCAGCGCACCATCCCAGTCGATGTCGCTCGTCGCCAGCGCCGGATCGAGAAATTTCGCCGCAGCCCACACACGCGCGAGCGCCGTCAGGTTTTCGGTTTCGTCAGCGTGAAGAGGACGCGCGAAGAGCGAAGCGAGTGCGAGCGCGGCCAGCGCGCGGCACATCATTCGTCGGGCCATTTGTAAAACCCCTCGCCCGTCTTCTTGCCCAGCTTTCCGGCAGCCACCATGTCGCGGAGGAGCTGCGGCGGCTCGAAGCGCGGGCCGAGCGTCGACGCGAGGTACTCGGCGATGCCGAGGCGCACGTCGAGGCCGACGAGATCGGACAGGCGAAGAGGTCCCATCGGATGGTTGTAGCCGAGCTCCATGGCGCGATCGATGTCGGTTGCCGACGCCACTCCTTCTTCGACCATGCGCATCGCCTCGAGGCCGAGGGCGATGCCGAGGCGCGAGGATGCGAAGCCGGGGCTGTCGCGCACGACGATGGGCTGCTTGCCCATGCGCTCGGCCACCTCGTGGACTTCGGCGACGGTGCGGTCCGACGTGCCGTCGCCGCGGACGATCTCGATGAGCTTCATCACGTGCGGAGGCTTGAAGAAGTGCAATCCGACGAAGCGATCGGCGCGCTCGACGTTCGCGGCCAGCGTCGAGATCGACAGCGACGAGGTGTTCGACGCGAGGATCGCTTCTTCGTCGCAGAAGAGATCGGCCTGCGCGAAAAGCTCTTTCTTCAGGTCGAAGTTCTCCGGCACCGCCTCGATGATGAGATCGGCGGCGCGCACGGCCGGCTCGAGATCGCTTGCCACACTCACCCGCGCCAGCGCCTCGGACGCGAGCCGTTCGGTGACTTTGCCCTTCTCGATGCCCTTGTGCAGCGTCGCTTCGATCGACGCGCGCGCCGCATCCAGCGCGGCGTTCTCCACGTCGTAAATCACCGTGTCATAGCCCGCGATCGCAGAGAGATACGCAATGCCGCGTCCCATCGTGCCGCTGCCGATGACAGCGATCTGCCGGATCATGCGGCGCCGAGTCTATCGTCATTCTGATTCTTCCTTCTCCCCGCGACGCGGGGAGAAGGTGCGGCCGGGCCGCGGATGAGGGGCGAGAGCATCGATCGGAAGCCCCCTCATCCCCCTTCCTCCTTCTCCCCGCCGCGCGGGGAGAAGGAGGAAGGGGGACCTACACGCTGCGCATCGCCAGCTTGAGGATCTCGCGATGCGTGAAGTAATTCACGGCCGGATCGTCGAGATGGAAGCTGTAGGTGAACTTCTCGTCGTTGTCGGCCATGAAGGTGAACTTGAAGTACCGGTCGTCCGTCCCTTCGCCGAACTCCTTCACCGTCGCCGAGTAGCCGTCGTCCTCTTCGACCTTCAGCACGCGATAGAGCTTGTGCGCGCTGATCGGCAGGTCCTCGGGAGGATAGTGGATGAACTGGATCGCGTAGATCTGCTTGGGATCGATCTCGCGCTGCGGAAAGTCCTGCGCGCCTTCCTCGCCCGCGCCCGTGAACCAGGTCTCCTCTTCCTTGAACAGAACGAGGTTGGCGGAGTTCTCGGTCATCGGCGCGATGCCGCGGTCGAGATGGATGTGCTGCTCGGGATCGCTCGCCTCACGCAGATGGGAAAGCAGATCGATGAGGTACTGGATGCCTTCGCGCGTGCCGGTGAGCGCGATCTCGTCGTCTTCGTCGGAGATCCAGACGTCGAGCCAGGCGTTCTTGGGGACCTTCACGCGCGCTTCGATCGTGTCGAACGACACGGCCGCAAATCCGAGGCGCTTGGCGGCGGCATTGAGGAACTCGTTGCAGTGCGGATCGTCGATGAGGTTCTCGCGCGCGTAGTCGATCGCCGCCTCGTAGGCGCGCTTGCGCCCGAAGTCGTGGCTGAGATCAAACGGACTGATGATCTGGTTGAGAAGCTGCGCGTAACGTTCGGCTGGGCGTGACATCGTCGGTTTCCGCTAACCGCAACGAATTTATCATCATTTCCCTGCGCCCGTCATACGGCGTCCGCGCGCACGGGAACGATTCTGCTGACGAGCTTTTCCGTCGAGCGGATGAACGTCACTTCCGATTCCTTCCCCACTTCCTCCTCGGTCAGAATCCGATGCAGATCGTCGACGCTCGAGACAGCGCGCGCGCCGAACGCGACGATGACATCGCCGTCGCGCAGACCGGCCCCTTCGGCGGGACTCGCCTTCTCGATCCCGACGACGAGCACCCCGCTCTCGACAGGCAGGTTGTAGAAGCGAACGATCCGTCGATGCAGCGGAACGGACTGACCGCCGACGCCGATGTAGCTGCGGGTAATCCGGCCGTCGCGAATCAGGCGCGACGCGACGAACTTCGCCGTGTTGATGCCGATCGCGAAGCAGATGCCCTGCGCTGGAAGAATCACGGCTGTGTTCACGCCGATGACTTCACCGCGGGAGTTGACGAGCGGCCCGCCGGAGTTGCCGGGATTCAGCGCTGCATCGGTCTGGATGACGTTGTCGATCAGCCGGCCGCTCTGCGCGCGCATCGTGCGGCCGAGCGCGCTGACGACGCCCGCGGTGACCGTGCACTGGAACCCGTACGGATTCCCGACTGCGACGACGACCTGCCCCGGCCGGATCGCATCCGAATCGCCGAAGCGCGCGGGCACCTGGTTCGGTGCGGAGACGCGCACGATCGCCAGGTCGGTATGCGGATCGTTTCCGACGACGCTGGCCTCGCAACGCGTGCCATCGTTGAGCGTGACGTCGATCGAGGACGCGCCGTTCACGACGTGGCTGTTCGTCAGGATGAAACCATCAGGCGTGAAGAGGAATCCCGAGCCGCCGCCGCGCTGCTCGCCGCGCTGCCCCTGCTGGCGCACTTCGAGATTGACGACCGACGGCGTGATGCGCGCCGCCGCCGCTGTGACCGCCTGCGAGTAGGCGTCGAGCAGCTCGTCGTCGGCGAGATGCAGCGGTCCATCGGGCGGCGTAGCGGCCTGAAGCGACGAGTGGGAGAGGTATTCGAGATCGTGTCTCATCTCAATGATGAGAACACGCCGCTATTCCCCCCTTCCTAGCCGGAAGTGCGGTCCCTGGTTTTCCAGTCCTTCTCCATGTCCACGAGAAAGCTGGAGAGATCGTCGGCGTGCTCCTCCTCGACGCCGAGGATGCCTTCGAGCATCCGCCGCGTGGTGATGTCGTCGTCGCCGACGTACCGGATCATCTCGGTGTAGGAGTCGATGGCGATGCGCTCGGCGATCAGATCCTCTTTGATCATGTCGAGGAGCGTGTGTCCCTCGACGTACTCCGAATGCGAGCGCGACAGCATGCCCTCCGGATTGAGGTTCGGCATGCCGCCGAGCTGCACGATCCGGTTCGAGATCTGATCGGCATGCCCCTGCTCCTCGTTCGCGTGCTGCAGGAACTCCGACGCGATCGGGTCGGCGTGGATACCTTGCGCCATGAAGTAGTGCCGCTTATACCGGAGCACGCAGACGATCTCGGTCGCCAGCGCCTCGTTCAGCAGCTTGACCACCGTGTCCCGGTTCGCGCGATACCCCTCGGTGACCGCTCCCTCTTCCATGTGCTGGCGCGCGCGGCGGCGCAACTCTTTCACATCGGTCAGAAATGGCTTATCCGTCATTTACTTCTCCTTCTGCTCCGTGCACGTGCAAGAAATTCACCGCTGGGCGCCGAAGCGTGTGCTCGCGGCATCGTAAGTCCTTCCGCGCCACGGCAGCCGGCCGCGGACGCCGGT
>DASWBH010000102.1:0-6161 GCA_036390755.1 Thermoanaerobaculia bacterium
TTGCTGTTCATGTCCATCACCTGCACGGTCGCCGTTCGTCCGTTCTGAAAGCCGACCTGCAGCGTGTCGCCGATCGCGACGTCGCTGCCGGGCGGCAAATGATCGCGACCGATCGTGAACACGAGCTCGTCATGGCGCTCGCCGTACGCGCGCTCCGGCGCGATCGTCTGGTGCTTCTTCTCCCCCTCCGACATGCCGACGATCGCGTCCTCGAATCCCGCGATGACCTCTCCAGCACCGATCGTGAACTCGAGCGGGTCGGCGCCTCGAGAAGAATCGAAGATGCTTCCATCGTCGAACGAGCCGGTGTAATGGACGCGGACCTTGTCGCCCTTCTTCGCTGCGTCTGACATCAGATCAATCCCTAATCCCGGGAAATCAAATCAAGCAACCCTCTGAGCGGTATCCGTACCCACTCCGGCCGATTGTTCAGTTCATAGGCCACTTCGTAAAGCGCCTTCTCGAGCAGATGCGCGTCGAGGAGCACGTGCATCTCGTCCTGCGACTTCGGCAGATGCGCGCTGCCTGCACTCTCGTCGAGATACGCGCGCAGGAATGCGGCGGCGACCCAGCGCTGCCAGAAGCGCGCGCCCGCGTCGAGCGCCGGGGCATCTTCATCGCGGATGACCGAAGCCTGCGCCTGTCCGAACACCACCGCATATGGCGCGTAGTGGAACGAGCGGATCATCCCGGCGACGTCTCGCAACGCCGATCGTTTGATCCGGCGCTCGGAGAGAGGGCGCGTCGGCTCGCCTTCGAAGTCGATGATCACGAAGTCGTTCGCTGTGTGCAGCACCTGTCCGAGGTGGTAGTCGCCGTGCGTGCGGATGCGTTGCCCTCCGATGCGGCCGGCGATGATCTTCTTGATGCGCTCGAACAGCGCCTGCTCGTTCGACAGCAGGTCGGCCGCGGCGGGATTGTCCTTCGCGCGGCGTCGCACGAGCTGCAGCGCCTGCACGGCCTGCGTGCGGACGAACTGATAGAGCGACCGCTGGTAATGCGCCGTGATCGGCTCGGGCGCGAAGCCGGCGATGTCGTTGCGCGACGCGAGCGCGTTGTGCATCTGGGCGGTGCGGCGGCCGAGGAGCTCGGCGTCGGCGAGGTAGCTGCCGATCAGATCGGTGGCAAGCTCGCTCTGCGGCTTGCGCGCGAGCTCGAGCGGGCCTTCTTTCGGCGTCGCTTTCGCGAGATTCTCCGGCGAGGCGTGCTCGCTGAGGATCCGCTCGAAATAGCGGCCGATCGAGTCGAGCGTGTAGCTCCAGGCGTCGCCGGAATTCTCGGTGTAGCTCTGCAGGATCGCGATGGTCATCGGCTCAGGCGAGCGCGGCGTGCGGTATTCGAGCGCACCTGCGACTCGCGGCGTGTGTGCGAACTCGGTCTCTTCGTTGAGGAACCGGCCGATCTCGAAATCGGTATTCACGCCCGGCTCGAGCCGCCGGAACAGTTTCAGGAAGAGTCGCTGTCCATACACGATCGCGGTGTTGCTCTGTTCCGCTTTGATCACTTGCGCATCGAGCGGCCCGCTGCCGCGCAGATCGCGGAACGCGCGCGTCGGCACGCCGGCAACGGTGCCGTGGTCGCCCTTGAGCTGACGCTTGCGCGCGATCGTGTCGAGCAACGCATTCGCGAACGCGTCGTCGATCACCGGCTCGTACAGCAGGCATCCCTCGCGCAGCCGCGCGATGAGCGTCGTCAGCTTCGCTGCTTCTTCGTCGGAGCGCCGCGCCTGGGTAATGCCGAGCGGCAGCAGGTACGTCTGCGGCTCTCCTTCCGTGTACTCGACATCGACCATCGTCAGATACGCGGAATGCTTCGGCAGTGCGACGAGCTCGCGGATGGAGAGACTGCTGACTGTTCGCGCCTTCCCGCCGAACCATCGCCGTCCGCAGATGTAGCGCAGGATGGCACGGTTGAGCGCGTCGCGGTTCCGATCGGCGAAGATCTCTTCCCACTTCTTCGCCCCGACCAGCGGAACCTCCTCCACCGTTTTGACCTCGTCGGTCACCTTGCGCTCGAGCGCGAACCAGTAGAACGCGAATGGTCCGAGGTTGAGGAAGTAGGGTCGCTCGCCGATCTCGGGGAAGCGCACGCTGCCCGAGAGCTCGACCGGCGTCATTCCTTTGTACGACGAGAGGTCGAGCTCGAACGTCTGCACGAGGCGCGAGAGATTGGCGACGACGAGGATCGTCTCCTCTTCGAATCGGCGGATGTACGCGAGGATCTTGCGATTGTCAGGGTGCAGGAACTCCATCGTCCCGCGGCCGAACGCGCGATAACGCTTGCGCAGCGCGAGCAGGCGCTTCATCCACCACAGCAGCGAGTACTGGTTGTTCTGCTGCGCTTCGACGTTGACCTGCTCGTAGTGGTACTGCGGATCGATGATGACCGGCAGAAAGAGCCGCTGCGGATTCGCGCGCGAGAAGCCGGCGTTGCGGTCGGCGCTCCACTGCATGGGCGTGCGCACTCCGTTGCGATCGCCGAGATAAATGTTGTCGCCCATGCCGATCTCGTCGCCGTAGTAGATGATCGGCGTACCGGGAAACGAGAACAGCAGCCCGTTCATGAGATGGATGCGGATGCGATGGTTCTCCATCAGCGGGGCAAGGCGGCGGCGGATGCCGAGGTTGATGCGCGCCTGGGTCTCGCGCGCGTACGTGCGCCACATGTAGTCGCGGTCTTCTTCCGTGACCATCTCGAGGGTCAGCTCGTCGTGATTGCGGAGGAACATCGCCCATTGGCAGTTCTCCGGAATCGGCGGCGTCTGGCTCATGATGTCGATGATCGGAAAACGGTCCTCCATGGCCAGCGACATGTACATGCGCGGCATGACCGGGAAGTGGAAGGCCATGTGGCATTCGTCGCCGTCGCCGAAGTACGGCAGCGTGTCTTCCGGCCACTGATTCGCTTCGGCGAGCAGCATCTTGCCCGGGTAGTGCTCGTCGAGATGCGCGCGCAGTTTCTTCAGGTAGACGTGCGTCTCCGGCAGGTTCTCGCACGTCGTGCCGTCGCGTTCGTAGAGGTACGGAATCGCGTCGAGGCGGAACGCGTCCACGCCGAGATCCATCCAGAAGCCGAGGGCCTTGAAGAGCGCGTCGTGGACGGCGTTGTTGTCGAAGTTGAGGTCGGGCTGATGCGAGTAGAAGCGGTGCCAGTAGTACTGCTTCGCGAGCGGATCCCACGTCCAGTTCGACGTCTCGAAGTCCTTGAAGATGATGCGCGCGTCTTTGAATTTATCCGGCGTATCGCTCCAGACGTAGTAGTCCCGCCACGGCGTTCCCGGCTTCGCGCGCCGCGACTTCTGAAACCACGCGTGCTGATCGCTCGTGTGGTTGATGACGAGCTCCGTGATGACGCGGATGCCGCGGCGGTGCGCCTCGCGCATGAAAAGCTTGAAATCGCTGAGAGTGCCGTAGCTCGGATTGACGGCGTTGTAGTTGGCGATGTCGTAACCGTCATCGCGAAGCGGCGACGGATAGAACGGCAGCAGCCACAGCGTATTGATGCCGAGATCCTGCAGGTAGTCGAGCTTCCGCGTGAGGCCGGGGAAGTCGCCGATTCCGTCGTCGTTGCTATCGAAGAACGCACGGACGTGCGCCTGATAGATGACGGCGTCCTTGTACCAGACGTCCTCGGTCCTCGGTCCTCGGTCCTCGGTTTTAGAGGTAGTACTCAAAGTCTCTCTCTGTCCTCACTCTCCGCCTGATTCTGAAGATGTGCGCAGGCACGACGTGCGGGTTCAGCTGCACGTAGTTCCGCGCGCCGTGCCACGAGTGCCGCGCGCCGCTCAGCAGGTCGTGGACCTGGAACGCGCGGCTCGGATCGAGCTGCAGAGCTTGGAGGTCGAGGTCGACCCAGCCCGCCTGCGTGTTGTGCGGGTCGACATTCACCACGCACAGCACGATGTTATCTCCCGCCGCTTTGCTGTAACAGAGGATCGAGTCGTTGTCGCTCTTGTGAAAACGCAGCGTCGTGTTCTGCTGCAGTGCCGGGTTCTCCTGACGCACGCGATTGACCACTGCGATGAACTCCGAGAGGTCGTCGTCCGACGGCTCCCATCGCTTCACTTCGTATTTCTCGGAATCGAGATACTCCTCGCTGCCGCTCTCGCGCGCGACGTGAACCATCCGCTCGAACGGCGGTCCGTAAATGCCGTAGTTTGCCGAGAGCGTCGCCGCGAGAATGAAGCGGATCGTGAACGCAGGACGCGCGCCGTATTGCAGATACTCGGTGAGAATGTCGGGCGTGTTCGGCCATGCGTTGGGCCGTAAGAAGTCGCTGACCGGCGGCTTCGTGATCTCGCTGAAGTACTCGCGCAGCTCATACGCCGTGTTGCGCCACGCGAAATACGTGTACGACTGCGAGAAGCCGCTCTTCGCCAGCCAATACATGATCTTCGGCCTCGTGAACGCCTCGGCCAGAAAGATCAGATCGGGATTCTCGCGCTTGAGCTCCGCGATCGCCCATTGCCAGAACGACAGCGGCTTCGTATGCGGATTGTCGACGCGGAAGATGCGAACGCCCTTCCCCGCCCAGAACCGGAAGATGTCGCGCAGCTCGCCCCACAATTCCTGCCATGCGTCGCTCTCGAAATAGAACGGATAGATGTCCTGATACTTCTTCGGCGGATTCTCCGCGTACTGGACCGAACCGTCGGGCCGATGGAGGAACCAGTCGGGATGGTCCTTCACGTACGGGTGATCGGGAGAAGCCTGGAAAGCGATGTCGAGCGCGATCTCGACGCCGTGCCTGCCGGCGGTTTTCACGAGACGCTCGAATTCGTCGATGGTCCCGAGCTGCGGATGCACCGACGTGTGCCCGCCTTCCGGTGCGCCGATCGCCCACGGACTGCCGGCGTCGGCTTTCTCCGCAGCCACCCTGTTGTTGCGACCCTTGCGGAACGTCGATCCGATCGGATGAATCGGCGGCAGGTACAACACGTCGAATCCCATCTTCGCGATACGCGGCAACTGCGCCTCCACATCGCGAAACGTCCCGTGACCACCCGCGCCGCTCGAACGCGGAAACATCTCATACCAGGTGCTGAACGCGGCCCTCTTGCGGTCGACTTCGATCGTGAACTCGCACGGCGTCTTCGTCGCGAACTTCCGCTCCGAGTTGCGCCACATCAGCGCGAGCAGATCCTCGCTCCACATGTCCTCGATCTTGTCCTCGAGGGGCTCGTCGGACTCGAGCGTGCCGATGAACGCCTGCAGCTTCCTGCGGTCGCGCACGCCCGCGCGTTCCGCGGCCGCACGAATCATCTGCAACCCGATCTCGAGCTGCACATCGAGATCCTCGGCCTTTGCGTCGACGCGTTTGCTGAGGTCGCGATGCCAGGTCAGGAAGTGATCGATCCACGCTTCGACCGCGAAGGAGTGGAAGCCGAGGGATTCGACCGGGAACTCGGCGCGCCAGCGGTCGCTGACGAGCGGGCGCATGCGGATCTCGCGCGATTTCTTTTCTGATTGGTGGCGATGGTAGACGACCGCGGAGATCAGGTCGTGGCCGTCGGCGAAAATGTCCGCTTCCGCGGCAACGATGTCGCCGGCGACACGCTTCGCCGGAAACCGGCCGTCGTCGACCGCCGGTGCCACGTTCTCGATGATGACTCTTCGCCGACCGTCGAACTCCACCACTCTGCGCGCCGCGGTGCGAAGCCCGTTCCAAACGATGTCATTCCGAGCGTGAGTGAGGAATCCGGGCGGCGGGAAGGCACGTTCGTCGAGCCGCCCGGCCCAGATCCCTCGCTGCCGCTCGGGATGACAGCTTCGTTACCGCAAGAGCTTACGCGCGAACGGACGAACGACGAATCCGAGCATGCTCGACGCCGGACCGCGCCGGAGCCGGCCGAATCGCAGGACCTGCTCGATGCCGACCACGAGGGCGACGGCGAGCGATGCGACGGCGCCGAGGCGCGGCCCGTTCGTCATCGACGCGAGCGCCGTGACGGCTCCGGCCGCCGAACCCGCGAGGATCACCCAGGCGACCGTCGTGGCGTGCGTGCGGTAGTCGAACCCGAACCGCTCCGCCAGCGCGTTCTGCTCGTCCGGTGAGAGAAGCGTCAGCAGCGGCTCGCGCATCGAGTAGGCGTCGCGCAGCGCCGTCTCCTCGTCGGGCGACGTGAAGTACAGCTTGTAGCCCTTTTCGACCGTGAATGGCGA
>DASWBH010000103.1:0-4871 GCA_036390755.1 Thermoanaerobaculia bacterium
TTCGGACTGGGCGGCTTCTTCGTGTCGATGCTCGATCCGAACTTCTACCTGATCGCCGCCAAGCCGGACAACGTCCCCATCGGCGCGATGATCTTCCTCCTCGGCATCTTCACGTGGGTGGCTCTGCGCAAGGCCTATCTCAACGACAGACAGATCGCCATGGGCGGGATCCCGTGGGAGAAGACCGAGTCGGACGAGAAGCTCTTCACGTGGCCCGACCTCGTCTACACCGAGATGATGTGCATGATCCTGCTGACGGTCGTGATGATCGTCTGGTCGGTGTCGTTGCGCGCTCCGCTCGAAGAGGCGGCGAATCCGACGTCGTCGCCGAATCCCGCGAAAGCGCCCTGGTACTTCCTCGGCCTTCAGGAGATGCTCGTCTATTTCGATCCGTGGCTGGCCGGCGTCGTGCTGCCGACGCTGATCATCGTCGGCCTGATGGCCATTCCGTACATCGACACGAATCCGCGCGGCAACGGCTACTTCTCCTTCCGCGAGCGGAAGTGGGAGCTCGGCATTTTTCTCTACGGATTCCTCGTGCTCTGGTCGTTCCTGATCATCACGGGAACGTTCCTGCGCGGGCCGAACTGGAACTTCTTCGGCCCTTACGAATACTGGGACCCGAACAAGCTCGTTCCGCTCGTGAATGTCGACCTCTCCGAGCTGGTCTGGGTGAAGTTCCTGTCGATGCCCCTGCCGAAGCTCTGGGTCATCCGCGAGGCGCCCGGCCTTCTGCTGGTGCTGGCGTATCTCGCCCTGCCGCCGCTTCTGGCCATCGGTCCGTTCCGGCGTTTCTATTTGAAGATGGGCGCGCCGCGCTATTACGTCGGCACGTTCCTGTTCCTGATCATGCTCGCGCTGCCGATCAAGATGGTTCTGCGCTGGCTGTTCAACCTGAAGTACATCCTTCACATCCAGGAGATCTTTTTCAATATTTAGCCGTCGGCGCCGAGAACCGACAACTGACAACCGACAACTCAAATGAAGCCCCAGGAGCCCATCCCGCACAACTACGCGATGTCGCGTCTCAACGCGATCTTCGCGTTCTCGGCGATTCTGTTGCTCGTCTCGACGGGATTGACGGTTGTGTACGACTACGTCCGCGGATGGAAGTGGTTCCAGGTCGAATTCATGCGCCTGCAGTCGGATCGGATCCAGCAGGAGCTGAAAGCGGCCGACGATGCGACGACGCGGCAGAAGCTCGCCGACCTCGACCGGCGCATGCGCGACCAGCAGGTGGAGATCGCCAGGCATCGCGACGAGTACATGCGCGCGCAGAAGGATCTCGACGAGTGGGAGGGGAGGCATTACGCCGCCGATCAGGACTATCGCTTCGCGAAGGCCCGGCTCGACGCGCAGCGCTACATCGCCGAGACATCGATCGTCGAGCACCGCTCGGACGCCCAGCAGCAGCAGGCCGAGTATCAGCGGCAGCAGAATCATCTCGCCGATCTGAACCTGCGGCTCCAGCAGATGACGCGTGACCGCGATGCCGCGCGGGGCCGCCTCGATCAGTGGCTTCGTCGCGTCACCGATCTGGAAGACGAGAAGAAGCAGATGACGGCGAACGTCGAGTTGCTCACAAAGCAGCTCGAGAACGTGAGCCCGAACGAGCGCACGATCGTGCTCAACGCTCCGCTGCTCGACTTCATCAACCCGACATTCAAGATCGATCAGGTGGTCCTCGCCGATCTCTTCATCGACATGAATTACATGTCGGTGCCGCGCGTCGATCGCTGTCAGACCTGCCACCGTGCCATCGATCGGCCGGGCTTCGAATCGAAGAAAGAGGCGGCCCGGCTCCAGGCTGAGCTGCAGCAGAAGCTCGACAAACATCAGATCCCGACCGCGAAGCGGAAGGAGACCGAGGAGCGGATCGCGCAGCTGCAGCGGGAGCAGGACGCGCCGCAGGACGTCCTCAATCCGTTCCGCACGCATCCGAAGCTCGACACGTTCGTCGGATCCTCGTCACCGCATCCGCTCCTCGATTACGGATGCACGGTCTGCCATCGCGGTCAGGACCGGGCCACCGAATTCGGCCGCGCCGGCCACACGCCGGCCAGCCGCAGGATGGAGCGGCGGTGGGAAGCATCCACGCTGCCGTTCTTCCCCTGGCTGTGGGATTACAAGAACCGCAACTGGGGATACGTCGAAAATCCGTTCCTCGAGACGCCGATGTATCCGCGCCAGCACTACCAGGCCGGTTGCCTGAAGTGCCACGGCGATCAGATCCAGATCGATGAGGGCGAGCGGATCACCCAGGCCACACACATGGTGGAGCTGTACGGCTGCCACGCCTGCCACAAGATCAACAACTGGCGTTTCTCCGACCTGCAGAAGCCCGGACCGACGCTCGACCACATCGCCGAGAAGGTCACTCCCGACTGGGCGTTCCGCTGGATTTCCAATCCGCGCGGATTCAAGTCGACCACGCGCATGCCGGCGTTCTTCTACCAGCGCAACATGATCGGGCCCGCGGTTCCAGCCGACGAGCGCGCGCAGAACATCAAGTACCAGGACGCCGAGATCCACGCGATCGTCACGTATCTGTTCGCGAACTCGACGCATCGCCAGTGGCTGGGACCGAACACCGGCGACGCCGCGCGCGGAAAGACGCTCGTCGAGAACGTGGGCTGCCTGGCCTGTCACCTCAACACGGAGACGTTCACCGACGCGAACGGGAAAACGCGACGCGCCAGGCGCGACGACTATCCGCTCGAACGCAACTTCGGCTTCAACCTCGCCAACGTCGGCTCGAAGACGTATCCCGGCTGGATTTACAACTGGATCAGGAATCCGCACAACTACGACCCGAATGCGCCGATGCCGTCGCTGCGCCTGTCGGATCAGGAAGCTGCCGACATCACGGCCTATCTGATGACGCTGCAGAAGCCGCAGTTCATGCGCACGCCGGTCCGCCCGCCGGATCCCGCGGCCGTTCGCGATCTCGCGAAGACCTACCTCATCAACACGATGACGGTCCGCGACGCCGACGCCAGGCTTCAGTCCATGCCGCTCGACGATCAGCTCAAGTACCTCGGCCAGCGCTCGATCGAGAAGTACGGTTGCTACTCGTGCCACGAGATCAAGGGCTTCGAAAATCTCAAACCGATCGGCACCGAGCTCACCGTCGAAGGATCGAAGACGCTGCACCTCTTCGATTTCGGATTCATTCACGAATACAGGAATGACGAGGATGGGACGGACGAGAAGGTCATTCACACCGTTCCGTCGTTTGTCTACAACAAGCTGCGCAGCCCGCGCGTGTACGACGACGAGCGCACGAAGATCTACAACGACAAGCTGAAGATGCCGAACTTCGGCCTCACACCGCACGAGGCCGAGCTCATCACCTCCGTCGTCCTGGGACTGACCAAGGAGCGCGTGTCCGCGAATCGCCTCGCCGCGAACGACGCGCGCAGCCGGATCATGGAGGAAGGGCGCAAGCTCGTCTCGCAGCGCAACTGCCGCGGCTGTCACGTCGTCGACGGCACCGGCCGGGCGATCGCCGCGCTGATCAAGGATCCGAATTTCCTGCCACCGGACCTCTCGCCGGAAGGAGGACGCGGCCAGTCGCCGTGGCTCTTCGACTTCCTCAAGGATCCGACCGTGATGAAGATCCGCCCGTGGTTGTCGGTGCGCATGCCCACGTTCCAGTTCAGCGACGACGAGGCCAACCGCCTCGTGTCGATGTTCGCCGCCGAAGGCAAGGTGCCGGCGTTCGACACGATGCAGCACTTCGCGCCGCCGCCGCAGAACGTCGCCATCGGCCGCGAGGTCTTCTCGATGCTGCGCTGCATGCAGTGCCACTCGACGGCGCCGGTGGGCGATCCGTCGAATCCGCCGATGCCGAACATCGCCGACACGACCTCGCTCGCACCGAACCTGACGCTGGCGAAGGTGCGCCTGCGCCACGAATGGATCGCCGACTGGATCCGCCGTCCCGACGAGATGATCCCCGGCACGCGTATGCCGACGAACTTCCCGCGCCACGCCGAGACGGGCGACTTCACGTCGCCGCTGGCCATGGCCATCGACACGCCGCAATTCGCAGCGCACAAGTCCGCGCTGCTGCCGTACTTCAAGAACGAAGACGATCTGCGCCGCGCGATGAAGGACGCCGCGGCGCTGACCGGATATCTGCGCGATTACATCTGGAGCATCGGCATCCCCGGGACGCGTCCGCCGCAACCGCTCAACGCTCCGCCCGTGATGACCGTGCCGCAGCAGGCGCCGCGCACGCCGCCGCCCACGCCCGTGCAGACCGGGGAAAACTCAGCCTTCTCCCCGCGGGAGAAGGTGGCCGAAGGCCGGATGAGGGGTCCCTCACCCGGCGCTTCGCGCCACCCTCTCCCGCCGGGAGACGGACGAACGGAGAATCAATGAAGAAGTTCCTGGCCCTGATGTACGTCACAACGCTGCTCGTAGCGGTCGCGTGTGGCGGCGGTAAAGAGTCCGCGTCGAAAGAAAACGAAGGCGAAGACGACGAGGGTCCGCAGAAGACTGCGTCGGCTCCCGCGCAGGCCGGTGGCGCGGCAACTCCAGCTGCGGCCGTCGCGAACGTTGCCGACGCGGCGACCATCACCGGCGTCGTGAAGCTCGTCGGTGCCGCGCCGAAGATGCCGGCGATCCAGATGAGCGCCGATCCGTACTGCCAGTCGCAGCATTCGAGCGCTCCGGCTACCGACGAGGAAGTCGTCGTCGGCCCGGCCGGCGAGCTCGCGAACGTGATCGTCTGGGTGAAGAACGCCCCGAACGGTCCCGCGCCGTCGACGCCGGCCGTCCTCGACCAGAAAGGCTGCCAGTACCACCCGCACGTTCAGGTCCTGCAGGTCGGCCAGCCGCTGCAGATCAAGAACGACGACGCGACG
>DASWBH010000104.1:0-3327 GCA_036390755.1 Thermoanaerobaculia bacterium
AGGTCCGCCTCCGCGATGTTCGCTACGAAGAGTACGGGCTTCATCGTGATCAGGTTCAACTCGCGGAGCGCCTCGCGGTCGTGGCCGGTGAGATCCGCCGCGCGAAGCGGCGTCCCTTTGTCGATCGCGTCGATCGCCGTCTTCAGCGCATCCGCCATCGGCTGCGAGTCTTTCTGGCCCACGCGTGCGAGGCGTCCGACGCGATCGAGCCGTTTGTTCAGTGCGTCGAGGTCGGCCAGCATCAGCTCCGTCTCGATGATCTCGACGTCGCGCTCCGGATCGACCGTCGCCTCGACGTGCACGACATTCGGATCGATGAAGCAGCGGACGACGTGCAGGATCGCGTCGGTCTCGCGGATGTTCGCGAGAAACTGATTGCCGAGTCCCTCGCCTTCGCTCGCGCCGCGCACCAGGCCGGCGATGTCGACGACCTTCAGGTCCGTGTAGACGGTCTGCTTGCTCTGCGCGAGCTCCGCGAGCTTGTCGAGTCGCGCGTCGACCACGGGGACGATGCCCACGTTCGGCTCGATCGTGCAGAACGGATAGTTCGCACTCTGCGCTCCCGCCGCGGTGAGCGCGTTGAAGATCGTCGACTTGCCGACGTTCGGGAGACCGACGATGCCGACCGAAAGACCCATGCGCGCCGCGTCAACGGTTTGTGGTTCGAGTCGATTCCTGGGCCGCCATCGCCGCCGCGCCCAGCAACCCTACGTGCTCATTGATGATCAGATCCACAGGCATCTCGCGCAGCAGCTCGCTGAAGCGTCCCTTTTTCAGAAACGCAGAGATGAACCGGCCGTCGGTAAAGAAGCTCTGATTCTTCGCGGCGATCCCGCCGGCGAGAAAGACGCCTCCTCGCGCCAGCAGCCGCAGGGCCATGTTCCCCGCCTCGGCTCCATAGATGTCGACGAAGATGCCGAACGTGCGCAAGCCGGCGTCGTCGCCGCGCGACGCCAGATCGGCGATGCGCGCCGGATCCTCGCTGCGGCCCGTCAGAAACGCGTAGATGTTCTCGAGTCCCATTCCCGAGATCACGCGTTCCCAGCTGACGTGCCCGTATTTCTTCTGCAGTGCGGCGAGAAGGCGCATCTGCTCGTCATCGTGCGGCGCGAAGTCGGCGTGACCTCCTTCCGACGGGATGACGATCCACTCGCCGCGGTGGAATGCGACCATGGCTTCGCCGAGGCCGGTGCCGGCGCCGAGGATTCCGATGGGCGCGGTGCGGTCGCGCGTTCCTGCTTGCAGAGTGACCAGATCGGCCGGTCCGAGGAGCGGAACGCCGAGGGCGACGGCGTAGAAGTCGTTGATGAGGGAAACGCGCGGGATCCCGAAGTCGCGCTCCACGCTCTCCGTCTCGATCAGCCAGTGAAGATTCGTCACCTCGGCCCGCGCGGCGAGCACGGGACCGGCGACGGCAAAGCATGCCGCGGAGACCGGCTGCGGACAGAGCGGCAGAAACTCGCGCAGCAGATCGTCGAACGTCGCGTAGCGCGCGCTGTCGAATCGCTTCTCGACCGTGATCGCGCCGGAGGTTTCGACGCAGCGCAGGAGCGTCTTCGTTCCGCCGATGTCGCCGGCGATCACGCGCGATGTCGTCGCCATCGCCGTGGATGATACCGACTCACGCCGGGAAAAAAGGCCAGCGGGTCATCTGCTGGCGATTCAGATGAGGCGCTGGCCTCAAAGGGAACATCGGTGACTGGCCCCGGTGATGGCGTCCCGGATGTTGCTCCGGAGCGCAGTCGGCTTGATCGTGCAGCAAATCTCGAGCGCAATCATTACGTCCGACGTAAATTGGAAGTCCACTGACTCACCGGAGGAACCGGATAGCTTCTTGCACGCGGCGGAACGTACGTTGGGCGTACACTCGCTTCAGCATTTTGCGCTCCGCGGAAACGAGCCATGAGCACAAAAAAATGAGGACCGGAAGGAGCGCATCCGCTGGCGATCCGGATGCACCGCCGGTCCTCGAGGAACAACGGGCGATGCCGGCCGGCGATGGCGTCCCGGTAGCTCGGGGGCCGGCAACGGCAGGACGAAAATGCAAACGGCGTGCAAGTGTTTCCCCAGCCGCAAAATCCCAGCAGGTGAATCGAGATGATCGGCAACAAATTGAGAGAAGCGCGTCAGTTGCAGAGCCTTTCGCTGACCGCCGTGGCAGTGAAAGCGAAGATCAGTGCCGCGACGCTGTCCCGCATCGAGACCAACAAACAGGGCGTCGACCTCGACGTCTTTCTCCTCCTCGCCCGCATTCTGAAAGCCAGGCCGCACGACCTCCTCGGCAACGGTGAAGAGGAGGAACGTTCCGATCCTCTCGCCGCGCAGATCGCTGCCCTCAAAGCCGGCGAGCGCGCGAAACTCTGGCGGGAAATGGCCAACCAGCGCCGGATTCAGCGCGGCGCGCGCCGCCGGCAGGTCAGCAACCTCGGCCAGCACGTCGAGGAACTCGCCGCGCAGATCGAGCTGCTGCGCGAGGAGATCGAGAGCGTCAAGGCGGCCATCAGAAAACGGCGCTGAGCGCGTATCGGCAGGGGAATGACACCTGCAAGGCAGGACAGCGAAGAGATGAGCAGTTCATCATCGACGGACTCGCGCGTTCTGCTCGTCGAGGACGACACTTCGCTGTGCAATCTCATCGCACACGAGCTCGGGCAGATCGGGCTCGCCGTCACGTCCACAGATTCCTCCGTCGACGCGATCATCAAGGTGCAGCAGGAGCCGTATGCGGTCCTGCTGCTCGACATCATGCTGAACGGAACGAGCGGCCTGTACGTGATCGACGCGTTGCGCGATCTGCCGAGCGATGACCGGCCCCGCGTCGTGGTGATCACCGGCGCGCGCGGCAGCATCCTGTCGAACATCGATCGCACCATCGTGCGCGCGGTCTTCTTCAAGCCGCTCGACATGACCTCGCTCGGCGCGTACGTGAAGTCGATCGCGCGGTAGATCGCGTTCAGCGGCGCCCTTCGCGGCGCTCAGAATGACGTCAGCGCTTCTTCGATGACCGTTTCTTCGCCGACTTCGTCCGCCCTTCGCTCGAGCGCTCCTTGTTCACAGTCGCCGCAGCCATCGACTTCGCTCGCTTCGTCGACATGCCGCGCTTCTTTCCGCTCGCTTCGATGTGCTCGTACTGGCGCTCGTCCTTGTTAGTCCACGAACTGGGCATCGCTTCTTCTTCTCCTTTCAACGAGTCCGAGTGCAAGACGAGTGCTCATCACGCGTTGCATGTCATTCGTCGCCGGCCGCGACATTGCCGGGCGGAAAGCCGAAGCTCATGCGAATCGCTGAATACTCGTCGCCCACTCCGCCGTCGCGGCGGCGGATCGT
>DASWBH010000105.1:0-2145 GCA_036390755.1 Thermoanaerobaculia bacterium
TTCGACGGGAGGTAAATCGGGCTCTGGCCATAAATGTCGGTGTTCTTCTGATAACCGTATCGCACCTGGACGAGCTGCTTCGCCGTGGCGTTCCAGCTCACCTTCGCTGTGCCGAGCTGGTCGCGGAACGGAATCGGAACGGCGGTCCCGTCGAGGTCCGGGAACACGCCGGCGGTGTCGATGGTCTTCGTCGTGTCGCGCGCGGTCTTCTCGTACGTGGCGAAGAAGTGCACGCGGTCGTGGACGATCGGTCCGCCGATCGAAGCGCCGTACTGCGACCGCTTGTAGTCGCCTTTCGGCGCTCCGGTGAGCTTCTCGGTCGTCGTCTTCTCGTTCAGGCTCTTATCGCGGAAGAAGCCGTACACGCTGCCGAGGAACTCGTTGGTTCCAGTCTTCGTCGCGACGGTGAGCACGCCGCCTGACGAGCGGCCGAATTCGGCCTTGTACTGCATCGTCTGGATCTTGAATTCCTGCACGGCCTCGAGATTGAAGTTCTGCAGCGCGCCGCCGATCGTGTCGTCGGTGTTGTCGCCGCCGTCGATGATGAAGTTGACGTTGCGGCCGCTGCCGCCGTTCAGCGCGACGGTGAGCTGACCCGGCTTGGTCGGATCGGCGTTGACCGATAGCTGCGTCCCCGGCGCGAGCGATGCCAGATTGGCGAACTGACGGCCGTTCAGCGGAAGGCCTTCCAGCTCCTTCTGGCTGACGACGGTCCCGATCGCGGGCGTGGTCGCCACCAGCGGAGCCTCCGCCGTTACGGTGATCGACTCACTTGCCTTCGCCTGCCTCAGCGCGATGTTCAGCTCGCGCGACGTCGCGACGTTCAGCCCGACGTTTTCCGTGGTCACCGTAGCGAAGCCCGCGAGCTCCGTGGTCACCTTGTATGTGCCCACCGGCAGCGATGGAAAGCTGTATGAGCCGTCCGCACCGGTCACAGCGACTCGCTGAAAACCTGTCTGCGTGTTCGTCGCCGTCACCGTCACGCCGGGAACTGCGGCGCTCGATGAATCTGTAACGATGCCTCGGAGCGCGGCACCGCTCGACTGCCCGAAGATTGCGGATGGAATGAGAAGGGCCAGGGCCAAAGCCAAGGCGAGCCATCGGAAGATGCGAGTATCCATGCCGTCACCGTCCTTTGTTTTGTAGATCCGTCTGGAAAACGAGTGAGGGAAGCTTATAACGACTTTTCCAGGCGCACCAGCAACGATCGAACGGCATTTCGTTGACGGGCGTACGCAGGAACGTTCTCGGACTGTTGCAGGAACATCCGGTACTCGGCGATGGCCGCGGCCGTGTCGCCGGCGAGCTGCAGCGCCACAGCACGGTTGAGCCGGGCTTCGAGGTGGCGGGGGGCGGTGGCGAGGGCCCGATCGAAATACGGCAGCGCCTCGCGGTAGCGGTCGCGGTCGATCTCGAGCGCGCCGAGGCCGTTGAGCGGGTCGGGATAATTCGGCGCGAGCGCCAGCGCTTTCCGGTACGCCTCCTCCGCCTCGGCGCCGCGATGGACTGCACGGTAGACGTTGCCCATGTTGTTGTAAGCGCGCGCGTTGCGCGGATCGATTGCAATCGCCGCCTGGAACTCGGAAAGCGCACCGTCGGGATTCCCGTCGTTCAAATCGGCGATGCCGAGGACGTTGTGCGCGTCGGGGTTTGTGGCGTCGCGGCGCAGCGCTTCGCGCGCTGCTTCGGCCGCGCGCTTCATGTCGCCGATCTCCTGAAAGGCGCTGGCGAGGTTGTACCAGCCTTGCGGATCGTCCGGCGCAGAAGCGACTGCGTCGCGATACAGCTCGATCGCACGCTGCGGATGCCCGCGCTGGCGCTCCACTTTCGCGAGTGACGAGCGAAAGACCGGATTCTCCGGATCGCGCCGCAGGACGTCTTCCAGCTTCGCGGCCGCTTCGTCGAGCCGCCCCGCGGTTGTCGCCCAGGTCGCCTCTTCGAACTCGCGGAAGAGCTGCACCATCTGCTTCGGATCCGGTCGCGATGAGGCGGGACGCGGCGCAGCAGTACCGCCGACGTAACCGAGCGCCGCGAGCTTGGCCATCGTCTCCGCGTCCACCGGTTGCTTCGACGCCGTGACCGCCGACGAGCGGAGCGTCGCCAGCTCTGCGCTCAGCGCGCGCATCACTCGGCGTTCGTCCGACA
>DASWBH010000106.1:0-3716 GCA_036390755.1 Thermoanaerobaculia bacterium
ATCCCTGCCTCGGATCGCCGTCTTCAGCAGTCCCTTCGCGTCAGCAGGAGTTGCCGGCGCAACGACGTGGATGCCGGGGAAGTGCGCGTAGAACGATTCGAACGTCTGCGAGTGCTGCGCGGAAAGCTGCACGCCGGCGCCCTGCGGCCCACGGACGACGACCGGCACATCGACCTGTCCGCCGGAGAAGTAGCGCACTTTCGCGGCGTGATTGAGGATCTGATCGGCGGCGACGATCGAGAAGTTCACCGTCATCATCTCGACGATCGGCCGCAGGCCCATCATCGCCATACCGACTGCGGTTCCGACCATTCCCGCTTCAGCGATCGGCGTGTCGATCACGCGCGTCGGACCGTATTTCTTGAGCATGCCCGCGGTGATGCGGAAGGTGCCTTCGTACACGCCGATGTCCTCGCCCATGAGGAGGACATTCGTGTTGCGGTCCATCTCCTGCATCATCGCTTCACGGATCGCGTCGCGGTAACTCTTCTCGGCCATCAGATCAATCGCTCTCTCGCACCGGATGCGGGCCGTGCTCGGCCACGACATCCGAAAACAGCTCACGCGGCTCGGGCACGGGACTCTCTTCGGCGAACTTCACCGCGTTCGCGGCCTGCTCGGTCGCCCACTCCTCCATCTTCCTGACTTCGTCCTCCGCTAATCCGCACACCTCGATCAGCCGGTTACGCAGGATGAGAATCGGATCGCGGTGTTTGTGCTGCTCGACTTCATCCTTCGATCGATACGGCTGCAGGATGTCGGCCGCGCCATGACCGGAGAAGCGATACGTCACAGCTTCGATGCAGTGCGGCTTGCCGGTCTCGCGCACTTGCGCGACCGCGCTGTCGGCAGCGGCGCGGACGGCGAAGACGTCCTGGCCGTCGACCTTCTCCGACGGGATGTTGTACGCGCGAACGCGCTCAGAGAGATCGGTCAGCGCCGAATGCCGCTCGACCGACGTGCCCATCGCATAGCCGTTGTTCTCGATGATGAAAAGGATCGGGCATTCCCCTTCGTTGCCCCAGAGGCCGGCCATGTTCATGGCCTCGTGGAACGAGCCGATGTTCATCGCGCCGTCGCCGAAGTAGCAGACCGCGATGCGGTCGGTACCCTGATACCGGAGGGCATACGCCGCGCCGGCGGCGAGCGTCAGATGGCCGCCCACGATCCCGTAGCCGCCATAGAGTCCGTGCTCGACGTCGAACAGATGCATCGAGCCGCCCTTCCCTTTCGAGAGGCCGGTCGCTTTACCAAACAGCTCGGCCATGATCCTGTTCGGATCGCTGCCGAGGGCGAGGGCCTGGGCGTGGTCGCGGTAGCCGCAGAAGACGATGTCCTCTTTCTTCAGCGCCGAAATGACGCCGCACGCGACCGCTTCCTGGCCGATGTAAACGTGCAGGTATCCGCCGATTTTTCCGCGGCGGAACTCGCGCTCCGTCGCTTCCTCGAAGCGTCGGATGAGGATCATCTGCCGGAGCAGGTCAGTCCATTCCGGAGCGCAGGTGAAGTCGTCGACGGCAGTGGAGCTCTGCTGTTGCCGGGCCTTGGCCATGCTCTCTCCGCGGGGCGGGTGCACACCGCAGGCCGGGATTGTATCTGGGGAGACGGCTAACCGGTAACGGTCGGGGGGACCTGCGCGTGATCGGTGACTTCGTCCAGATTGGTTCGCCTCACGATGAATACGAGAGCCACAATCGCCAGGATGGTCCCGTTGATCGCCAGCGCCAGCGAGATCGACCACCGTTGGGCAACGTATCCGGCGATCAGGTTTCCGATGGGCATGCCGCCGCGGAACGCGAGCATGAAGATCGACATGACGCGCCCGCGCATGGCGTCGGTCGTCGTCAGCTGCACGAGCGAACTGTAAAGAGAGACAACGCCGACGATGCACGCGCCGGCGAAAAACGACACGAGCAGGCTGAGCGATAGCGTGTGCGAGAGCCCGAACACGATCATCGTTCCGGCGAACGCGAGCTGCATCAGCAGCGCGATCTTGCCTTTGTGGCCCATGTGCGCGCTCGCTGCGACGAACAGCGCGCCGGCGACCGATCCGAGCCCGTAGACCGTCAGCATCCATGCGTAGCCGGATGCGTCGAGCTTGAAGATCTCGCGCGCGACGACGGGCATGAACGTCACGATGGGCATGCCGAGGAACGTGCCGGCGAAGGCGAGGAACGTGAGGAGAAGAAGCGTGCGGCGCGAGGTGACGAACCGGAACCCCGCCTTCATCTCGTCCATCATCCCGCTCTTCACCTCGGTCGTCGGCACCTTGGGCGTCTTGATCAACAGCAGGGCGATGATCACGGCGATGAACGAGAGGCCATTCAGCCCGAAGCAGATCGCAGGGCCCCACGCCGCGAAAGCGACGCCGGCGAGGATCGGTCCGATGACGCGGGCGAGGTTGAACTGCATCGAGTTCATCGCGATCGCGTTCGGCACGTCCTGGCGCTTGACCAGCAGCGGCAGCAGCGAGATGTACGCAGGTCCGCTGAACGATTGCGCGCTTCCGGTGAGGAACGAGAGCAGGAAGATGTGCCACACCTTCACGCCGCCCGACCAGATCAGCGCGCCGAGGATGAAGGCGAAGGTCATCTGCAGGTACTGCGACAGGAGCATGATCTTGCGGCGCTCGACCCGGTCGGCGACCACGCCGCCGAACAGCGAAAACAGCAGCATCGGTCCGGTGGCGAGGAATCCGTCCACGCCGAGGAGGAAGGCGGAGTTCGTCATGTTGAGGACGACCCAGCCCTGCGCCACGGTCTGCATCCAGGTGCCGACCGTCGACGTGAACGCGCCGATCCAGAGGAGCCGGAAGTCGCGATAGTGCAGCGCGCTGAACGTGCGGGCGATCGCACCGCGTGGCTCGGGAGGGACGCGCGCCGTGTTCTCGAGGCTCTCTTCCTGCGGGAGCGAAGCGCTCATGCGCGGATTTTCAGCCTCGCATTCGTCGCTGCGGTGTGCGCGTGGCAGATCGCGATGGCCAGAGCGTCGGAAGCGTCCGCGGTCATCTTCAAGGCAGCACAACCCGGCAGCAGCATCCGCACCATCTTCGCGACCTGATCCTTCTCCGCCCCTCCGTAACCGACGACGGCGCTCTTTACCGAGCGCGGCGAGTACTCGAATATCGCGATCTGCGCTTCCTCCGCCGCAAGCAGGATCACACCGCGCGCATGCGAAAGCTGGATGAGACTCTTGGCGTTGAGCCCGGAGAACGGCGACTCGACCGCGACAGCCTCGGGCGCGCAACGCGCGATCACTTCGCGCATCGCGCGGTGGATGCGCGCCAGTCGCTGCGGCAGCTCGGCTCCACGCTGCGTGCCGATCGATCCCTGCTCCACGAGCGCCAGACGCCCGCGCTCGTAGTCGACGACGCCGAAACCAGTGGTGATCGAGCCCGGGTCGACGCCGAGGATGCGCATGGATTTCATTATAGGGAGTCGGGGCGGGCGGTCGGGGATGAGGGATGAGGGATGAGGGATGAGGGATGAGGGATGAAGGATGAATGTCGAATCCCGAATCCCGAACCCCGAACCCCGAACCCCTAACCCCGCTTAAAGAACCTCACCTCGTAAATAGGCCGTCCTTCCGCCCGATACTTCGCTTCGTAATTCGTCCGCGGCGGATCGTCCGGTCCGGGGATGCGCGTCTCGGACTGGAAATACTCCGCGATCAACGGCGCGGCGGCTTCGAAGTACTCGCGATGATCGGTCACGTAG
>DASWBH010000107.1:0-8164 GCA_036390755.1 Thermoanaerobaculia bacterium
TATCGCGCCGCGGACCGTCTGCACATCGAGACGCATGCGTCGATCGTCCGCAAGTTCCTTCTCTTCCACGAAGGCGACGTCTACGTGCCCGAGCGGCTGCAGGAGACCGAGCGCAACCTGCGCGCGCAGCACTACCTGAAGTCGGCAACCGTGACCGCGCTTGCGCCGCACGACGGAGTCGTCGACGTCCTCGTCACGACGCAGGACGCGTGGTCGATCGCGCCGGAGACGCAGGCCGGCAGCAAAGGCGGCACGAGCACCTACGGCGCCGCCATCAGCGAATCCAACCTCCTCGGACTTGGCAAAGAAGTCGAAGTGAGCTGGGACAAGCAGGTCGACCGCACGCGCCTCGCCGTCGACTACCAGGATCCGATGGTGCTCGACGGCTACTGGAACACGCGGCTGACGTACGGCCGCACGTCCGACGGCAACGATCAACGCATCCAGCTGCGGCGGCCCTTCTATTCGTTCTCGACGCCGTGGGCGACGGAGCTGAGCTTCATCGGCTTCTTACGCGACGATCGTCTGTACGAACAGGGACTCACCGCGGAGCGGTTCGGTCACGAGATGCGGCGGGCCATTGCGAGCTGGGGATGGGCGATCGATCCTTCCGACCGCGTCGCGAACCGCGTGGTCACCGGACTGCGCTTCACGCGCGACCGGTTCTCGCTCCGCGAGGCATTGGATACGTTCACGCTGCCGCGCGATCGCGACTATCACTATCTCTTCGCGCGCTTCGATCACGCCGAAAACAATTTCGTGAAGCTCAACTTCATCAACAAGGACATCCGCTTCGAGGACTTCAACCTCGGACGGCAGTACACCGCCGAGGCAGCGGTGTCGCCGCGGGTCGCCGGAGCGCCGGTGAACAGCGCGTTCGGATGCCTCACCTACGCGGACGGCACCGGCAGCGGCGACTCGGCGTTCATGCTTCGCTCCGCGTCTGTCGAAAGCCGCTTCGATGGCGGACTGCAGAACACGATCGCGAGCGGCGCGCTCTACGCCGTCAAGCGCGAAGGCGAAGAACATCCGTCGACGTTTGTCGGCCGCGTCGTCTTCAACAACGCCTGGCGCCTCGATCGCGAGAATCAGTTCTTCGCCGACGGCGTCACCGGGCTGCGCGGTTACCGCATCCACAGCTTCGCCGGCACGCGCTCGCTCATCATCAACGCCGAGCAGCGCTTCTACCTCGGACGCGAGCTGCTGCAGCTCTACTCGCCGGGCGTCGTCGCCTTCGCGGACGCCGGCAACGCGACGAGCGGCAGCTTCCCCGATCTGCTGCGGCTCAAAGCGGACGTGGGCGTCGGAATCCGCATCGGCCTGCCGCGCACGCCGAAGAATCTGTTCCGCCTCGATCTGGGGTACGCGCTGAACCGCGATCCGCACGGCAAAAGAGGTTTCCTGATTTCGTTCTCGAGCGGTCAGGCGTTTTAGAAAACGCTCGCGAGCCGCCGCACACCCTCGACGATCCGTTCATCGCTCTCTTTCGCGAAGGTGAGCCGCATCGTGTTCCTGCCGGATCCGTCGACGAAGAACGGCCCTCCGGGCACGAACGCGACTCCGCGCGAGACCGCATCGGGAACGCGCGCGGTGGTGTCGATGTCATCGTTGAGCGTCACGAACGTGAAGAGGCCTCCGCCGGCCGGCGTCCACGTCGCGCGGCCGGCGAAGTGTTTCTCGAGCGCGCCGAGCATCACGCGGCGTTTGCCGCGATAAAACGCGCGCACTTTCTCGATTTGTGGAGCGAGCCCGCCGCTGGCGCAGAACTCGTCGACGATCGATTGGTCGAGCATCCCCGAGCAGAGGTCCGCCGCCTGCTTGGCGATCTCGAGCTTCTCGATGACGGGCGCGTCCGCGAGAATCCAGCCGCAGCGCAAACCGGGCGCGAGCACCTTCGAAAACGATCCGAGGTAGATGATGCGTCCGTCGCGATCGGCAGACTTGATCGGCGTGGTGTCCGCGCCGTCGACATAAACCAGCTCGCCGTACGGATCGTCTTCGATGACGAGGAAGTCGTGCTTCGCCGCGATATCGAGGACCGCGCGCCGGCGCGCCTGCGACATCAGCCGCCCCGACGGATTCTGAAAATTCGGAATCGTGTAGAGCAGCTTCGGTTTCGTTCGAGCCGCAACTTCGTCGAGCGATTGCAGGACGATTCCTGCGTCGTCCTGGGCGACTCCGGCGAGCTTCGCGCTTCTGGCGAAGAACGACGCCGATCCGCCGATGTAGGTCGGCAGCTCGACGAGCACCACGTCGCCCGGATTCAGAAACGTGTGGGCGATGAGATCGAGCGCCTGCTGCGAGCCGGTCGTGACGATCACGTTGGCCGCGTTCGCATCGATGTGCCGCTCGCGGCAGATGCCGGCGATGAATTCGCACAGCCGCGGGAGCCCGCGCGTCGGTCCGTATTGCAGCGCGACTGCTCGCCGTTCGCGCACGACGCGATCTGCGATCTCGCCGATCTGCTCGGCCGGAAATGTCTCCGGATTCGGAACTCCGCCGGCGAAGCTGATGACGTTCGGATCGTTGATGAGCTTCGCGAACGCCCGGATCGCCGACGGCCGGAAGTTCGCGGCGTCGGCGGAAAAGAACGAGTCGAAGTTCACGCGCGCGGCTCCATCGCGAGCGATGCGAAGCACGCGAGGAACCACGCGCTGATGCCGGCGGAGAAGACGCTGTTCGCGATCGACGCCGAGAACTGCAGCGGAAGAAACATCAGGGACATGTTCGCCGGCGGGCGTCCGATTCCCGCCATCATCGACAGTCCGCCGAAAAGGCCGGCCGCCGCGAACGTGACCACGAGCATCACCATGGCGATGCCGAGATGGCGGCCGAGGTCGGAGCGGAACTCGGCCCAGGCACCGCGGAGGGCACCGCCGACATCCGCACCGCGCGCGAGACAGTCGACGATCGCGCGCTGCGTCCAGATGCCGGTCACGATCGCCACAGGGACGATGAACATGAACGCGATGATCGAGCCGGCGCATCCGGCAACCGCCGCTGCCGGCCCGCTCTCGCGAAGCATGAACATCACCGCGAGCAGGATGAGAAACGGCACGAGGATGATGATTGCGGCGACGCTCCACGCCGCGTTGTAAATCCAGAACACCGTCAACCACCCATCACGCCCGCCCTGCAGCCACCGGTCGCCCGTGAACGCGCGGAAGTCCTCGCGCGACGGGGCGGGCATCGCCGCGGTGTTCCGCTCGGCGTCGACGAAGATGCGCGCGCAGCCTGCGATCACGAACGAGTGGATCGCGACGAACACGACGAGCATCAGAAACACGACCGCGATGACGTACACGATGATCAGCCAGTGCGACGCCAGCGCATCGAGCACGATCTGCGCGGCGTCGGTGGCATCGGAAGCATGGATCCCGCGGCCGAATCCGAGGGATATGACGAGCGGGACGACGATCGCGACGACCGAAGCGAACGCGATCCCCACCAGCACGATGCTCTCCGCGATCCGGATCGCGAGCAGCGGCCAGTTGGCCAGCATGCTGTCGAAGCCGCGGCGGAGGACGTCGGATGCGTTGCGCTTCACGTCTTGTTGCGGCGGAAGTCAGAGACGCCGTCGAAGCGGACGACCGTCGCCATCTCGTACAGCCGGCTGCGCAGGCGCGGGCCGATGCGCTGCGCGAGCGTTTCGTCTTTCGCTTCGGCCGTGTCGAAGTAGTTCGTCGTGAAAATCGTCGTCCGCTCTTCGTTGTAGCGCGTGTTGATCAGGTAATAGAGGATGTCCTGCACGAACGTGGTCGGCTTCTGCGAGCCGAGCTCGTCGAGCACCAGCAGATCGGCTTCCAGGAGCGGCCGCAGCAGTTCCGATTTGCTCGGCACCTGATCGTTGTCGAACGAAGCCTGGATCTCCTGAATCAAGTCCTGGAAATTGCAGAAGAGCAGCCGTCCCGGCTTGTTGCTGTTGATGATCTCGATGAGCGACGCGACCGCGAGGTGCGTCTTCCCCGCGCCGCACGGTCCCATCAGCAGAACGCCGCGGCCTTCATCCGTTCCCGGCCATAGATCGATGAAGTTCTGGATCCGCTCGCGCGCGACGCGCAGCGCCGGAGCGGAGCGCGGATTCAGGTCGTCGCGAAAGTTGTCGAGCATGCAGTGGGCGTAGCGCTTCGGGATGTTCGCCGCGGCCATGCGTTGCTTCCGGCGCAAACTGTTCTGGCAGTCGCACGCTTCGACGCGCAGAGAGTCGCCGGGCAATGGCAACCAGCCGGAGCCGTTGCAGCGGGGACACGTTTGCGGCTCGGGAGCGGAAGCGAGAGCCATCGCGGCGAGTCAGTTTAGCACCGCGTGAAATCCTTTCGACTTATACCGGTTTTCTATCGCCGGTCATCGCAGCGGACCATGTGCGTTCGCTATAATTCCGTCCCCCGCCAATGGTCAGCATATTGGAGAGTTACCTGACGCAGCGAAGCGAGGCGTCGACGTTCCTTCTGCCCGCCGAGCTTGGCAGAACGCTCGAAGAATTGTTCCCGCGCCACGAGTTCCTGCTTCCGCAGCCGTACAAGATTTTTCCGGCTGACGAAACGCTCCCTCCGATCCTCGGCTTTCCGCTGGCGGACTCGACGCTGCTGAAAGAGCTCGACGCGAAGCTCGACAAATGGCTGGCCGAGGAAGTGCCGTGGCAGGTGCTGCGGATGTCCGAGGCGAAGGAGAAGGCCCAGGTCGCGTTCAACGCGTACCTGACGCAGCTGCTCAAGATCGCCGAGAACGCGATGATGTCGAACCTGCTGAGCGACTATCACGCGGTCTTCTGGCTCGCGCACTCGCTCGATCTGTCGCGGCAGTTCGCGTCCATCCCGCGCCGCGTCAGCAACGTCGACCTGCAGACCGGCCGCGCGCAGGGCGACGCGCTCAAGTACCGCATCTTCACGAAGTGGTCGGCCGACACGCGCGAGCACATGACGCAGGTCGCATCGAAGGCGACGACGATTCTCGACGGCGACGAACAGCGCTCGCTCGAGTTCTTCCGCCTGCTGCAGGACGACGTCCTCATCCTGACCGAGGAGTTCATCGGTCCCGATCTGCGGGAGCTGCGGTCGTTCGTGATCGGATACCTCCGCCGCGACTTCCAGGCGTTCCGCGAGGCGTTCGAGCACCTGCGCACGACCGCCGCCGAGCTGCTGCAGCGCGATCGCGTGATGCAGGCGGCGCTGCCGATGTTCGGCGCGAAAGTCGAGCAGGGCATCACCGTCGCGCTCCTCCTCGACAGCCGCTTCCAGGCGTTCCTTTTCGAGCATCCGGCCATCCAGAACGCGCTCAGCCGCGAGGATCGCGAACAACTCCAGCTCATCGGCCGGCGCGTTCGCGAATTCGCGGTGCTCAACCAGCTCCGGCGCGGCATGATCTTCATGATCGCCACGCCGGAAGGCGAGATCCTCGCCGCGGACCGGCGCAGCGAAATGAGCTTCTCGCGATCGACGCGGCCGCTCGACTTCAGCCGGCCCGGGGTGGTCGATCCGGTCATCCACCGCTTCGGGCTCATCTACGACATCTCCAAATTCTCCGAGACCCTCGGCGCGATTCGCCGCGGAGGCGGCAAGGAGGAGATCAAGTCGTACCGGCAGATGCTGCTCTTCCAGCGCAAGCTCGAGACCGTCGCCGAGCGCCACCGCCTCCAGTTCGAAAAGTTCCTCGGCGACGGCGCGTTCTACACGACGCGACGCGCGCTGCGCCTGATCCGCGCCGCCGTGGAGATCCAGCGCGCGTACTCCGACATGAAGCACAAAGGCTTCGTCTTCAACAAAGGCCTCCGCATCGCGCTGAACTACGGCTACTACCGGCTGCTCCCGATGAAGGCATCGCTCGACGACGCCGAGCGCATCACCGAGTTCTACGGGCCGGGGATCGTCGAGCTGTCGCGGTTGACGACCGGCAAAGCGAATAAGGAGATCGAGGAGATCGCATCGTTCCTGGTCGCACACGGTTACGATCCGACGAAGGTGCAGACGTTCTTCGCGCCGCTCGCCAGCGGTGTCGACGTGATTGACAAGGCACAGCACACGCGCGAGTACTACGCGTACGTGAACGCGAACGGCCACCTCGTCAACGAAGGCATCGTGGCATCGCTGCCGCTGCTGCAGGAGCTTTCCAACGAGCTGCAGAACGAAGAGCAGCAACTCCATCAGCTCAAGACGGTCTTCGGCAGCTACATCGGATTCGCGCCCGCGCTCCCGGGGCTCGAGTTCATCGGCATCCGGCTTCTCGGCACCGTGCAGTTGAAGGGCCTCGAGAACCTGGAAGTCGGCGAGATCGTGTCGTTCGGAACCGGCGAAGCGGAAGCAACGCCCATCAACTCGGCGGAGCCGCTCGTCGCCCTGCTGCGCCAGGACTTCCATCAGGGGCGCAGCGAGCGGGCAGCGCTGGCCGGCGCGATCAGCGCGATGGAGATCGGCGAGCAGACGAACGAGCACAGCGAACGCCTGATCGCCAGCGAGCTCGTGATCTGCGTTCGCACCGAGCACGGCGAAGGCGATGAGGTCGTGGTCGGAGAGTGGGACCCCAGAACCGACGACGTCTATCGGCCGCTGCGCCTTCCCGGCGCCGACTTCCAACGCCTTTTCGGATTGAAAGGCGAGCTGCCCGCTGCCCTCATGTCGCTCGACCGCCAGGTCGTGCGCGATCTGTACGACCGCCTCGCACCGGAAGACCTCGCGTCACCCTTCCCGCTCGGCCAATACCGGCGAACGCATCAGTACGAGGGGTACTTGATCGGCGAGGTGGTGGAGAAGCTGTAGCTCGTGATTCGGAGTTCGCTGTTCGGAGTTCGCTGATCCGAACCCCGAACCCCGAACCCCGAACTCCGAATCCCGAATCCCGTACCATTGACTCATGCGGGTCGACTTCGATCGACACGAAATCTCCTGCTCGGTCGGCGATCTCGTCTACGAATCCACCTACCGCCGCATCGGCGTCGAGCGCGGCGACGGGTTCCGTCGCATGTGGATCGGTCAGGACATCCACAGCCGCCGCGCCGACGAGCGCGCCGCAGAGGATCCCCACTACCGCTCCGAAGTCCACGTCTCGTATCGCACTTGCGTTCGCGACTGGAATGTGACCGTCACCGGACGGATCGACGGCCTCTCGGTCGACCTCGAAAGCGGGCTCATCACAATCGAAGAAGTGAAGTCGCTGCACTTCGATCTGGAGCTCGAAGCACTCTACAGGTCGGAGAAATTACAGCGCCATCTCTATCAGCTGCTGCTGTACGCATTCTTCCTCTCCGCGGAGGACGGCTACCGTGAATTCGCGTTTCATCCGCAGCTCGCGCTGATCGATCTCGTCTCCGGCGAGGCCAAGCTGATCGACGCGGAGTTCGATCGCCAGAGCGTCGGCGAAACGCTGCATGCGTCGATCGAGTCGCTGATCGACGAGATCGAGACGACGGAGGCTCTGCGCGTCGCCAAGCGCGCATTCGCCGACTCGCTCGACTTCCCGTACGAGCGCATGCGGCCGTATCAGCAGGAGATGATCGACGCGGTCACGCACGCGGTTCGTGAACGCGAAGCGCTGCTGGTCTCCGCACCGACCGGCATCGGCAAGACGATCGCGGCGCTCTACCCCGCCGTGCGCGAGTCGCTGAGGTCAGGCAAAAAACTCTTCTTCCTCACGTCGAAAACCCTGCAGCAGGATGCGGCCGTCAAGGCGTTGTCGATGCTCAACGACGGCTCGTTCCGCGTGCTGCGCATTCGGGCGAAACAGAAGATGTGCGCGCACACCGAGATGATCTGCCACGAGGACTTCTGTCCCTACGCGGCTCGCTACTCCGAAAAGATGGAGAAGAGCGGCCTGCTCTCGCGCATCACCACGGAGATGAGCTATTTCGATCCCGACGTGACGTTCGAGCTGGCGAAGTCGACGGAAGTCTGCCCGTTCGAAGTCTCGCTCGAGCTCATCGAACAGGCCGACGTCGTCGTCTGCGACTACAACTACATCTTCGATCCCTACGTCGGCCTGAAGGCCTACCAGCAGGACAGCGACTACGGCGACTGCGTGCTGATCGTCGACGAGGCCCACAACCTCGTCGACCGCGGGCGCGGCTACTTCTCCCCCGAGCTGCACGAACGCAGCTTCGACGAGATCCGCACGTTCCTCGGCTCACGCGGCTGCTATCTCGACGGATGGGAAGAGCTGCTCGACCAGTTGCGCG
>DASWBH010000108.1:0-8601 GCA_036390755.1 Thermoanaerobaculia bacterium
CCGACGAATGCGGTGATGATCGAACCGATGAGTCCTCCAGCGGAGATGCCCAGCAGGCCAAACAGCCAGCCGCCGAGGAACGCGCCGATCACGCCGACGATCATGTCGCCGATGATGCCGTAGCCGCCGCCGCGCATGACCTGGCCGGCCAGCCAGCCGGCGATCAGGCCGATCAACAGAAACCAGAGCAGAGATGCGCCAGTCATGCTGCCGGGCTCTGCGATTTGTGTGCCTGAGTCATTCTGAGCCGCAGAGGAATTGCGCCACCGCCCAGATTCTTCGCGCTCTTCGGCGCTCAGAATGACGGTACCCCCTTGACAATCGTGATCTGATGTACTATTGTATTAGTACAAGAGGTCAGCCGAGTGCCTGCTCCTGTTCACATCGATCCCCGCGACCCCACGCCCATCTACGCGCAGCTCGATCGGGCCATCCGGGTCGCCATCGCACACGGGAAGCTCAAACCGGGCGATCAGCTCCCCACCGTGCGCCAGCTCGCGGTCGACCTTCGCGTCAATGCCAATACGGTCGCGAAGGTCTACCTCGCGTTGGAGCGCGAAGGCATCGTCCAGACGAAGCGCGGCGTCGGAACGTTCATCTCCGACGAGCACCCGCCGGCGATGCATGACGCCCACCGCGAACGGCGCCTGCGCGAGCTCGTCGACCGGCTGCTCGCCGACGCCGCATCGATCGGCTACTCGCCGGGGGAAATCTCGAAGTACCTCTCGCGGCGTGTCAAAGAAGGAGATTGATCATGTTCGTACCACCGGCTGTCGTTCCAAGAAGCGGCGAATCGCGGGTGAATTTCCGCGTGAATATCGTCGCCACACTCGTCTTCCTGATCATCTGCACCGCAGGGGCGGTCGCGGCAGCGGCCCGGAACAATCCGGTGTACTTCATCGTCGCACTGGTCCTCGCGGTGATCCTGGCGATGTCGCCGAAGATCGCGAAGCAGTGGGAGAAGGCGATCATCCTGCGGCTCGGCAAGTACGTCGGAACGCGGGGCCCGGGACTGTTCTGGATCGTGCCGTTCATCGACACCATCTCGATGTACATCGACCAGCGCGTCATCACCACGAGCTTCGCCGCCGAGCAGACGCTGACGTCCGACACCGTGCCCGTCAACGTCGACGCCGTCCTGTTCTGGATGGTGTACGACCCGGAGAAAGCCGCGCTCGAGGTCCAGCAATACCAGGACGCGGTGAGCTGGGCGTCGCAGACCGCGCTGCGAGACATCATCGGACGCACGTACCTGACCGACCTGCTCCGCGGCCGCGAGCGCATCGAAGCGGAGCTGCAGCACCTGATCGACTCGCGGTCGAATCCGTGGGGCGTCACCGTGCAGTCGGTGGAGATGCGCGACGTCATCATTCCGGACGCGCTGCAGGACGCGATGTCCCGCGAAGCGCAGGCCGCGCGCGAGAAACAGGCCCGCGTCATCCTCGGTCAGGCCGAGGTCGAGATCGCGAAGCTGTTCAAGGAAGCGTCGGTCTCGTATCACGAAAATCCGACCGCGCTCCATCTCCGTGCCATGAACATGCTGTACGAAGGCCTGAAAGAGAAGGGCGCTCTGATGCTCGTCCCCAGCACCGCCGTCGAATCGATGGGCATGGGCGGGCTCCTCGGCGCCGCGGCGCTGCGGCAGCAGAGCCTCGCCGGAGGCGATGAAACGTAATGACTCGGAGCGCAGAGCGCTCTGCGCTCTGCGCTCTCCGGCTTCGCTCGCGATAAACTGACGAAGCCATGCGATCCGCGCTTGCGTTCACCGCGTTGCTCACGTGTGCGGGCTGCGCGACGGCCATCAACGGCCGCTTCCAGGAAGTGCCGGTGGAGTCGTTTCCCTCCGGCGTGAAGGTGAACGTCGCCTGCGGTGCAGCACCCGTCGACGGCGGAGTCACGCCGGCGCGCGTGAAGCTCGAACGGCGCGCCACCGATTGCCGGCTGAAGCTGACCAAAGACGGTTATGAACCGAGAGAGATCGCGTTCGAGCGGCAGCGTTCGAAGGCAATGCAGGTCAACAAAGTCGTCGCTGCACCGCTCGGCATCATCGTCGGCACGGCGGCGCTCCTGTCCTCACAGGATTTCATCGCCGGAGAGGACGCGGCGCAGGGCGGCTTCGAGGCCGGGATGGAGCTCGGCGCCGCACCGATGAATCAGATCGACAAGCACTACGGCGGCGCCTACAAGCAGGTGCCGGCGAAGGTGTTCGCGGTCCTCATCCGCCAGCGGCAGGCGCAGTAACCGTCTTCTCTTCCGGTTTGCGGCGCATATCGAGAAATAGCAGCCCGATCCCGATGCAGATCGCGGAGTCGGCCACGTTGAACGCCGGCCAGTGGTGCTCGCGTCCGCCCCACGTCACGTACACGTCGAGAAAGTCGACGACGTATTTGAAGCGGAATCGGTCGATGAGATTCCCGATCGCACCGCCGAGGATCAGGTGCAGGCCTGACTGCAGCAGGCGGTCGTTGACCGAGGAGCGAAACGCATACGCCACGACGACGCAGAACACGCCGATCGCGCCGGCGTTGAGCAGGACCGGCACGATGTGCGACTCCGCATTTGCGCCGATGCCGAACGCCGCGCCGGTGTTGCGCACGTGCACGAGCTGAAAAAAGTCGGGGATGATCGTGACGGCTTCGTGAGTGTCGATGCGAGTGGCGATGAGCCACTTGCTCCAGGCGTCGAGGACGATGACGGCAAGTGAGATGGCGAGGTAGTGGACGCGTCTCAACGAGCGGCTCCGACGGCGCGCCTTTCTTCGATCAGCCGATCCAATTCGGCGCGAAGCCGGCCGAGGATCTCGTCATACGTAAAGTGTCCGAGCGACTCCGGCCCGCGCTTCAGGTTCACGAAGCTCGGCGCACACCACATGCCGAGGTCGGCGTCGTCGGTCTCGCCCGGGCCATTCACGCGGCAGCCCATCACCGCGATCGTAATGTCGTGTTCCTTTGCGTAGTGCGTAATCTCGCGAACGTTCTGCGCCAGATCGATGAACGCCTCGTTTTCGACGCGCGAGCACGACGGGCAGCTGATGATGTTCAGCCCTTTGTGCTCGAATCGGGGCACGGAGCGGAAGCGGCCGTGCTCGATGTCGTCAAGGATCTGCCGGCCGACCGTGATCTCGTCCCCTTTGCGCTCGAACGGCAGCGTGAGCGAGACGCGGATGGTGTCGCCGATCCCGCGCGTGAGGAGCTGCTCGAACGCGATGCGCGTCTTGATCACGCCGTCCGGCGGCATGCCGGCTTCGGTCACCCCGAGGTGCAGGGGAACGTCGGCCCGCTCTTCGGCGAAGCGGATGTTCGCGTCGATGACTTTGTTCGGATCGGAATCCTTCAGCGACACGACGTACTGATCGAAGCCGAGGTCGTCGAGCATCTCGCAATGCTCGAGCGCTGATTCGACCATCGGCGTGATCGAGTCGTCTTTCGGATATTTGTCGAGCTTCTCCGGGTCGACCGATCCGGCGTTGACGCCGATGCGGATGGCGCAGCCGTGTTCGCGCGCGACGTCGGCGAGGTAGCGCACTTTCTCGCGGACCGGCTTCTCCCGCTCGAGGTGGTAGAGATGTCCCGGGTTGTACCGGAGCTTCTGCACGTACGGCGCAACCTTTTCGGCGAGCCGGTAGTTTTCCTGCAGATCGATGACGAGATTTGCGTTCGGCCGCGCCTTCCGGACCTCGGCGAGCGCCGTCACGTCTTTCGGATTGTCGATGGCGATGCGGATGATGTCCGCGCCTGCGGCCTCGAGCAGCTCCACCTGACGGATCGTAGCCGCGACGTCCTGCGTTCGCGTCGCCGCCATCGACTGAACGGCGATCGGATTCGATCCGCCGATCTTCACGTTTCCGATGCGCACTTCGCGCGTGCTTCGTGACATCACGGGCATAACTAACACATTGGGTTCGCTGCCATTCCTCAGGATGACACGCTGTCATTCCGAGCGCCGCAGAGCGCGAGGAATCTGGGCGGTGGAATCGCGCCCCCGCCCAGATTCCTCGCTTCGCTCGGAATGACACCGGCCGGCTCAGGATGACACGCATGCTCTTATCATCCCCGGAATGATTTACGACGAAACGGTCCTGCGGCGAGCGTTCCATCACGCCAGCGCGTACTTGCGCGAGCTCGAGGAGCGGCCTGTCGGGCCGCGCGCAACGCGCGATGAGCTGATGAGCGAGCTCGACGTTCCGCTGACCGAGGAAGGCGAGGACGGCGTGGCGGTGCTCGACTCGCTGGCCTCCGTTGCGCCAAGCGGCACGATGGCCACAGCCGGTCCGCGCTTCTTCGGATTCGTGATCGGCGGATCGCTCCCGGTGACGGTCGGCGCCGACTGGATGCTCAGCGCGTGGGATCAGAACACCGGGATCTACGTCGCGTCGCCGATCGTCGCGGTCGCCGAAGACGTCGCGCGCGTCTGGCTGCTCGATCTGCTGCAACTCCCGCCGGAGTCGAGCGTCGGCTACACGACCGGCGGACAGATGTCGAACTTCACCTGTCTCGCCGCCGCGCGTCATGCCGTGCTGCGCAACGCCGGCTGGAACGTCGAAGAGCAGGGTTTGCAGGGCGCGCCGACGGTCAACGTGGTCGTCAGCGCCGAGGCGCACATCACGATCTTCGTCGCTCTCCGCTACCTCGGACTCGGGACGAAGTCGATTCACGTGCCGACTGACGAGCAGGGAAGGATGCGCGGCGACGCTCTGCGCAACGCGCTGCGGAACCTCTCCGGACCGACGATCGTCTGCGCGCAGGCCGGCAATGTGAACAGCGGCTCGTTCGACGCGCTGCGCGAAATCGCGGAAGCGACCCGCGAGCGCGGCGCGTGGCTGCACGTCGACGGCGCGTTTGGATTGTGGGCGGCGGCGAGCCGGCGCAAACGGCACCTGATCGACGGTGTCGAGCTCGCGGACTCTTGGGCCACCGACGCGCACAAGTGGCTCAACGTGCCGTACGACTGCGGTCTGGCGATCGTGCGCGACTCCGCCGCGCATCGCGCCTCGATGACGTCGAGCGCGGCGTATCTCGAGCAGACCAGCGGGAAGGAACGCGACGCGCTCGACTGGGTGCCGGAGTTCTCGCGCCGCGGCCGCGGCGTCACCGTGTACGCGGCGCTGCGGACGCTCGGCAGGCTCGGTGTGGAGGATCTCGTCGACCGGCTTTGCGACCGCGCGCAGCAGTTCGCACAGGTTCTCGGTCGCGACCAGCGCGCGAAGATCCTGAACGACGTCGTGCTCAACCAGGTGCTCGTCCGGTTCGGCGACGATCAGCGGACGCGCGAGACCATCGCCCGCGTGCAGCAGGACGGCACGTGCTGGCTCGGCGGAACGAGCTGGCACGACATGGCCGCGATGCGGATCTCGGTCTCGAACTGGGCGACGTCCGAGGAGGACGTGGAGCGGAGCGCCGAGGCGATTCTGCGCTGCATCCCGCGATAGCGCGGCGTATACTGCCGTCTTCCTACACAAGTCGAATCGGCGCGACTGAAATTATTGCTGTCGGAGGCGAGATGTCTGTACGCCCGTTGGTCGTCCTGTTCCTCGTCGCTTTCCCGCTGTCACTCGTAGCGCTGCCCATCCATGCGCTCGGCGATCGCGACACGATCGTCCTGGCGAGCGCTGGACGGGCGCCCCTCGCATCGCTTGATGACGTGAGCGTTCGATTCGCCGAAGTCGCCGGGCATGACGCCTACCTGCGCGTTTCAGTCATCGACGAGTCGGGCAACCCGATCGGCGGCGGACGCATCGTTCAGATGCTGCCGAACGAAACGCGTGAAGTGCATCTGCGCGACGTGTTCGCGGAGGAAGCGCTAGCGAATAGGCGACTGCAGATCGAAGTCCTGGGCGGGGATGGGCGAGTCTCTGTGACCTCGACCGCGCGCGCTCTCGTGCCGGAGCCGAACGCCACGGCGTCGAAGCGCCGCATCGTCGGCCCGCATCAGCCGCCGCCACTGACCTCTGACCTCATCAATGGGGCCGAAGCATCGGGCGCGATCGACAGCGAAACCGCGCTGCTCTACCGCGTGTACATGTTGCACGGCGACGGCCGTCTGCCGGCGCAGTTCCACGGCGACAATCCGCCGATCGACGTCGACTCGCTGTACATGTCAGAGGTGCGCCGCCGTTTCGACTCGCTGTCGCCGGCGACGCAGGCCATCGTAGCTCCGTTCCTCGTCCCGCCCGCGTACACGGACAGCTGGACGAATGTCAAGGCGGGATCGGTCAGCGTCAGCGCGATTCCCAAGCCGAAGCCGTGTCAGTCTCCGAGCAACCAGTGGTCGTTCGTCGACGCTCCGACCGTTCCGGTGCGCGTCTGGTATGTGACGCTCCTCTCCGCGGATCAGGTATTCGCAACGCAGATTGGCCAACTCGTCGAGAAGTTCTGGTCTCGCGAGGCTGACCTCATGCACACGTCGGCTTCGACGACCGGACTCCCGCTCAGCGATGCGTCCGACCCGTGCGGGGGCGGGGACGGGAAGCTCGACATCTACATTACCGACTTGCCGCCGAGGGTCAGCGGTCACACCATCCCGTTCCAACCGCCATGCAATCAGGCCACAGCTGCGTACATTGAAGTCGCGCGGAACGCGCCGGCCGGCACGATCATCCACGAGGTCTTTCACGCTTTTCAGCTTTCGTTTGCGGTCAACGGGTGCACGAACAACCAGGACTACGCCTGGTGGGCGGAGGGAAGCGCGAAGTGGGCGGAGGACTACGTCGAGTCGGCGTTGTTCCCGGGAATCCAGAGCGAACATCCGGTCGCCCCCTTCTACATGAAGGATCCGCAGACGCCGCTCGACGAACCCGATCCCGGCCCGATCGCGTATCACGCCTACTCGACGTACCTGCTGCCATTCCACCAGTACAGGACCACCGGCAACGCCGACTTCGTGCGCGTCGCGTGGCAGAACTGCGCGAGAGAGCCGGCCATCGAGGCGCTCGATCACGCGCTGGCGTCCGCGGGCGGCCTGGAGAAAGTCTGGCCCGAGTTCGTGAAGAACAACTGGAACCGCGACCCGGTCGACATCTACACCAAAGTCGACGCGCTCACCGACAAGATCAACCCGACCTCACTGTCACCGACCGGCCCGTCCGACATCGACGTGTATGAGATGAAGTACGAGCTGCCGCACACGACGGCGGTCTACTACGACTTCGATCTCACGAAGGGCGGCAACGCGCGGTCGGTCGCGTTCTGGAACGGCGTCACCAACGCGCTCGACGTCCGCGACATCAGCAACGGCGCGCTCGGTCCACAGTACGTCACCGACGCCGGGAACAGCGACGACATCAAGGGCGCACATGTGACCGCGATCTTCAGCAAAGGCGGCAAATGGCAGAAGCCGGAAGACTGGACGTCGAAACCGTTCTCCGCCTACTGCCGCGACGTCACGGACGAACGGGTCGACGAGCTGGTGATCATCATTTCGAACAGCGAATTCAAGGATCGGCAGCGCAAGCTGAAGCCGCCGAAGAAAAATCCCATCCTGTTCATCTCGCACGTCGGCTGCCGCCGCTGGCTCGGGGAGGTCAACTGGGTCAATGGCGACGTCAGCACGAACGCCCAGGTGACGTTCGACCGCGTGGGAGTGTCGGCCGGACCGCTCGCGGTCACGTACAGCGTGACGAGCGGCGGGTTGAGCTGGTCGGCGGGGAAATGCGGATCGGGAAGCGTCGGCCTGACGGGCGCGGACGCGACGCTGGTCACGTACAACTATCTGCCGCCGGAGAATCCCGCGCACGGAACCTACACCGCCGCGGGGATCGGGCCGGCCGTCGGCGCATGCGGTGGCTCGGTCAAGTTTCCGTGGTGGACCATTCCGCCGCCGCCAATCGCGCCGGGGATTCCGCTGGCTCGCTGGCTACATGTCGGCGGCGACGGCACTCAGCTGAGCGACTCGTTCAACGTCACCAATGCTCGGTGGGACTGGCAGCTCACGTCGCAGAAGCAATAGGACCTGACCGAGGACCAAACGCATATGGTTGTCTGCTTTGGCGCCGCGTGGCTCGACCACGTTTCCGTGGTGGACGACTCCGCCTCAACCGATCGCCCCCACCCCGTTGTCGCGATGGTTGCACTCCAAAGACAACGGGGAGACGCTCGACGACAAGTTCGATCTCGGCGGCGGAAAGTGGGAGTGGCACCTGGAGGCGCAGGGCAGCAGCAGTGAAGGCAGCTACTCGGAGGTCAGGAAGCTCGTCAGCGCTGCGACCGCTTTGTCCTTGCTGACGACTTTCAGGCGGTCTTCGCTCAGCTTGCGCCGCAGCGTGTCCTCGTCCGAGCTCGTCATCACGATCACGTTGTCGAGCCGGTCGCCGACTTCCTCGCGCAAGTACGTCAGCACGCCGAAGCCGCTGTGCCGCGGTAGATCGCTGTCGATCACGATCGCGGCGTAATCCTCGTTCTCGAGGAGCTCGATCGCTTCCCAGCCATCCGTGGCGCGGTCGAGCGTGACGGGGAAGCGGTCACCCGCCGCCTCGATCGCATTCGCGACGAGCGAATTCTCTTCGACGACGAGGATCCTTTCCCCTTTGCGCATGTCCGGCAATGTACGGCCGATGCAAGATCGAGGCAAGCGGGACTTACTCTTCGCCTTTGAGGACTTTTGCGA
>DASWBH010000109.1:0-1657 GCA_036390755.1 Thermoanaerobaculia bacterium
ACCGGATAGCCGTCCTTGAACGGCGGGATCAGGTTCTTCCGCCGCACGTCCACCGGATCCATCTTCAGCTCGTACGCGAGCAGATCGACGAGCCGCTCGACGATGAACGTCGACTCGGGTCGGCCCGCGCCGCGATAAGCATCGACAGGCGTCGTGTTCGTGAAGACGCCGAATACGTCCTCTTTGATCGCCGGAATCTTGTAGACGCCGGACAGCATCAGGCCGTGAAGGATCGTCGGGATGACGGTCGACGCCGTCGACAAATACGCGCCGAGGTTCGCCCACACTTTGGCGCGGAGGCCGAGGATCGTGCCGTCGCGTTTGGCGGCGAGCTCGACGTCCTGGATGTGATCGCGGCCGTGAATCGTGGAGCGGAAGTTCTCGCTCCGGGTCTCGGTCCACTTCACCGGCCGGTTCGTCGCCTTCGACGCGAACACGGCCATCGCCGCTTCCGGATAGTGTGGAATCTTGCTGCCGAATCCGCCGCCGACTTCCGGCGCGATCACGCGGATCTTGTGCTCGGGGATTCCGGTGTCGAGCGACAGCAGGAAACGCTCGATGTGCGGGTTCTGCGTCGTGGACCACAGCGTGAGCTCGCCCATGGCGTTGCTGTAGTGCGCGAGCGCCGCGCGAGGCTCCATCGCATTCGGGATCAACCGCTGATTGACGATGTGGTCGCGAACGACGACCTCGGCGTTCTTGAAGGCCGCATCGATGTCGCCGCCGGCGACGTGCCAGTCGAAGCAGACGTTGTTGGGCACGTCCGCATGGAGCTGCGGCGCTCCCTTTTCTGTCGCCTTCGCAGCGTCGACGACGACGGGCAGCGGGTCGTACTCGACGTCCACTGCGTCCGCCGCATCGCGCGCCTGATAGCGATCCTGCGCGACGACGATCGCCACGGCATTGCCGACGTAGCGCACGGTGTCGATCGCGATCGCCGGATATGGCGGCGTCTTCGTGTTGGAGTTCGGCACGACCCACGCGCACGGGATCGGTCCGAAGCCGGCGTCCTTCATCTGTTGACCGGTGAAGACGCCGAGGACGCCCGGCATCGCTGCGGCTTTCTTCGTGTCGATTTTCTTGATGCGCGCGTGCGCATATGGCGAGCGCACGACTGACATGTAGGTCATGCCGGGAAGGACGAAGTCATCGGTGTACTTCGCCTGTCCCGTGATGAGCCGCGGATCTTCGCGGCGCTTGATGCCCGATCCGAGAATTCGCGATGTAGCCATGCGTCCTCCTCAGGCCTTCATCCGCGTGGCCGCTTCTCGCACGGCCGCGACGATGTTCTGGTATCCGGTGCAGCGGCACAGGTTCCCCTCCATGCCATGCCGCACCTCGGCTTCGGTCGGATTGGGATTGCGGTTGAGAAGATCCCAGGCGCTGAGGATCATGCCGGGCGTGCAGAAGCCGCACTGTAGACCGTGCTTGTCCCAGAACGCCTGCTGCACCGGATGGAGCTTGCCGTCCGTCGCGACGCCTTCGATCGTCGTGACGTTCGCGCCGTCGGCCTGCACGGTGAGCACCGTGCACGACTTCACCGACACGCCGTCGATGAACACCGTACACGCGCCGCACTGCGAGGTGTCGCAGCCGACGTTCGTGCCGGTGAAGCCGAGGTTGTCGCGCAGGAAATGGACGAGCAGAAGCCGCGGCT
>DASWBH010000110.1:0-11294 GCA_036390755.1 Thermoanaerobaculia bacterium
GGCCGGCGCGGCAATCGATCCGCCACATGTCCCGCATACAACGACACCCCGATAAACGGCAGCGCCTCGGCCAGGCCGATCATGCCCAGCGATAGAGGATCGCGAGTGATCTCGAAGACCTGCCAGCCGACGACGACGATCTGCGCCTCGCGCGCGACCGTCGAGGCCGCGTAGCTGACGATCAGCCACAGGAAGTTCCTGACGCGAAGCGCGGCGTAGGGATCGTGTGTCGCCATCTCGGAGCGCAGAGCGCAGAGCGCAGTGCGCTCGGCGCCCTAGTCGGCTGGTACTCCGACCGGCGTCACAGCCGCGCGATCTTCTTCGCCGGTGCGGATGCGCACGACGCGATCGACCGGCAGAACGAAAATCTTTCCGTCGCCGACGTCGCCTGTGCGCGCGCCGCTCACGATCGCGTTCACCGTCGGCTCGACGAAGTGATCCGACACGCCGATCTCGATACGCACTTTGTCCGACAGCTCCATCTTCACGGTGGTACCGCGATAGGTCTCGACGCGCTCGGTCTCGCCGCCGTGACCCTGCACGCGCGAGATCGTCAGACCGGCCACGCGCGCACGGAAGAGCTCCTCGAGCACGTAGCTCAGACGATCGGGCCGGATGACCGCCACGACGAGTTTCATGTGTCGCTCCTTCGCTCGAGCAGCAGCAACGCACCTTCACCGCGGCTGTACGCCTCCTCACCATGCTGCGTGAAGTCCATGCCCATGCCTTCTTCGCGCGGATCGGTCCGCACGCGCGCGACGAGGGCGATGACCTTCACGATGACGAACGTGCCGGCCGCGCTGTACGCGAGCGTGGCCAGAATCGCGATGGCCTGCACGCCGAGCTGCCGCGCGTTGCCGTATAGCGCTCCGTCGCCGCCTGACGCGTTCCACGCTTTCGACGCGAACACGCCGGTCAGCAACGCGCCGACGATTCCTCCGACCCCGTGCGCAGCGACGACGTCGAGCGAGTCATCGAGCCTGGTGGTCGCGCGATACAGCAGCGCGAAGTAGCTCGGGAACGCCGCGATCGCGCCGATCGCGATGGCTGCCATCGGACTGACGAATCCCGCCGCCGGCGTGATCGCCACCAGACCGACGACGATTCCCGTCGCCGCGCCCACCGCCGTCGCCTTGCCGCTTCTCGTCAGATCGAGAATCGTCCAGACGACGAGCGTCGCCACCGGCGCCAGCATGGTGTTCGTGAACGCCAGCGCGGCGGTGCCGTTCGCTGCGAGTGCGCTGCCGCCGTTGAAGCCGAACCAGCCCAGCCACAGCAGTCCGGCGCCAAGAAGTGTGAAAGGCACGTTCTGCGGAAGGATGGCTTGTCGGGCGTAGTCTTTTCGCGATCCCACCACGATCGCGCACACGAGCGCCGCCGCGGCCGCATTCACGTGCACGACTGTGCCGCCGGCGAAGTCGAGCGCGCCGAGTGCTCCCAGCCAGCCTCCGTTGCCCCACACCCAGTGCGCGATCGGCGCGTAGACGATCAGCGACCAGAGCGCGATGAACGCGAGGTAGGGACCGAAGCGCATCCGCTCGACGATCGCGCCGGAGATCAGCGCGGCGGTGATGATCGCGAATGTGCCCTGATACGCGAAGAAGAGCACGTGCGGGATCGTCCCCTGCGCATTCAACCCGACGCCGCGCAGGAAGAAGTAGCTGCTCCCTCCGCATAACGGCGACAGCGTGCCGAACGCGATCGAATAGCCGAAGAACGCCCAGACGATGCCGACGAATCCGAGCGCGGAGAAGCTCATCATCAGCGTGTTGAGCGCGTTCTTCGCGCGCACCATCCCGCCGTAGAAGAAGCCTAGGGCGGGAGTCATCATGAGAACGAGGGCGGTGGCGACGAGCAGCCAGGCAGTGTCGGAACCGTTGATAGCAGGGGCCACGGGCTTGGGGCACCTCCGTGGTTTTTGCAAGTATAAGCGAACCTGGTGATAGCCTTTCGCGGGTTCGATGCAGCGGGAGGAAAAATCCGAACGGAGCCGCCGGCAGGTTCTGGACGCGGCGCTACGCCTGTTCTCACGGCGCGGCTACCGCGCCACGACCATGCGCGACATCGCCGAGGCGGCGAAGGTCTCGACCGGAAACGTCTATCACCACTTCCCTGACAAAGACACGATCTTCAACACGCTCCTCGGCGAGTTGTGGGCGGCGACCGAGTCGCGGCGGTTCCCGTATCACCGCGCCCTCGTCACCGGCCAGTTTCCCGACAACCTCGAAGCCCTCGGCATGGCCGCGCGCGAAAGCGTCCGCGAGTTCCGCCCGTACTTCGCCATGATCTACGTCGACGTCATCGAGTTCGAGGGCACACACATCCAGAAGTTCTACGGAGACCTGGCCAAGCTGCACGCCGAGGTCGTCGGACGCAACGGAGGGCTCGACCGCATCGCCGCGCGACTGCGGCCCGGCGTGTCGCCCGTCTTCGCGCTGATGCTCACGACGCGAATGTTCTTCAGCTACTTCACGATCGAAGTGCTGTTCAACGTGCCGGAGCCGTTCGGCCTGGAGTCGGCCAAAGTGGTGAAAGGGATCGCCGACATCCTGCGCAAGGGCATGGTGGCGGGAAGTGATGAGTAAAAAGTGATGACTGATGAGTGAGTCACTTCGCGATCGACTGTAGAGCGATTGCTGCCAGAGCGATCAAGAGCAAGCCGAGCATCCAGGGGCTCAGTGCAGGCACGGCGGCGGTGCCACTCACCGCCTGCGTGCCGCTGGCGGTGCTTCCGCCAACGTCATTGACTACGACGGTGACGTTGAACGGACCGGCGGACGCAAAGGTGTGTGTGCCGGAAACACTGAAGTTCCCTCCGCCGGTGCTGATGATTGTTCCAGCGCTCGTCGCGCCGTCGCCCCAGTTGATCGTGGCCGTAAAGTCACTCGCCGGCGACGCTGTATTCGCATCGTGGAATGCGGCCACGGCGCCGGTGAACGGCGAGCCGGCCGTGAAGGTGAAGCTGGTCATGGTCAGCGTCAGTGCCGCGTCCGCGACGTGGATCGTGTAGGCGAGCGTGTCGGTGCAGCCGGCCGCATCGGTCACCATGACGGTGATCGGAAACGATCCTTCTTCAGCCGGAGTGCCGGAGAGCACGCCGGCTGATGTCAGAGTCACGCCGGCCGGCAGCGCTCCGGCTTCGGAGAACGCAAACGGCGCGACGCCGCCGGTCGCGGTGAATGTCGTGGATGAGATCGGAGCTCCCTCCACGCCGTTGAGCGGCGACGCGCTCGTCGGGGTGATCACGATGGGGACCGTCGAACCGGTCAGCGAAAAAGCAGCGTTGAACGTCGGCGGTGTCGCACCGCCGACGATATCGGTGCCGACGCGCAACCAGTCGGGAGCGAGAGGGGCGTTGCGGATCCAGCTCTGCAGGTCGGGATTGAACGGCGCCGCAACGATCGGCTTCGGCGCCGAAAGCCAGTAGAACTCGCCTCCCGTCACGGCGACCTGCGGGACGAAGAAGTAATGATTGGGCGGCAGAACGAAAGGGGTCGGGAAATTAACGGTGATCATCACTTCCTGTCCTGTCACCGCTCCCTCGCCGTTAGTCGTCTGAGTCGGAATCGGGTGGATGCCGTTGAGAACCGAGTTACCGGCGGTGAACGTGGCCGCGACTGTAGAAACGGTGAACGTGAGCCCGCCGGCGCCGCTGTCGCGTACGTCGAGGGCGACGTCGGACGGCGAATTCGCGCGCGTAGGCACCTGCGGCGTGCGCACGGTATCGGAGTCCAGAGGAAAGACGCGATACATCTCAACGACGACTTGCGTGATCGACGAGAGCGGCACGCCGCCCGTGATGAGGCCAAAAAACGACGCGCTCGTGATTGACGTCGCGCAGCCGGAGATGATGAAGTCATCGGCCGACTCGATCTCGATTTTGCCGGCGGTGGCCGGACGTGAAGCGGTGGCCATCCTTCCGTCCGGACTACCAGTCGAAAACGTGAACGCCGCTCCCAGCGATACTGACGGAAAAAGGAGGACCAGCACGATCACCAGGGACATGGTCGCAGTGCGCTTCATCGTGGTCTCCTCGGCGGCGGCGAGAGGATAGCGCATGTGGAGCCCCGATCAGTACGACCGCTTCAAGAGCGAACGCCAGCAGCCCTTCCGCGATCTGCTCGCGCTCGTCGAGCACCGTCCGAAGATGCGCGTAGTCGACCTCGGCTGCGGCACGGGCGAGCTGACGCGCGAGCTCCACACGCACCTCGCCGCTCACGAGACGCTCGGCATCGACAACTCCGAGACGATGCTGCTGAAATCGGACGCATTCGGCGGCGACGCGCTGCGCTTCCATCTCGGCGATATCAACGCCTTCGTCGCCGATCAGCCGTTCGATCTGATCTTCTCGAACGCCGCCCTGCAGTGGGTTCCGGATCACGCCAGGCTGCTGAAGCGGCTGGCGAGCTTCCTCGCGCCTCATGGACAGATCGCGATTCAGATGCCGGCGAACGACGATCACCCGTCGCACGCGACAGCGGCGGAAGTCGCGCGGTCATTCGGAATCGAGCCGCGGCACGATCCTCTGCTGCCCGTGGACGAGTACGCGCGCGTGCTGCACGCGATCGGCTTCCGCCGCCAGAACGTCCGCCTGCAGGTGTACGGTCACGAGCTCGAGTCGGCGGCGAGCGTGGTCGAATGGGTCAAAGGCACGCTCCTCACCGATTACCAGCGCCGCCTCGGCGATCGCTATCCCGAGTTTCTCGAGCAGTATTCGAAGAAGCTGTTGTCGCGATCAGGAGACGTGCGCCCGTACTTCTACACGTACAAGCGGATTCTGATGTGGGCGTCGTTCTAGAGCGGTCGCACGGCGACCACAGTCCCGATCAATCCTCCGCCAGGATCGTGTGCAGCGCGACCATCACCGTCAGCGACGCCAGCACCGCAACGGTGCCGAGGAACGCAACCGAGAGCGGAGTGGCCTGCGCGACGTTCTGGGCGAGCCGCGTCGGCGTGAATCCGAGGATCCAGCGCTGCAGGTCGGCCCACTTCCACGTGAGGACGCCCGCCCATCCGGCGGCGACGACGACGTAGGCGATCATCTGAACCACATTCAATGGACTCGACGCGCGTTCGGTGACGGCGCCGCCGCTGAAGAGATGCGCCTTGAGCCACAGCACGCTCGCGTCGGGAAGCTTCTGACTCCGCTCGTCGATGGACGCCAGCCGGTGCATGAACGGAGCGGCGGCAGCAGCGGCGGCGCAGTCGGCGCACGTCGCCACGTGGTCGCAAAGCGCAGGTGTCCACTCGTTGTTCGCCGCGGCGCGGCGGACGTGCGGCTCCTGGACGCAACGCCCGGTCATCGCAGCGCCTCCGGTCCGAAGCCGCGGCGCGTCAGCATGCCGGCGAGACGTTTGCGCGCGCGGAACAGCAGAACCCGGACGCTCTTCGCTTTCACGCCGAGGGCTTCGCCGATCTCTTCGTGATCGGATTCCTCGACGTGCGCGAGCCACAGCAGCGCGCGCTCGCGCGGATTCAGCTCGGCGAAGATGCGTTTGATGTCGTGGCGCAGATCCCGGCGGTCGTCGGCCGGTTCGGCCGGCGGCGCGGCGGCAGCGCGGTCGCGGTTGCGCTTCGCCTCGCGGAAATGATCGAGCGCGAGATTCGTCGCCGCGCGATAGACATAGCGCCGCATGTGCTCGTCGCTCTCGAACGTCGGGTTCGCGCGAAGGAACCGGAAGAACGTCTTCTGCAGCAGATCATCGGCCGCCGCGGCATCGCCGGTCATCCGGTGCAGATACGACCACAGGCCGGCTGCGGTCGACCGGTAGAAGGCGTCGAATTTCGCCTCGTCCATCGGTCTATTTGGACGGCGTCTGCTGCGCTCGGATGTGAGCGCGCCCGGCAGCGCGACCAGAACGTTCTCTGCAGTCATGAGAGGTCATCACATGTGCGGCGTGATCTCGGTGGCGGTGTCGTGCCTTTGCGGTGGTTCTGACAACCTCGCCGTGGCGTACGTCGCGCCGAAGAAGGCGACGCCGATGGCGAGAAGGATCACGCCGGGCCACGCGAGGCCCTCGGTGCGCGTGATCATCATCATCACCATGAAGGCCAGGCCGAGAACCGAGCAGACGATGGCGCGCTGGTAGCCGGTGACGATGCGATCGCGCAGCACGGTCGTGTATCCCCTCTGCACGCCGCTGACGAAGCTTCGTCCCGCTTCAGACTGTAGAAAGGTCACCAGGTCCGCGGTCGAGCCAAACTTCTCGATCAGCTTCGCCTGCACATCGGCCTGAATCTCCAGGCGCCGCTGCCGCGCCCGGGTGAGGATCAACACGAGGACGAGAGCCATTCCGAACGACAACACCATTGCCAGGATAGGGATGATCGCATCCGCGATTTCTCTGGGACTCACTGAAAAACCTCCCTTACTCGATCACTACTACGTGCCGGAGGCCGCTTTGGTTAACAGAGCTCAGCGGCGGACGACCGCGCCGTCTTTCATGACGAACGAGACCTTCTCCATGACCGAGATATCGTCGAGCGGGTTGCCGGGGACGGCCACGATGTCGGCGAGCTTCCCGTTCTCGATGGTGCCGAGGCGGTCGTCCCAGCCCATGAGCTGCGCGGCGACGAGGGTCGCGGACTTGATCGCCTGCATCGGTGTCATGCCGAATTTCGTCTCGTACGAGAACTCGCGCGCCTGATTGATGTCGGTCCAGGGGAAACCGCCGACGTCGGTTCCGAACGCGATTTTGATTCCCTTGCGCACGGCGCGAGCGAACGAGTCGTGGTGCGACTGCGGGATCGCCGTCGCCCAGACGCCGCCGCGCCCGGGCGCGACGAACTCGGTCACCGTCAGCGTCGGACAGAGATAGGTGCCCTGCGCCTTCATCCGGTCGAGCAGGTCGTCGGGAATGGCGATGCCATGCTCGATCGTGTCGATCCCGGCGTTGAGCGCGTTTTCGATCCCCGGCCGCGCCATCGCGTGCGCCGCGACTTTGTGCCGCAGCCGATGGGCCTCGTCGACGATGGCCTTCATCTCGTCGGCGGTGAACGTCGGGATGCTGGAGAGCTTGCCGTCCTTGTCGACGAAGTAGGAGCGATCGGCGTACACCTTGATCCAGTCGGCGCCGTTCGCGAGCTGCTCGCGCACGGCCTTGCGCGCGCTCTCCACGCCGTCGACGATCTCGACCCCTCTGGGATACGAAATCTCAGGCGAGTAGCCGCCCGGCCCGTAGCCGCCGGTGACCGACATCGCGCGCCCCGACACCTGCAGCCGCGGCCCGGGGATCACCCCGTTGTTGATGGCCTTCTTCACGTCGACGTCGGTGTACATGGCCCCTTCGGTCTCGACGTCGCGCATCGACGTGAAGCCGTGATCGAGCGCGATGCGCACCGACCGGCTGGCGAGCAGCGCGCGATACGGCATCGACTGTTTGAACAGCTGGTCGTCGTAGTCGGTCGCCGTGACGTCGCCCTGCAGCAGGATGTGCGTGTGTGCGTCGATCAGTCCCGGCAGCAGCGTCGCGTCGCCGAGGTCGATGAGCTGCGCGCCGGCGGGAACGGAGGCAGAGGAACCGGCGCTCTCGATCTTGTTGCCGCGCACGACGATGACCGCCGGCGCGATGATCGCGTCGCCGCGCCCGTCGATCATGCGCGCGGCGCTGAGGACGGTGACCTGTTGCGCGTGAGCTCCAGCTGCCACGAGCAGAGCAAAGAGTGCAATACGCGTCTTCATGCGGCGAGTCTAACGAAGGATGAAGGATGAAGGATGAGCATTGTGTCTTCATCCTTCATCCTTCATCCTTCATCCTTCACATGCGCTTCTCCGTCAGCGAATACGTCCGCTGGGAAGACATCGACGCGGCAGGCATCATCAACTACCAGGCGTACCTCCGCTTCTTCGGACTGGCGGAGGTCGAGCTGTTCCGCTCGTGCGGGCTGTCGTACAGGACGCTGTTCGACGAGATCGGCGTCTGGCTGCCGCGCGTCCACGTCGAGTGCGACTTCTTCGATCCGGTCCGCCTCGACGAGCTGCTGGTCGTCGACGCGTACTTCGGCCACATCGGCAGGAGCTCGATCCACCTCAATTTCGAAGTGCGCCGGGAGGAAGTCCCTGACGTGATCGTGGCGACGGGTAAGTACATTCTCGTGACCGTGGCGCGAGGAGAATTCCGGCCCCGCCCCGTTCCGGACGTGATCCGCGAGAAGCTCGCGCCCTATGTCGAGGACGTGTAGGTACAATGGATGGAGATTCATGGACGTCAACGAAGTCCGCGAGGTGGAGAGGTTTCTGGCCGCGGAGCCGCTGGCCGGCAGCTATGGTTCGGCGAGCGTGTCGATCGTTGACATCAGCGCCCGCGGCGTCCAGATCGAGCACGCCCAACCCATCCGCCTCGGCACTCGGGCGCGGCTCTGGTTCAAGCGCGGCGACGTCTCCGTCAGCACCCAGGCGCTGACGATCTGGAGCCACCTCTCGAAGACCCCGAACACGCAGGGAAAGTATCTCTACAAGACCGGACTGCGCGTCGAGGTGGAGAGCCGCGAATACGAGCACGCGCTGCAGAAGCTGCTCGACCACGGGATCCTCATGCGCGATCCCGAGTCGCTCGAGAAGAAGCGGAAGAGAGCAGCCGAGAAGATCGCCCGCAAGTCGTCGCAGCCGACGATAAAGTTCCTGTTCCCGGAGGTCGAGGTGCCGCCTGACCAGCAGTTGCTCATCGAGCACGCGCGCAAGCAGCTCCTCGCGCACCCGGAGGAAGCGCAGCGGTGGTATCAGCGGGCGAAGTACGCGATCACGCACGGCGCGGCGACGGTCGCGGTCGACGCGATCCGCAATCGCGAGGACGTGCTCGCCGTGTGGGAGTACCTCGAGCGAAGTGTCGAGATCTCGACGATCGCCGCGGTGTTCGAGCGGATGCGCATCAACCAGTCATCCTGAGCCGCCGTCATTCTGAGCGCCCCCGCCCAGATTCTTCGCTGTCTTCGCAGCTCAGAATGACATCGGGTCAAACCCGATGAAATTCGGCTCCGGATGAATCTCGATCCCGAACTTCTCGCGGACACCCTTCTGCACCATCCCGACGAGCTCGCGCACCTCGCGCGCCGTGCCGCCGCCTCGATTCACCACCGCGAGCGAGTGCTTCGTCGACAGTCCGACGTTGCCGTGCACGAATCCCTTCGTGAAGCCGGCGTGCTCGATCAGCCATGCCGCTGACAATTTGACGCTGCCGTCATTCGACGGGAAGTTCGGCGCGTTCTCCGCTCTTTGGTGGAAGCGCTCGAACTCCGCTGCGCTGATGATCGGATTCATGAAGAACGAGCCGTCGCTGCGCGTATCGGGATCGTTGTCGTCGAGCACCATTCCTTTGCGCTTGCGGATGGCGATCACGGCATCGCGCACCGTGCGCAGGTCCTGATCGGATTCGCCGCGCTCCTCGAGGTAGCGGCGCAGCTCGGGATAGCGGACGCTCGCCGCGCCGCCGGCTTTCATCCGATACGTGACGTTGAGAACGACGTAGCGCTCCCGCTCGAAATTCTTGAACACGCTCGACCGGTACCCGAACCGGCACTCCCAGTTCGTCAGCGTCTTCACGAGACCGTTCGTGCGGTCGAGCACCTCGACGCGGATGATCGTCTCGCTGACGTCCTGCCCATACGCGCCGACGTTCTGGATCGGCGTCGCGCCGGCCGATCCCGGTATGCCGGACAGACACTCCAGCCCCGCCCACCCGTTCTCGACGGCGATCGCGACGACCGAGTCCCACGGCTCCGCCGCGGCGACCTTCACCGTCGCGTACGTGTCCTCGCTTTCGACGACCACGCCGCGGAGATCGACCTGCAGCACGAGACCTTTGAATCCGTCATCCGAGATCAGCAGGTTGCTTCCGCCGCCGAGGATGAAGAGAGGTACAGATCGAGCGGAAGCCCAGTCGACGCCATCGCGGATGTCGTCGACCGTCGTTCCGCGGGCGAAGTATCGCGCCGGCCCGCCGATGCCGATGGTCGTGAACGGCGCGAGCGGAACGTTTTCGGAGATGTGCAGCATTCGCGCGCGGAAGATACCCGAATATGATGCGCGGCAACATGAGCACGATCGACGTCGCCGCGAGTCAGAAACAGTGGTTCGGCCATCCCCGCGGACTGGCCACGTGCTTCTTCACCGAGATGTGGGAGCGCTTCAGCTACTACGGCATGCGCGCCCTGCTCATCCTCTACATGGTCGGCTCCACGCAGCAGCCCGGCCTCGGCTTCGGTGAAAAGAAAGCAGCGCAGATCTACGGCATCTACACGATGGCCGTTTACCTGATGGGCATCCCCGGCGGATTCATCGCCGACCGTTTCATCGGCCACTATCGCGCGGTGCTGATCGGCGGCATCATCATCGCCCTCGGCCACTTCAGCATGGCCGTCACCGGCCTGCCGTTCTTCTTTACCGGACTTTTCCTGATCGTCATCGGCACCGGACTGCTCAAGCCGAACGTCTCCACGATCGTCGGCACGCTCTACTCGCGCGATGACTCGCGGCGCGACGCCGGCTTCTCCATCTTTTACATGGGCATCAATCTCGGCGCCTTCATCGCGCCGCTCATCACCGGCTACCTCGGACAGAAGATCAACTGGCACTTCGGATTCGCCGCGGCCGGCGTCGGCATGTGTTTCGGACTCGTTCAGTACGTGTACGGGAAGAAGTATCTCGGCGCGGTCGTCAACCGTGGAGCGACGCCGGTCGAGATTCGCGCGGACGACGCCGACAAATCGACGGCGGTCCCGGTGCCCGTGTCCACGGACGCTGCGCTCACCAGCACCGATTGGGCGCGCATCGGCGCGATCTCGATCCTCACGCTGTTTGCGCTGCTGTTCTGGGCAGGTTTCGAACAGGCCGGATCGAGCCTCAATCTGTTCGCCGACCGCGCGACGAGACTGAACATCTTCAACTGGGCCTATCCGTCGAGCTGGTTCCAGTCCGTTGAGCCGTTGTTCGTCATCCTCTTCTCGCCGATCTTCGCCTGGATCTGGCTGAACCTCGGGCGACGCGAGCCGTCCAGTCCCGCGAAGTTCACGCTCGGTCTCGCGTTCCTCACCCTGTCGTTCCTGCTGATTCTTCCGGCCGCGCACGCGTTCGAGAGAACCCACGGCCGCGTGAGCCCGATGTGGCTGATCGGCCTTTACTTCCTGCAGATGGTCGGGGAGCTGTGTCTCAGTCCTGTCGGCCTGAGCATGGTCACGAAGCTCTCGCCGGCGCGCCTCGTCGGTCTGATGATGGGCGTCTGGTTCTTCGCCACGGCGATGGGCAACTACGTGTCGGGCTGGGTCGCCGGCTTCCTCGAGAATCGGCCGTTCTCAGAAGT
>DASWBH010000111.1:0-2391 GCA_036390755.1 Thermoanaerobaculia bacterium
GCCCTCGCCGACGATGCGGCCTTCGTCGAGAACGACGATCTTGTCGGCGTTGATGATCGTGCCGATGCGCTGCGCGACGATGATCACCGTCTTGTCGCGCGTCGGCCCGCGAAGCGCCTGCCGCAGCATGGCGTCGGTGCGGAAATCGAGCGCCGAGAAGCTGTCGTCGAAAATGTAGATCTCCGGATCGCGCACGATCGCCCGCGCGATGGAGAGGCGCTGCCGCTGGCCGCCGGAGACGTTGTTCCCGCGCTGTGCGATCGCCGCGCCGTAACCGCCGCCGGCGCTCTCGACGAACTCGGCAGCCTGCGCGATCTCGACCGCGCGCTCCACCGTTTCCTGCGGCACATCGGGCGCGCCATATCGGATGTTCGACTCGACGGTTCCCGAAAAGAGGATGCCGCGCTGCGGCACGTAGCCGATCCGCGCGTAGACCTCTTCGAGCGGCATCGAGCGCACGTCGACACCGTCGATCGAGACCGTTCCGCTCGTCGGATCGTAGAGCCGCGGAATCAGATTGATGAGCGTCGACTTGCCGCTTCCCGTGCTGCCGACGATCGCCGTCGTCTGCCCCGGCAGCGCCACGAACGACACCTCTCGCAACACCGGCTCCTCGGCTCCGGCGTAGGCGAACGTGACGTGGTCGAACTCCACGCGCCCGCCGCGGCGCGGCGGAACGACCGGCGACTGCGGATCGGTGACGGTCGCTTTCGTGTCGAGAACTTCGGCGATGCGCTGCGCCGACACCGAAGCGCGCGGAACGAGAATGAAGATAAACGTGAGCAGCAGGAACGACATGATCGCCTGCATCGCGTACTGCATGAAGGCCAGCATCCCGCCGATCTGGAGCCGCGACGCGTCGATGAGGTGAGCGCCGCTCCACACGATCTCGAGGACGGCCAGGTTCAGGATCAGAAGCATTGCCGGCTGCAGCAGGATCATCAGCCGGTTCACGGAGAGGTTGAGGCGCATGAGGTCGGAGTTGACTCCGTCGAACCTCGCCTCTTCGGCATGCTCGCGGTTGAACGCGCGAATCACGCGCAGCCCGGTGAGGATCTCGCGCGTGACGAGATTGAGTCTGTCGACGAGCTTCTGCATGCGGCGGAACCGGGGAATGGCGAGGCCGAAGAGCGCGCCGACGACCAGGACGAGAATCGCGATCGCCAGCCCCATGATCCAGGTCATCGACGGTGCAGCGCCGTACGCCTTGATGAGCGCCCACACGCCCATGAACGGCGCCATCACCGCCATGCGGAGCAGCATCACCAGCACCATCTGAAGCTGCTGCACGTCGTTGGTGGATCGCGTGATCAGCGACGCGGTCGAGAAGGTGTTGAACTCGGCGAGCGAGAAGCTCTCCACCTTCGCGAAGACCGCTTCGCGGATGTCGCGCGCGTAGCCCGTGGCAATGCGCGCCGCGAGGAGGCCGGAGATGGTACTGGCCGCCGCTGCGCCGAGAGAAAGCAGCAGCATGAACAGGCCGGCGCGCCAGATGAGCGAATTGTCGTGCGCGAGCACGCCCTGGTTGATGACGCGCGCCATCGAGCCCGGCAGCTCGAGCGTCGCCGCGACCATCAGGAAGACCGCCACGAGCTGAAGCAGGAACGCCGGGACGTAGCGGCGAAAGAAAACGAACAGTCTGCTCATCGGCCGCGGGCCACGAGGGTCAGCCACCGATGCGTGTCGGGAGCGGCGCCGCGGGCGATGTCGAGATACCGCCGCTGCAGGCTTTCCGTCACAGGACCTCGCTTGCCGTTGCCGATGCGGATGCGATCCAGACTGCGCACGGGCGTCACTTCCGACGCCGTGCCGGTGAGAAAGATCTCGTCGGCGGCGTAGAGCGACTCGCGCGGCACCTCCTGCTCGCGGGCGCGGATTCCGAGGTCGTCCGCGATCGCCAGCACGCTGTCTCGCGTGATGCCGGCCAGCAACGTGCCGTTGAACGGCGGCGTGTAGAGGACGCCGCGCGAAACGACGAAGACGTTCTGGCCCGACCCCTCGCTCAGCCGGCCGTCCGGACCCAGCGCGATCGCCTCGGCGAAACCGTTGGCCAGCGCCTCCATCTTGATCAACTGCCCGCTGAGGTAATTGCCCGCCATCTTCGCCATGGCCGGGATCGTGTTCGGCGCCACGCGGTGCCAGCTCGAAACGCACGCATCGATGCCCTCTTCGAGCGCCCCCTCGCCGAGGTACGCGCCCCATTCCCAGCAGGGGAGATAGACCTCGACCGGGCTGTCGAACGGCACCATCCCGGCCGCGCCGAATCCACGCATCACCATCGGCCGGATGTAGCACGCCTCAAGGCCGTTCTTCGCCACCAGTTCGCGGCAGGCAAAGGCAAGCTCGTCGATCGTGTACCGGAGATCGATGTGATAAACGCGGCAGGAGTTG
>DASWBH010000112.1:0-5560 GCA_036390755.1 Thermoanaerobaculia bacterium
CGGTCGAGGTCGCGGTCGTACGCGACGTAGACCTCCCCCATCCCGCCCGCCCCGAGGGGCGCGCGTACTTCGTACCGCCCGAGGCGGGCACCGGCAGCAAGGCTCATGGAGTTGTGCCGCGATTATAGTTAGGGGGTCAGGTCTGGACTTCCCACTTTTTTCTACGCGGCGTAGAAAAAAGTGGGAAGTGCAGACCTGACCCCATCTACTCATGAACGACAAACGCAATCTCATCGCCCAATGGGCGTTCGACACGCGGCCGATTCTGCTGCGTTTTCACCTCTGGCTCGAAGACGTCGAGGTGGCGCGCGCTCAGGACGCGCCGGTCTCCTCTTACACGTTCACGCCGCGCGGAATCGCGCGATGTCTGGCCATGACCTCCGCCGCGACCGCCCTCGGCACGCGGCTGTTCGGAGACTTCGGCGCGGGCGCCGGCAAAGACAAAGTCACGTACAACCAGGTGAAGAAGGCGGCCGACGCGATCAGCGCGTACGTCATGAGCGAAGGTCTGTGGAGCCTCACCCGCACTGTCCCCGAGAACCACGCCATCATGGTCTCCCTCGGAGAAGGTCTGATGCCGAAAGCCGGCGAGACTCCCGAGATGGGCGCGAACCCGCTCCTCGGATTCGGCCGCGTCTACGCCAGGCCGGAAGTCGCGAAGATCGTCGACCGCCGCGTGCGCCGTCTCCTCAACGAGCCCGGCCACACGTTCGAACAGTTCCACCGCTGGCTGAAGGATCGCGGCATCACGCTGTGGGGCGCCGCTGTCGACACGCTCGAGAACACATCGCGGTTCGCCGAAGGAAAAACGACCGGACCGATGACGGTGCTGCATCTGTTCGACTCGCCGCTGAAGATGGCGAAACCGTACGAGTCGTACATCGGATGCCTCACCGTTCCGCGGCAGGTCACGTCCGCAGCCGAGGAAGCGGCGGTGCTGCTCGACTATCGCACGCCGCGCAAGCAGGTCGTCGAGTGCATCGAGGCGGCGTTCCCCGGCATCGCGCGCGAGAACATTCACGTCTGGACACTGCGCGGTAAGAGCCGCGAAACGCGACTCCGCCCGCTGTGGGACGAGTGGAGCGCGCTCGGCGTGCATCTCGTCGAGGACGGATGGAAGACGCCGCACGGCATTCCGGTCTTCACCGATTCCGGCACGTACGCGCCGACGTTTCTGGTCGGCAGCTGGAAGGACAGGCTCGGCGCTGCGCACGTGTTTCTGTGCGACGGCTACGCTGCATCAGCCGAGGCGATGCAGGCGGCGAGTTTGTGCGAGGTGCTCGATGTGGACGCGACGATGGAAGTGTTGTCGTCGACGTTCGAGCTGCCGATCAACATCGAGCGTAAGGTCATGCGCCTCGACCCGGAGGCGTGCACCGCGGCGGAGTTCGACGGCGACGAGAAGATGCGCCAGCGCTACATCGACGCGATCCGCGACGCCGAGGCGTCGAACATTCCTCGCGGCAAGCGCGTGCTGCGCGCCGACGACTTCCTCCCCGAGAAGGACTGGAGCGTGCTCGCCAGCCTCGGCTACATGTGCGACGACCCGTACACCGGCGCGCCGGGAGTCACAAAGGTCAGCGACGGCGTGTACAAAGTGACGACGCTGCTCGCGACGCGCAAGGCGTCATCGAGGATCACGTTCACTCTGCGTCTGATGGAGTCGCTCGATCAGGCCCGGCAGGTCTTCAGCCCGCTTCTCGTGCGATTCCTCTCCGGCATCGATCACACGCGCCGTCCGGTAAAGATCTCCGACTCCGGTCGCATCCGCAACGAGCTGCAGACGATGCTGTCGCAAGCGCTCGAGCATCACGGCGAGACGATCCGCGTGCACTTCGAGCGGATCGACCCGCAGGTGATGCCGACGCAGAAGCAGGAGCGGATCGCCGATGTCTTGCGCTGGTACAAGCGCGAGCATCCCGTGTGGTTCGAGTGGCTGGAAGTTCAAGGATGAAGTAACGATTTCATCCTTGATCCTTTTGTTTCCTCCCGCCCGTTCGCACGAACCGATTTCGTGTGAGTCCGCTCACGTGTGATTGCTCGCCACCCCTCGCGTGATCACACGAACAGCTTCCCTTCCCCCTCCCGGAGCTGAATGTGTCGACCAACAACCGCAGCAACCGCACAACAGAAGGAAGGAACATCATGAAGAGTACGCATCACAGCAGGGGCAGACTCCTGTTTGCGGTGTTTTCCGCCATTCTCGTGGTGGGATTCGCCGCGAACACATTCGCCGCGGACCCGCCGGTGAAAGTCACCGTCACGATCAGCGGCGATGCAGTTCCGGGCGCCACGGTGACTGCGAAAGCAGCCGTCACGATTAACGACGGTACGACGCTACAGGGCATCCAGTGGACGCAGAAGAGTGGGGTGAAGGCAACGCTGGTCAACACGACCGGCGACACCGTCAACATCACGCTCCCCGACCGCGCCACATTCAAGCAGGCACTGATCACTGCCGCCGAGGAGGCGCCGATCGCGCAGTCGGATTATCCGGCGTGGGTGCCGAAGACTGAATTCGCGAACGGACTGCAGAACCGCTTCACCGTCATCGGCGTTGCGCCGCTGACACTCGAAGACGGGACGGCAGTGAACCTCGACGTGGCCGTCACGACTTCATCGGGCACGTACCACACCGCAGCGCCGATCGTCGCGAACGTACCGTGGACGACTAGCACAGGACTACGCAACGTTCCTACGCTGCTCCCGGTTCTGCTGCAGGGCAAAAAGCAGGCGACCTACAACTGGACGCTGACCGTTCCGCAGGGCTCGACCGCGAAGCTGAACGATGCGGCGACGCAGAACCCCGACTTCACTCCTGATGTCGCGGGCGCGTACGTCCTTTCCGTCACGGACGTCGCCACCGGCAAGACAGTGAACATCACCGTCAACGCCGGTACGTGGAAGGGTATCCTCGTCGGTCAGGACAGCAAGGGCCGTCCCACCGTCGACAAGGCCTGCACCGGCTGCCACGTTCCGGGCACGCCGACCTTCGATCTGTTCACGCCGTGGGCGAACTCCGGTCACTCGGAGATCTTCACGCAGAACGTGAACACCCCGGCCAATCATTACGCGACCTCATGCCTCGGCTGCCACACCGTCGGATTCAACGCGACGGCGGTGAAGAACAACGGCATCGACGATCAGTCCGACTTCCAGGCCATGGTCGACTCGGGCCTGATCCAGCACGCCGACAAGGGCAACTGGGACAAGATCCTCGCCCAGTTCCCGAACGCCGCCCGTTTCACGAACATTCAGTGCGAGAACTGCCACGGTCCGCAGAACAGCGTCGCGCACAACAGCTCCGACACGCGGCTGCGTCCCTGGGATGCGCAGTATTCGCGCATGTCCCTGTCGTCGGACGTGTGCGGCTCGTGCCACGGTGAGCCGACGCGCCACGGCCGCTTCCAGCAGTGGCAGCTGTCCGGCCACGCGAACTACGAAGTGGCCACCTCCGAAGGCACCGACGCGACGTGCGCGAAGTGCCACAGTGCGCAGGGATTCCTGCAGTGGCAGGACAAAGGCTTCTCGACGGCGAACCTCACCGTCACCTGGACTGCCGACGATGTGCATCCGCAGACCTGCCAGACGTGCCACGACCCGCATGACATGGGCACGACCTCCGGCGATGCGAACACCAACGCGAAAGTCCGCGTGATGGGCAAGACGCCGCTCCTGATGGCCGGCTTCACCGCGAACAATGTCGGCAGCGCCGCCACGTGCATGACCTGCCACAACGGCCGCCGCGGTCTCAAGGACGACGCGCACTTCGACACGACCGACCTCACCCGCGCTCCGCACGAAGGTCCGCAGGCGGACATCGTCATGGGTCAGAACCTCTACTTCGCGAAGGTCGGCACCGCCGGCTTCCACGGACAGATCCAGGACGTGTGCGTGAGCTGCCACATGGAGAAGACTCCTCCGCCGACGACTCTGTCGAACGCCGGAGGCGGAACGAATCACACCTTCTACGCAAGCACTGCGATCTGCTCGAAGTGCCATACCGAGATCACCGCTGAGTCCGTGCAGGGTCCGATCGTGACGAAGCTCGCTTCGCTGAAGGGTCAGCTCGAGACCTCGATCAAGACCGCGCTGCAGACGCAGATCCGTCTCGGTAACGCGATCGATCTGAACGGTCAGAAGACGATCAAGAACGCCAACGACATCGCCAAGGTCGAGTTCATCTCCAGCCACGGCCGTCAGGGCGCGATCGTCACGCTCGCGAACGGCACGAGCATCCCTGACCTATCGCTGCAGGCGGTCAAGGTCGTCCGTCCGTCTGGCTCATCGGTCGAGATCTACTCGCTCATCGATCCGGCCATTGCGAAGTCGGGCTGGAACTACCTGATGGTTCAAGCTGACAAGAGCAAAGGCGTCCACAACCCGGCCTTCGTCAACTCCGCTCTCGACGTCTCGCTCTTCGCCGTGACCACGCTCAACACCAACGGCACCGTCACGCTGGGCACCGGTGGCGCGAAGGACACGGGCATCGGCGGCGGCGTCGGCAACGGCGCGGGTGCAGTCTCGTGCACGACTCCGTTCGTCTACTGGACCGAGATCGCCGGCCACAACCCCGGCCTCGCGGGCAGCCAATGGCGCACCGACCTCGTCGCGCGCAACCTCTCAACCAATGATGCGAACGTGAAGTTCATCCTCCATCAGGCCACCGCTGCAAACCTCGAAGGCAACGGCGTCGTCACCGGCAGCTCGCTGAAGGCGTTCGAGGACGTCATCGGCCTGATCGGCGGCGCGAACAACATCGGCTCGCTGGAAATCTGCTCCGATCAGCCTCTGCTGGTCGCCGGCCGCATCTTCAACCAGGGCGGCGTCGGTACCTTCGGCCAGAACTTCGACGGCCGCGTCGCCGACCTCGGATACGGAGCCGGCCAGACGGTCAGCCTCATCGGCCTGCGTCAGAAGACCGACACCTTCCGCTCGAACATCACCGTCACCAACGCCGGCAAGACCGACGCGCAGGTGACCATCAATTTGTTCGACGCGACGGGCAAGTCCCTGACGAAGTACGACCTCGCCATCCCGGCGGGTCAGGCGCTGCAGGACACCGAGCCGTTCAAGAATCGCGCGAGCGCGCCGGATGTCGACTGGGGCTTCGCGACCATCACCGTGGTGAAGGGCAACAACATCCTCACCTCCGGATCGATGATCGACATGAAGACCAACGACCCGACCACGATTCCCGCGAAGCAGTAGTTGCTCTCAATCGCAGTTCCGTGGAGCGGCGGCCTTCGGGCCGCCGCTCTTTTTGTCATTCTGAGCCGCGGAGACGGCGAAGAATCTGGGCGGTGGAACACGTGCCCCCACCCAGATTCTTCGCGCTCTGCGGCGCTCAGAATGACGTCATAGCGGCAACCAGTACGACACCTTCACGAGAAACACATCATGCGAAGGGGCATCGGGAATCGCGCGCAAGTCGCGGCCGAATCGGAAGTCGCCGATCGGCGCGACGACCGCGCGGTTCTCGTTCCACGCGAGGAACAGCGCTGAACCCGGCCGGAACTCCCACCGCACGACGGCCGACCCGCGCACGCTGCGGAAGTTG
>DASWBH010000113.1:0-6938 GCA_036390755.1 Thermoanaerobaculia bacterium
GACCGTCAAGCATCCGAAGAAGCAGGAGTGCGAGGAGTGTGTGAAGACCGGCGCGACGTGGGTGCACCTGCGCACGTGCCAGACGTGCGGCGGCACACGCTGCTGCGACTCCTCGCCGAACCGCCACGCGTCGAAACACGCCCGCCAGAGCACGCATCCGGTCATCGCCTCCGGCGAGCCGAACGAGCGGTGGCTGTACTGCTATCCGGACGACGCGTACGCGGAGTATTAGTTGTCATGCCGCCACCCGCCTCCCGGATTCCTCGCTCTCGCTCGGAATGACATCACCGTCTCACGGCTCGGGTCCGCGCGGGACCAACCGTGAACGCCTCGTCGAGCTCGTAATCGACTGAGTTGCCGCTCGGATCCTCCACGTGCAGGCGCAAGTCGACGGCGCCATCGGTCTGAATCGCTGCCGTGAGATCGCTGGAGAAGATGGATCCGGCCGCCGGATGGCCCAGCACCGTGTTGACCTCATCGAAGTTTCTGGCGATCTCCGTCTTCTCCAGCGTCACCGCCAGCGGCAACCAGAAAGGTGAACCATGCGCACGCCATGAGGCGGAGGTCTTCGCGGCGTCGACGAGTTGCAGATCGAACGTGTTGCCGTCGGCCGACAGCAGAAAGTCGAGCGCCGCGAACCGCAGGGTGGCGTGCTCATTGTGATGGATGACTGCCGTCTGCTGCCCTTCTTCGTTGACGATCCGCAGCAAAGTGATCAAGGGATCCATGGAATCGGGGAGTCGCGAATCGACGCGGCCGAGGAACTTCGAGGTTCCCGTCGTCACCTCCGCCTCGTACACTCCGGGCGCCAGGGGACCAAACGACGGAACGGTAACGCCGGAGGCGTCGCGAACGGTCACGGTTGTCGCGGAAGCGTCGAGCGGCTGCAGTTCTCCAAGCGGTCCGATCAAGCCGCCGCCGACGCTCAGGTTGTCGTGCAGGACCTCAACCGAGATCTGCGCGAGTTTCGGATTGCCGCCGAACGTCAGCGGCTCGCCCGACTTCGCGACGTAGGCGATCGGCCCCACCGTTCGATACGGCCAGATGAGAACACCGTCGTCGGTGCCGCGGAGCATGTGTCCATCCATGACCGTGGTGCCCGGCGAAGAGATCGTATCGGCGACGACGCGCAGGACCGCCGCGGTGGTCTTGATCGGGTGGCGCTCCGGAGTGATGAAGAGCGTTCCGTTCCACGCCGTGCCCGTCACCGGCAGCCGGTGGAGTTGTTCGTCGCCGGTCAGGCTGATGTTCGCGGGCGTGCTCGTGACGAACGCCGGGCCGAAGACAACGGCTGGATTCTTCAAATGCTCGGGCACCAGGACATTGATGGGCGCCCGTTTCCACGTCGACGGGTCGACGGCGATCTTCCCGTTCGCGTCGATCGTCGAGATGTCGCCGTGCTGCGCAACGTACAACGACGACGCGCCGTCCCAGCATGCTTCGCTCGCGGTCAGCGAGATCCCGTCGTGTCGTGGAGATGCGGCGATGTGCAGATGGCTGCCCGTGTTCGAAGTGATTGCAACCGACGACGACCGCACCGGCGACTCCGGCGGATAGACGATGAATGCCACCTCCGAACACGTTCCGGGATCGCGTCCGATGTCCGAGAGTGTTCGGCCGTCGGGCGCCGCCGACGCCAGCATTGCCGGCGTACCTGCCATGTCGGCGCGGAAGTCGGATGTCACCTCGTTGGCGACGGCCTCGCGCGGTCCGAAGATGTAGCGAGCCACGATGTCGCTCCCGTCAAAGCTGAACGAGTTGAGCTGCAGGTCGTACACACCCGGCGGCACGAACACGTCGGCCAGATGGTTGTTCGGATCGACGATGCCTGCGTTGAGCATTGGAGTGTCGCCGCCGGCGCTGAGGACGAGAACGGCCGCCGGATCGTCGCGGTCATAGCGAGCGGTAATGTGCGCCGATTTCACGAATGCCCACGGCACGTGGAGCGGCACCGCTCCTCCCGTGAGCAGGACCCGACCGGAGAACGCCAGCGAGCCTGCGGAAGGGAACGGAACCGCCTGGTTGTCGACCGCGATCGTGACGTTGACCGTTTTCGATTCCGCCGCGGCGAGGGTGAATGACTGCGGGTCGGTTGTCACGTTCACGCCGAATGCGCCGCCGGCGGTGGTCACTGTCAGCGTCAAGGTCTGGCTCGACCGGTTCGTCAGGCCGATGCTGCTCGTGGACGTCCAGTGATTTTGTGAGGAGTCGTCGCGGCCGAAGCTGAGCACTGACGGCGAGGCGATGACGTCGTCGGTTGCGGCTCGCAACGCGTCGACGCGGCCTCCTCCCTCCGACATCGTGTCGGCGTCGATGACTTCGGCGGTGTCGACAATCGCCGATTTGATGTCCGATGGCGACCAGTCGTGGTGGAGCGACTTCACCAGCGCAGCGACGCCGGACACGTGCGGCGTGGCCATCGATGTGCCGCTCAACGCGATCGTGCCGCCGCCTGGCGCGGCCGAGACGATGCCGACGCCCGGCGCGACGACTTCCGGCTTCAGCCGGAGCGAGCGGCCGGACGGGCCGCCGGAACTGAACACCGCGAGCGCGTCCGAGAGGTCCGAGGCGCCGACCGTAATCGCCGAGGGCGCGTTACCGGGCGAACCGATCCCGAAGAAGCCGCCCGAATTTCCGGAGGCGATGCAGAACACGACACCGGCCGCCGTCGCAGTCTCGACCGCACGCGGAAGGGGATCGTCTTCGAAGCCGCTGCCGCCGAGGCTGAGGTTCACGACGTCGGCGTGGTCGGAAGGGTCGCCGTTCTGATCGGGGTCCACGGCGCGCTCGATGGCGGCGATGATGTCGGAGTCCTGGCCGGCGCCCCGGTTGTCGAGAACCTTGTACGCGAGAAACGTGACCTCGGGTGCGACGCCTGTGAGTCCGCCGCCGTTCGCACCGATCGTGCCGGCGACATGGGTGCCATGACCGTTGTCATCCATCGGATCGGCGTCGTTGTTGACGAAGTCGAACCCGCCGGCCACGCGCGCGCCCGGGCCGAACGAACCGCCGAAGGCCGGATGGGTGTAATCGACGCCCGTATCGATGACGGCGACCGTGACTCCGTGCCCGCGCGTGCCGAACGTGGTCCAGACGCGGTCGGCCTCGATTTTCGTGACGCTGTCGTCGGCCATCGCGTGCACACGGCGGTCGGGGTAAACGCGTTTGACGTAGCTGAGTTGTTGGAGTTTCGCGATCGCGGAACGGGGAGCGGTGACGCTCGCCCCGGCGAATACGCGCTCATAAGTGCGGCGGATCCGGGGTACGAACGGTCGTACGTCAGCGGCGAACTGTTCGAACCGCGTCCGGAAGGCCTCAGCGGCGCTCCTCGCCTCGCTTGCAGCGTGGACGGGTCCGTGAGCAAAGAGCGGCGTGTCGCGGAACTCGACGATCAGATCGACTGCATCCGAGTCGTGCGCCTGGACCTCCATGATCGGGCCACGGGAGGTCGCCATCGTCACCGTCGTCGTCCCGGCGGACACCGACAGCGGGATGAGAATGAGAACGGCGGCGAGGCTCCGGATCTGGTTCATTGCCATTCAGACGGAGCGGCGTCGTGCGCGGTTTCAGAACGCCCGAATTCCATTTCCAGAGCTGAAGGTAGCATTCCGCGAGGCACTACATAGACAACTGAGCGCGACTATCGGAACTCGCGCCACTCTCGGTAACCGGTCGCGATGGGGTGCCGTGACAACCGACAACCGACAACTAGTGTCTGGCTTTGTCTATCGTTGTCCACTAAACTCGCTCGGTGCCCGTAAGCACGCCCGCCGGCGACATCCTTACTATTCGTCAGCTTGCCGAATACCTCATGGTCTCCGAGAAGACCGTCTACCGGATGCTCGACCGCAACCACCTGCCGGCGATCCGCGTCGGCGCGCAGTGGCGGTTCCGCAAGCACGACATCGACTCGTGGCTGACCGAGGAGATGAAGCGCGTCGGGTACGAAGGGCAGCGGGGGTTGTTCGACGCATCCGAGTCCGAAATCGCGATCGCGCCGCTGCTCGCGCCCGAGAACATCTGGCTCTCCGTCGCGCCGGCTTCGCGCGACAAGCTCCTCCAGTTCATGACGTCCGAGGCAGCGCTCGATGCGGATGTGGATCGGGATCAGCTGTTCCGGTCCATTCGCGAGCGCGAAGCCATCTGCTCGACGGCGGTGCTCGAGTCCGCGGCGTTCCCGCATCCGGTCGATCCGCGACCGTTCCGCTTCTCGCGGAAACGCCTGCTGCTGGCGGTGTTGCGCGAGCCGCTGGAGTTCGCGGATCCGCATGGACATCGTCCGCGCATCGTGGCGCCGATCCTCGCGCGCTCGGTTCAGGGTCAGTTGCTGGCGCTCTCGCGTGCGATCAAGCTGTTCGGCGACCCGGCGCTGATCGAGAAGCTCACATCTGCTCACACGGCGGAAGAAACCATCCGCGCAGTCGCGAATGCGGAGGCGAAACTTTGAAGCTGACGGTGAGCGAGGCCGCGGCGCTGCTCGACGCAGCCGACGAGAAGGTCTACGACTGGATCGAGGAGAAGGACCTGCCGGCGCAGAAGATTCGGGGCCAGTACCGGATCAATCGAACCGACCTTCTGGAGTGGGCGACCGAGCACAACGTCGGCGTCGCGCCGCGCGCGTTCGGACACGAGCGGGGAACGCCGTCGCTTGCGACCGCGCTTCGCACCGGCGGCGTGCACGATCACGTACCCGGTTCCGATCTCAGGTCGATTCTGCGCGAGATCGTGATGCGCCTGCCGCTCGCCGATGACGCCGATCGCGACACGCTCCTGCACATCCTCGTGGCGCGAGGCGCGCGCGGCATTACGCCGGTCGGCGACGGGATCGCCATTCCGCAGGTGCGGACTCCGATCATCCTCGCGCCGCGCGACGCCGTCGTCGCGCTGTCGTTCCCGACCAGCCCTCTCCAGCTCGGCGCGTCCGATGGCAAGCCGGTCGACACGTTCTTCCTACTGATCTCGCCGACCGTACACGCGCACCTGACGATCGTCGCGAAGCTCGCGTACTGTCTGAAGGACGACGAATTCCGTGCGGCCGTGCGGCGTCGTGCTGACGCCACCGAGATCGTGCGCATCGCCGCGGCACTCGAGGAGGCGTTCTGAGCGCGGCGCTCATTCTCATCGCGGTCCTGCTCTGTGCGACGAGCGGTCTGCCCGCGCTGGCCGGTCGCGGCGCCGCTCGACTGACTCCGCTGCTGATCGTTGCCGGCGCCATCGTCGGTCTGACCGGATGCGCACTCGGCCTCACCGGTCCGGCGGCATCGATCGCGGTCCGGTGGCTCGTCCCCGGCGGTGCGTTCCACATGCGCGTCGACGCACTCTCGGCGTTCTTCGCCGCTCCCGTCTTTCTCCTCGGCGGGGCAGGGGCGATCTACGCGGAGCGTTACTGGCCCGTCGGTCGCGATCACGCCGGATACGTGCGCGCGTTCTTCGGCCTGCTCATCGGCGCGCTCGCGCTGCTGATGACGGCGGCGAACACGATCCTTTTTCTCGCGACATGGGAGATCGTCGCGGCCGCGTCGTTCTTCCTCGTCTCGACCGAACACGAGCAGCCCGATGCGCGGCGCGCCGGATGGATCTACCTCGCATCGAGCCACGTGTCGACGCTCGCGCTGTTCGCGATCGTCGCGATTCTGCACGCGACGACGCACACGTGGTCATTCACGAAATTGCCCGCCGGCACGGCGACGTCGCCTGCCGGCCAGGCGATCTTCTGGCTCGCGCTCGTCGCGTTCGGGATCAAGGCCGGCCTGATGCCGTTCCACATCTGGCTTCCCGGCGCGCACGCCGCTGCGCCGAGCCACGTCTCCGCGGTGATGTCCGGCGTCGTCATCAAGATGGGCATCTACGGCCTCGTGCGCGTGCTCTCGCTGTTCGACGTCATGCCGCCGGCATTCGGCGTGACCGTCCTTCTCGCCGGCATCATCTCGAGCATCTTCGGCGTCGCGTTCGCGCTCGCGCAGCACGACCTCAAGCGCCTGCTCGCGTATCACTCCATCGAGAACATCGGCATCATCGTGACCGGCATCGGCATCGGCATGGTCGCGCAGGCGCACCACCTCCCTGCGCTCGCGCTCCTCGGCTACGCCGGCGCGCTGCTCCACGTCTGGAACCACGGCCTGTTCAAGGCGCTGCTGTTCCTCAGCGGCGGCGCGGCGATTCATTCCGCGCACACGCGCGAGATGGATCGCATGGGCGGACTCGGCAAACTCATGCCGTGGACGGCCGGCGCTTTTCTGATCGGCGCCGCCGCGATCACCGGACTGCCGCCGCTGAACGGATTCGTCAGCGAATGGCTGCTCTACGTGGGCAGCTTCGCCAGCATCACCGCCTCGAAAGCGGATGCCGATCTGCTGCTGCTGATCATCGTTGTTCCGGCGCTTGCGCTCACCGGCGCGCTCGCGCTGGCGTGCTTCGTCAAAGCATTCGGCGTCGTGTTTCTCGGAACGCCGCGCAACGACGCAGCGGCGAAAGCGCACGAAGCGCCGCTGACGATGCGCGCGGCGATGCTGCCGCTCGTCCTCGGCTGTCTCGCCATCGGTCTATTGCCGACGCTCTTCGCACCAATCCTCGGCCGCGCGGTGTCGATCGTTGCGCCGCACATTTCCAGGACTGAGACGCTGACCGTCCTGCTGCGGCCGATCCAGACCGCGGCGCTCGTCGTGGCGACAATCGGCACGCTTGCGGTGATCGCTCTCCTCGCCGCGACGCGGCGCGCCCGTCGAGCCGTGACGTGGGACTGCGGCTACGCCGCGCCGACCTCGCGCATGCAGTACACCTCGTCGTCGGTCGCGCGTACGCTCGTCGGATTCTTCCGCTGGGCGATGCCGCCTGTCGTGCACGAGCCGCGCGAGTTTCCGCTCTTCCCGGCGAGCGCGGCATTCGAGAGTCATGTGCCCGACACCGTTCTCGATCGCGGATTGCTGCCTGCACTCGCT
>DASWBH010000114.1:0-6487 GCA_036390755.1 Thermoanaerobaculia bacterium
AGCGCCTGCACGATCAGATAGAGGTACAGCGTGAGGACGATGATCACGCCGACGAAGCCCCACTCTTCGCCGAGCACGGAGAAGATGAAGTCCGTGTGCCGTGCCGGGAGATATTCGAGGTTGACCTGGGTCCCCTGCAGGAATCCCTTGCCGTGGATGCCTCCGGAGCCGGTGGCGATCTTTGCCTGCATGACCTGGTAGCCCGACCCCAGCGGATCGCGGGCCGGATCGAGAAAAATCATGATTCGTTCTTTCTGAAACGGCTTCAGGAAGTGCCATCCGACCGGCGCGATGATCAGGCAGACGAGAATCATCGCCAGCCAGTAGCGCAGCTTGATGCCTCCGAAGAACATCGCCACGGCGAGCAGCGGGACGAACGTGGCGGCCGATCCGAACGCCGGCTGAATCGCGATCAGGAACGCCGGCCCGAGGATGATCAGCGCCACCAGAACGAAGTTGCGGAACGTGAGATACGCGCGCTCATTCGAGTCGAAGAACTTCGCGACGACGAGCGCCGTGAAGATCTTGACGAACTCCGACGGCTGGAACTGGAAGGTGCCGATGTGGATCCACGATCGGACGTTGCGCGTCAGCCGTCCCCATAACAGCAGATACGCGAGAAGCCCGACACCGGCCGCGTAGAGGAACGGGGACATCTCGAGCAGGGCGTGGTAGTCGACGGCAACGAAGATCACCATCAGGACGATGCCGATCGATGTCCAGAGAACTTGCTTCTGAAACAGCGGACGGTCTGCGCCGAAGCGGGTCGCGCTGTAGACGAGCATGCAGCCGATCGCAGCGAGCGCCAGCGCGGTGCCGAGGAAGTTCCAGTCGATGCGGCCTCGCAACATCAGAGAGCGGCGGCAAAGCGCCGCACTCCAGATTAGTGCAATTTCCGGACAAGGGCCCGGCTGACGAACCGCAGGCGATCCTTCCACGGCAGGCGTCCGAGGTTCGTGCGGACGACGCCGCGCGTGAAGAACGTCTTGCGCGAGTAGTCGATCGCGACGTCGACGACCGCCGGCGCACCTTTCGCCAGAATCGTCGAGACCTCGTCGAGCGCCGCAGGAATCCCGGCATCGCTGTCCAGATGCACACACTCCACATTCACTCCTCGGCAGATTGCCTCGAGGTCGTAATCCGGCAGGAGGCTCGATGCCTTGCGATTGAACGCCACACTCTGGAACTGCGCGATCTGCGCAAGCTCGCGATCTCGAAGCACGAAGAACGCGGCCGCCACTCCGGCGCTCGCGGCCGTCAGGAGCTCGAGTCCGGTCATGAGGAATGCGCCGTCGCCGACGAGCGCGACGACCGGCGAGTCCGGCATCACCATCTTCGCGCCGATCGCAGCCGGCACCGAGTAGCCCATGCATGAGTAGTCGACCGGCGCGAGCAGCTTTCCCGGCTCGTCGAGGACGAGCGCCTCGACCGCGATGAACGTGCCGTTGCCGCTGTCGGCGGTGAAAATCGTCTCGGGCCCGAGGCGCTTCTGCAGCGCGCGAAGCAGACGACCGGGCGAGACGCCCGTCTCCGCCGGTCCTTCGATCTCGCGAAATGCTTCGACACGGCCCGCGAGGATCGACGCGCGCAGCTCGGGATCGACAATCCGCTGCTCCACGCGTTCGACGAGCTCCGGCAAAATCGCTCCGGCGTCGCCCAGGATCGCGACCTTCGGGGGGTAGTTGCGTCCGAGCGCTTCCGGGTCGATGTCGATGTGGATCAGCGTCCCCGGCGGCGGTGCGCCGTAGCTTCCGGTCGCGACCTCGCCGAAGCGGCAGCCGATGGCAAGCGTCACGTCGCAGGTCGCGGCAATTTTTCGCGCGAACGACGGCGCCGCCGCGCCATAGCCGGGCCAGAGCGCGAGCGGATGCGATTCGGGGAACACGCCTTTACCCTGGAAGGTGCTCGCGACCGGAGCTTCGAGCTTCTCGGCGAGGAGCACGATGTCGTCCCGCGCGTTCGCCGCGCCGAGGCCGACGTAGATCAGCGTACGGCGCGCAGCATTCAGAAGCTCCGCGGCGCGCTCGATCTCGTCAACGCCGCCGAACAAATCCACAACGCGAGTGAGCGGCGGCGTCCGATCCGGATCTGCGAATTTGAACAAGTAGAGATTCGCGGGAATCTCGACGAACACCGGGCCCGGTCTGCCGTCGCGCGCAACCCGGCATGCGCGGCGAATCGTCGAATAGATCTCCTCGCCGCTGCTGGGTCTGAGCGTCTCTTTCGTGACGGGCCCGACGATCGCGGCCTGATCGACGTCGTGCAGCTGATATCCCATCGAGGAGTCGCGGCGAATCCCGCAGCCGAGGACGAGCATCGGCACCGCGTCCATGAACGCTTCGGCGATTCCCGACAGCGCGTGCGTTAGCCCCGCGCCCGGCACGACGTTGACGCAGGCCATCTGGCCCGACGCGCGCCACACCGCGTCGGCCATGAACGACGCGCTCTGCTCGTCGGTCACGAGTACCGGACGAACGATCTCCGAGGTGGCGAGCATGTCGTACAACTCGATGTTGTGCGTGCCCGGAATGCCGAACGCGAAGCAGATCCCTTCGTCTTCGAGCGCGCGCAGCACAAGCTCGCCGCCGGTCATCGTCATCAATGAGCTCCTGCCATCGCCACCGCTCCGACGTCGGCCCGAATCCCTTCGGCGACGCGATCGGCCACGGCCATGATCGTGAGGTACGGATTGATCTCGAGCGAATCGGGGAAGAGACTCGCGTCGGCGACGCGGAGCCACGGCAGCCCGGCGATCCGGCCGCGCGAGTCGGTCACCTTCCCCATCGCGCAGCCGCCCATCAGATGCGCGGCCGAGACGGAGATCTTGCCCGGCTTGAAATGACGCGCGTCGATCAGCTCGTCGATGCGGTTCGCGTCTTTCGCTTCGATCAGCGGCGGATCGGCCGACGGCGCGTGCACGCGCAGCGCGCCAGCGGCGAAGAAGATTCGCGCCGACGCGCGCGTCGCGCGGACGAGCGCCTCAATCGTCTCGGGCGTGAACTTGTAGTGCACCACCGGCTTGCCGGAGGCATCGACGGTCACGCGATTGCCCGGCACGGCCTTGTCGCACGCCAGCACGAGAATCATCTGCAGTCGCCGGAACGCGTGCATCAGCGTCGAGTGCGATTCTCCGAATCCGGAGAGATTCTTCGCCGTGATGAACGGGAAGTACATGCAGGTCTCGAGGACGAATCCCTCCTCGACGGCGCGATCGAGGAAGAAGCTCTTCGGATGGCCGACGTCATTCGTGATCTCGCGCGCGTGCTCGGCGACGAGGATGTGCGCGGGATGACACGTGAAGCCTTCGCCTACGCCGGGCGGAAGTCCGGGAATCCCCGAGCGCAGCAGCAGCGCGGGCGTGCCGATCGCGCCCGCGGAGAGCACGATCATGTCCGCGCGGATCCGATACTCGCCCGGCGCCCATTCGGACGGCAGGCCTTTGCTGCCCGGCTCTTTCTGCGCGACGCGGACGACGACGGAGTGATCGTCGATGCGCAAAGCCTGCGCGCGCGTGACCACTTCCACGCCGGCGCGCTCGGCCGCGGGAAGCTGCACGCGATGCGTCCCCTGCTTCGCCTCGTTCGGACATCCGAGGTTGCAGAGGCTCGAGCCGAGGCAGCCTTTGACGTTGATCGGGAACTGCTCGCAGCGGTAGCCGGCTATGCGGCAGCCTTCGACGAACAGGCGATTGTTCTCGTTGATCTGATCGTCGTCGAGGAGGTGGACGTTGTTCTCGACCGCGAACTTGCGCGCGCGAAGATCGAGGTCGGCGTGATCGAGACCGGGCACGTTCCAGCCGCGAATCACGCGTTCCGGCGGCTGCATCGACGTGCCGGTGTAGACGACCGTCGAGCCGCCGTACGCGCGGCCGAACGCGAGCGTCATCGTGCCGTCGGCGGTCAGGAATCCGCCTTCGTCTTCGTACAGCACGGGCGCCATGTCGAGCTCGCGGCCGGTGAAGTCGGCGGCGGTGAAGCGCGGTCCCTGCTCGATGACGAGGACCTTGTAACCGGCGGCGACGAGCGGCGCGAGCTCCTGCGCGACCGTCCCGCCGCCCGCACCCGATCCGATGATCACGACGTCAACGGTTTTCTCCATTACCGTCGCGCTCCCCAGCCGCGCGCGTCGGCGCGATAGCCGATCTCCGCGCGCGCCGCCTCGCGCGAGTAATAGCCCATGAACACCAGCGTGCGCAGTCCCCAGAATCCGCGGCGCAGGAGCAGCAGCGGCGCGCCCTCGACTCCGTGGAGGAACTTCGTGCGCTGCTGACGGTCGAGCGCGCGGAACGTCCTGCCGAAGCGGAACAGCGGCAGCACGTTCAGCGCGCGCACGAACAGTCGCAATTGCTTACGGATTGATTCGGGACGCGACGCGAGCCCCCGCTCGACGATCGACTCGAGCTCGAGCCACCCGTTTTCGTCGAGATGCTCCGCCTCCGGAACAATCGACGTAGCGATCGCGCGGAAGCTCTCACGGACCGGACCGAAGGTCGCGTGCGCCATTCAGGCGCGGATTCTATCGCGCGTCGCGCCAGGTCATTCCGGCGATCGTAATCGTGGCCGCCTGCACGACCACGATCAGGATCACGCACGCGGTCCATCCGCCGAACCGCCACAACCAGCCGGGCACGACGCCGGCCACGCTGCCGCCGATGTAGTAGCTCGCGACGTACAGACCGGCCGCCGACGATCTCCCGCCCGGCGGCGCCGCGCGATGGATGTAACTCGTCGACGCGGCCTGACAGACGAACACGCCCGACGAACAGAGGATCAATCCGACGACGATGACGGCCAGCGGCGACGTGAGCGTCAGCAGCACTCCGGTCATCGACGCGGCGACCGCGGTCATCAGGGCGATGCGCGACCCGAAGCGCGCGATGAACACGCCGCCGATCGGCGTGACGACCAGTCCGACGAGATACACGGCGAAGAGCCAGCTCAGGTGCGCCGCGGTCATCGAGTACGGCGCCGCGGCGAGATGGAACGTGATGTAGGTGAACGTCGCCACGAGCGAGAAGAGGATGTTGAATCCGACGACGCAGGTGGCGACGAGCTGCGGGTTGCGGAGATGGCGCAGCATGCCGCGAATCGCCGACGTGCTTGCGGCGTGCGCCCCTGCACGATCCGGTGGCAGCCACTGCGCGATGAGAACACCGAACAGCAGATCGAGCGCGCCGATCAGCACGAAGCCGTTCCGCCAGCTCGGACGAATCCCGAAGATCGTGTGCGTCGCGGCGAGGCCGCCGAGGAACCGGCTGAGGAATCCGCCGAACACGGTGCCCGAGACATAGATCGACATCACCCGCGCCATCTGCTCGACCGGCCACTCCTCCGCCACGAACGCGATCGTGACGCCGAAGATCCCGGGCATGATCGCGCCCTGCAGCAGCCGCCAGAAGACGAGCAGCGGCAGCGACGGCGCCGTCGCGGCGAGCAGCGTCGGCACGGAAAGAATCAGCATCGACGTCGTGATCACGCGACGACGGCCGAGCCGTTCGGCGAGCACTCCGCAAAGCGGCGCGGAGAACGCCACGCCGAGCGTGGCCGCGCTGACCGTCATCCCCACGGCGGCTTTCGACGCGTGAAAGAGCTGCTCGAGCAGCGGCAGAACCGGCTGCGTGACGTAGAGGTTTAGGAACGCGCCGACGCCGGCGAGCGCGACGGCGAAGATCGCCGATGACGGCGGCGCGATCGCAGTCGCCGGCTCGAAGGTCGTGACGCTGTCGCCAGTAACGACGACGGCATCGGCCGTGTCTTCAGGCATTCATCTTCGCTTCCAGCTCGCTCCAGCGGCGATAGAGGCGATCGACTTCGGCTTCCGCCGCTGCGAGCTCGGCGAAGCGCTGCTGCAGCGCCTCGGCGTCGCTCGCGATGGCCGGATCGTGTGCCCGGCCACGCGCGTCTGCGAGCCGCTCTTCGGCTGCGAGCAGCGTTTGTTCCAAGCTGTCGAACTCTCGCTGCTCGATGTACGACAAACGCTTCCGCGATGGTTGCCGCCGCGTGTCATCCTGAGCCGCGGAGACGGCGAAGGATCCCCTGCGCGCGCGACCGGTTTCCCACTGCGCGTAATCCGCGAAGTACTCGGCGTGCCCCTCACCGTCGAGCGCGAGGATCTGCGTCGACACGCGATCGATGAGATACCGGTCGTGCGTCACGAGCACGAGCGCGCCGTTGAATTCGAGCAGCGACTCCTCGAGCACGTCGAGCGTCGGGATGTCGAGATCGTTGGTCGGCTCGTCGAGCACGAGCAGATCGGCGGGCTGCAGCATCAGCCGCGCGAGGACGATTCGCGCCTTCTCGCCGCCGGAGAGCTTCGATACCGACGTCTCGAGCTGCTCGGTGCGAAACAGGAATCGCTTCGCCCACGACGCGACATGGATCGACCGATCGCGATACACGACCGCGTCGCCTTCCGGCGCGAGCGCGCGTTTGAGCGTGAGCGCCGGATCGAGGCTCTCGCGATTCTGTTCGAAGTAGACGGTGCGCAG
>DASWBH010000115.1:0-8881 GCA_036390755.1 Thermoanaerobaculia bacterium
CCAGGTGCATCCACCAGCGATAGACCGGAGCGAGCGGGGCCGGTGCAATCAGCGCAGACGCGGCGAACAGCGCGGCGGCGATCAACGCGGAAATGCCGATCTCGTCGAAGCCGCGGCGCCACACGCGAAGCGCTGCGAGAATCGCGAGCGCGGCCGCCATCGTCACGCCGAACGTGACGAGCTGTCTGCGCACCGGCGTGGCCGGATCAATCCAGCTCGAACTCACGTTGCGCTCCGCCTCGCTGCGGCTGTTCTTCTTTCATCAGAAGCGCGTTGCCGAGGACGAGGATGTCGATGTCGGTATTCATGAAGCAGCGATAGGCGTCGTCGGGCGTGCAGACGATCGGCTCGCCGCGGACGTTGAACGACGTGTTCACGACGACGGGACAGCCGGTGATGGCATGAAATTCCGAGATGAGGGCGTGGAAACGCGGATTGGTCTCGCGATGCACGGTCTGCACGCGCGCGGAGTAGTCGACGTGCGTGACGGCCGGGATGCTCGACCGCTTCACATTGAGCTTGTCGATGCCGAAGAGCTGCTTCTGCTCGTCGGTCATGGCGATCTGATGCTCCTTCTTCACGTCGGCGACGAGGAGCATGTACGGGCTCGGGCGATCGAGATCGAACCACTCGCCGGCATGTTCCGCGAGCACGGCCGGAGCGAACGGCCGGAACGACTCACGAAACTTGATCTTCAGGTTCATGCGCTTCTGCATCTCGGGATCGCGTGGGTCGCCGATGATCGATCGCGCGCCGAGCGCACGCGGGCCGAACTCCATCCGCCCGCTGAACCAGCCGACGATTTTGCCGTTCGCGATCTCCCGCGCGACGCGCGGCAGAAGCTCGCCGTCGGCCACGATCGTGTACGGAGCCGACTGCGACTGCAGGTACGACTCGATGTCGTCTCGTGAATAATCGGGTCCGAGATACGAGCCGAACTGTGAGTCCAACCGAGGACCGAGGACCGAGGACCGAGGACGGTTTTCGTACATGTGCCAGACCGCCAACGCCGCCCCCACCGACCCGCCCGCATCCCCCGCCGCCGGCTGGATCCAGATGTCGTCGAAGCGTCCGTCGCGCAGGATCCTGCCGTTGCCGACGCAGTTGAGGGCCACGCCTCCGGCCATGCAGAGCTTGCGCTGAGAGGTCTCGGCGGCGACGTTCCGCGCGATCTTCAGCATCACCTCTTCGGTCACTTCCTGGATGCTCGCGGCGAGATCGAGATCGCGCTGCGTGAGCATCGTCTCCGGCTGGCGCGGCCGGCCGCCGAACAAACGATGGAACCGATCGTTCGTCATGGTCAGCCCCTGCGCGTAGTTGAAGTAGTCGAGATTCATGCGAAACGAGCCGTCGTCGCGAATCTCGATCAGATGCTTCCGGATCGCATCGGCGTAAACCGGCTGCCCGTACGGAGCGAGACCCATGACTTTGTACTCACCCGAATTCACCTTGAATCCGGTGTAGTACGTGAACGCGGAGTAGAGCAGTCCGAGGGAGTGCGGGAAACGGATCTCCTTGTGCAGCTCGATGCGATTGCCGCGGCCGGTCCAGACAGTGGTCGTCGCCCACTCGCCGACGCCGTCGAAGCAGATGATGGCCGCCTCGTCGAACGGCGACGGATAGAACGCGCTCGCCGCGTGCGACTCGTGGTGCTGTGCGAAGAGGATCTTGCCGTCGAACCCGGTCAGCTTCCGGATCTCGCGCGGCATGTGCAGCTTTTCCTTCAGCCACAGCGGCATCGCCTTGATGAATGAGCGGATGCCGGCCGGCGCGTAGCTGACGTACGTGCTGAGCAGCCGCTCGAACTTCGTCAGCGGCTTGTCATAGAAGACGAGGTAGTCGGCTTCGTTGACATCGCTCAGGCCGCCCGCGTTCAGCACGTACTCGAGCGAGCGCGAAGGAAAACGATGATCGCCTTTCTTGCGGGTGAAGCGCTCTTCCTGCGCCGCCGCCACGATCTCGCCGTCGCGCACGAGTGCGGCGGCGGAGTCGTGGTAGTAGGCGGAGATGCCGAGGATGTTCATCCGAGAGCGCAGAGCGCTGTATTAACGTTCGGTGAAGACGTACTCGTGCTGCGCGTCGCGGATCGTCAGCGTGCGGGTCGATCCGTTGGTGCCGGGGATGAGCTCGAATCCGTCGACGCCCGGCGCGATCGTCACGAACGTGATCGAGCCGTCCTGTTCGCGGCGCGTCGCGACGTCGCTCTTCCACTCGCCGAAGTCGAACACGGTCCGGGCGCCGGGATGCGTGACCACGACATCGCCGAGCGCGTTGTTCGAATACTTCGATGCCAGCTTGCCGGCCTCCGCCGCTTCGGCCGGAACGGTCAGCAGTTTGCGGAACGCCGCGAGATCGTCGAAGTAGCGCTTCGCCGCCGCGTCGAGATCGGCCTGCGCCTGCGGACGTCCGTCGAACATCACTTCGAGAATGCGGCGGAGAAACGGACCGCGCAGGCGCGACCCGGCATCGGCGTTCGTGAGGATCACCGCGCCGGCGTTCTGCTGCGGGAACCAGATCATGTCGCTGTGATAGCCGATGAGATCGCCGCCGTGATGGACGACGGGAACGCCCCAGGTCGTGTCGACGATCAGTCCCATTCCGTAGGTCGTGTCTTTTCCGATCGGAACCTGTGGCGCGCGGCGCGCGAGCAACGGCTCTTTCCCGATGTAGCGCTTGCCGTTCGGCAGCATGCCTTCGTTGAGCTCCATCTGGACGTACCGCAGCATGTCGTTGACGCTGCTCCACGCGCCGCCCGCCGGACGGATCGGAATCGCGGAGTAATCGAGATCGAAAACGCCATGCGCAGGGTTGCCGTCGAGATCGGCGGAATGCGCGGTCGCGTGATTGCCGGCCAGTGCTTTCTTGAAATCGAGCGTCGTATGCGTCATCCCGAGCGGCGCGAAGACGCGGGTGCGCATTGCCTCGTCGTACGCGCGTCCGAGCTCGAGGTCGGGATACGCGACGTGGCCCCCGACGTATCCGGCCGCCGCGGCGAGCGGATTCGAATACTGGAACAGCTCGCCGAACTTGCTCGTCGGCTGCATCGTGCCGAGCGTCGACATGATCGTCTGCGGCGTCGACCCTTCGAACTGGAACAGCCATTCGAAGTCCTGACGCGGAAGGCCGGTGCATGCGCAGATGAGATGCTTGATGAGGACCTGCTTCGTCGTCGTCTCGTCGCCCAGCTTGAACGACGGCAAGACCGATGTCACTTGCGTCGTCCACTTCAGCTTTCCCTCGTCGACGAGCTTGGCCAGCATCAGTGTCGTCAGGCCTTTCGTGTTCGAAGCGATCATGTAGAGCGTGTCGCCATCCGGTTTCGCCGGACTGTCGATGTCCTTCTGACCGAGGCCGCCGGCGAAGAGGACCTTGCCGTCCTCGATGATGCCGATCGACACGCCGGGAACGCGCAGCTCCTTGCGCCCGTCGTCGACGAACTTCACGAGCTGCGCGACGCGGTCGGCGTCGAGCTTGTGCGCTTTCCTGCCGGCGAACGATTCACGCTCGTACCCCTTCGGCAGAAGTCGGCCGAAGATCAGCGACAACTGCGCGCCACGTTTTTCGGCGACACCTTCGTCGAGGTCGACGATCGAAACGGTCCAGATGTCGTTCGCCTTTCGCGTCGCGGCCTGCACGACGCGCTTCTCGTTCGGCGAGGTCTGGTAATTGTAGAGACGGATGTTCGTCCAGTTGTCGCGGTTCGCGAGGTCGTTCGTGTTGAACAGCGGCCACTTCGGCTCGACGCCGTACTGTGCCCACGCGGTCTTGAGCGCGGTGTCGGCGTCGGGCGCTTTCACGTCCACGAGCGCGATGTGCGAGTTGCCTTCAGGCGGCTCGAGGATCGTCGCCTGATCGCGGACCGAGATCTTCCAGCCCGCGGGCGCGATGAACGTGTTCCCCGCCACGGTTGTCCGCGGCGTGTCGGACGTCAGAACTTCCTGCGCCGCAAGAGATGCCGCGAGGAGAAGGACGAAGAGCGTCGCCAGTTTTCGCATCGCGCGAGGATAATTCAACTCAGAACGCATCACGCTGCAGCGCCATGACACTTCTTGTATTTTTTGCCTGACCCGCACGGACATGGATCGTTGCGGCCGACCTTGTCCTCTTTCCGCTTGACCGTCATCGGCGCGGCGCTGCCGCCGGCGGAGAAGAACATCGGCTGCTGTTTCGGCGGTTGCGCGAGCGGTGAACGCTGCGGCGGACGCTGGCGGCGCTCCTGCTGCTCGCCTTCGCGTTCCACGACGACGTCGATCTTCCACAGATACTTCACGACGCGGTCCTGGATGCGCTCCATCATTTCCTGGAAGAGCTCGAACGACTCCTTCTTGTACTCGATGAGCGGATCGCGCTGACCGTAGCCGCGCAGGCCGATGCCTTCCTTGAGGTGGTCGATCATCAGCAGGTGGTCCTTCCACTGCTGATCGATGACCTGCAGCAGCAGGTACTTCTCGTGAAGGCGCATCACCTCCGGGCTGACCTGCGTCTCCTTCTGCTCGTACCGCTTCTGCACCGCCTCCCGGATCTTCTCCTTCACCTCGGCCGGCCGCATCGTTTCGAAGTTCACGCCGCCGGTCTTGAGGTCGATGCCGAAGTAGTCGAACAGCTCGGCGTTGATCTCGGTCTCGTTCGGATGCTCGCGCGCATCCTCCGGGAAATGCGTGTCGATGACGAATTCGACGATGTCCTCGGCCGCGTTGAGGATGTACTCCTTCCCTTCGCGGCCTTCCAGGATGGAACGGCGCAGCGTGTAGATCGACTCACGCTGCTTGTTCATCACGTCGTCGTACTCGAGCAGGTGCTTGCGGGCGTCGAAGTTGCGCGCCTCGACCTGCTTCTGGGCGCGCTCGATCGCACGCGTGACCATGCCGTGCTCGATCGGAACGCCTTCTTCCATGCCGAGCCGGGTCATCAGGCCGGAGATGCGATCCGACCCGAAGATGCGCATCAGGTCGTCTTCGAGCGAGAGGTAGAAGCGCGACGATCCCGGATCGCCCTGACGGCCGGAACGTCCGCGCAGCTGGTTGTCGATGCGCCGTGACTCGTGACGCTCGGTGCCGAGGATGTGCAGTCCGCCGAGGGAGACGACGTCCTCGTGATCCTTCTGCCATTGCTCGCGAAGGTCGCGCTCGATGAACTGCCTGGTCGCTGGGTCGGCGACTTCCTTCGTCTTCTGAGCGGCGGTGAACTCCCAGTTGCCACCGAGGAGGATGTCGGTGCCGCGGCCGGCCATGTTCGTGGCGATCGTGACCGAAGCTTTGCGGCCGGCCTGCGCGACGATCTCCGCCTCCTTCTCGTGGTACTTCGCGTTCAGCACGACGTGCGGCACGCCTTGCCGCTTCAGCATCGACGAGAGCTGCTCCGATTTCTCGACCGAGATCGTGCCGACGAGCGTCGGCTGACCTCGTTTCTGCAGCTCCTTGATCTCGATCGAGATCGCCTCGAACTTCTCGCGCTCGGTCCGATAGACGAGATCGGCCATGTCGCGGCGGATCATCGGCTTGTTCGGCGGGATGACCACGACCTCGAGGTTGTAGATCTTGTCGAACTCCGCCGCCTCCGTGTCCGCGGTGCCGGTCATGCCGGCAAGCTTCTCGTACATGCGGAAGAGGTTCTGGAACGTGATTGTGGCGAGCGTCTGGTTCTCTGCTTCGATGCGAACGTTCTCTTTCGCCTCGACAGCCTGGTGCAGACCGTCGCTCCAGCGGCGGCCCGGCATGAGACGTCCAGTGAACTCGTCGATGATGAGGACCTCGCCGTCCTTGACGAGGTAGTCGACGTCGCGCTTGTACAGCGCATGCGCGCGGACTGCCTGCGTGACGCCGTGCAGGATGTCCATGTTCGCGGGGTCGTAGAGGTTCTCGACGCCGAGGAGTTTCTCGGCGTGCAGGACGCCGTCTTCGGTCAGGACAGCGGTGTGCTGCTTCTCGTCGATCTGGTAGTCGGAATCCTTGTTGAGCCGCGGGATGATCTTGTCGACGCGGTAGTACTTGTCGACGGATTCCTCGGACGGACCGCTGATGATGAGCGGTGTGCGCGCTTCGTCGATGAGGATCGAGTCGACCTCGTCGACGATGGCGTAGACCGGGTCGCGCTGCACCATCGACTCGAGGTCGAACTTCATGTTGTCGCGCAGGTAGTCGAAGCCGAACTCGTTGTTCGTGCCATAGGTGACGTCGCAGCGGTAGGCCTCCTGCCGCTCCTTGTCGCCGTGCGGGTTCTGGATGACGCCGACCGTGAGGCCGAGGAACTTGTAGATGCGGCCCATCCACTCCGAGTCGCGGCGGGCCAGGTAGTCGTTGACCGTGACCACGTGCACGCCACGCCCCGTGAGCGCATTGAGATAGACGGACAGCGTCGCGACGAGCGTCTTTCCTTCGCCCGTTTTCATCTCGGCGATTTTTCCGCGGTGGAGGACCATGCCGCCCATGAGCTGGACGTCGAAGTGCCGCATGTTCAGCGTGCGTTTCGCGGCCTCGCGGCAGACGGCGAACGCCTCCGGCAGGAGATCGTCGAGCGCTGCCTGAAGGTCGGCTTTCGCGCCGGTGATGTTCATCTCGTCGCGCGGAACCTCTTTTTTCGCCGCGTCCATGCGCTCGACGACCGGCAGCAGACGCTCGCGGAACTCGGCTGTTTTCTTCCGGAGCTGATCGTCGGTGAGTCTGCTGATCGAAGGCTCGAGCGCGTTGATCTGCGCGACGACCGGCAGCATGCGTTTCACGTCGCGCTCGTGTTTCGAGCCGAAAATGGAAGTCAGAACTTTTTCAATCATGGTTGTTCCCCGGGCAACACTTCAGCGGACAGCGAGAGCAGTCAGCTGAATGCGGGGGCGCGCGGCGCCGCGATCGCGTACATCCGCGGTCCGCGCTCCTCGGTCCTCGGTTGAGATCGGAGGACGGAGGCCTTCGCCGTGCGGAGTCGCACGCCGACGCGGATGGCGCGGCGTTCGGCGCGGCGATCGCGTTGCGTCGCGATCTGCGCCGGCCGTGCGGCCGGCGCTTCGACGACTCCGGTGATCGCGCCGAGCGCGATCGCTAAGACGAGGTAAAGGTTCATAGGTCTATGGGGTCAGGTCTGCAGTTCCCAGTTTTTTCTACGCAGCGTAGAAACGTTCCCGTATACCGCATTTTTCCACGCCGCGTAGAAAAAACTGGGAACTGCAGATCTGACCCCAAAATTCAGCGCGCTAATGCTTCCACTCGGTCGAGGGTCACGAACGTCTGATGTCCGAGGAAGATGACCAGCGAGAAATAGGCCACCGCCACTGCCGCGCGTTGCGCGCCGCTCACTTCGTAGAACTTGTCGTCCTTCTCGCGAAGGATCGAGGCGTAGACCTGGAAGACGGCGAGGACGAGGATCAGGATCAGCAGCGCGTTCGGCTGCTTGATGACTTTGTACGTCAGGATCGCACCGCCGAGGACCCACATCCATTTCGTCACCGCGGCGGAGATGCGGCCGCCGTCGAGCATCCCCAGCGGAACGAGGTTGATCAGATTGAGGATGAAGCCGGTCAGCGCGATCAGCAGGTAGAGCGGGTTGTCGGTCCACTTGAAGATCTGCAGCGAGACGAGCGACGCGAACGTGCCGGCGACCGGCCCGGCCAAGCCGATCTGAGCGTCGTCGTATGCCGTGCTCGGCTGTCCCTTCATCGTGACCGCGCCGCCGATGAACGGGATGAAGACCATGTAGCCGGCGCGGAGACCTTTCGCGCGGATCACGACGGCGTGGCCGATCTCGTGAATCAGCGTGACGACCACAAAGCCGATGACCAGGCCGAAGCGGAACTTGGTGGCGTAAGCGAGGATCGTCACGAGCATCGATCCGCCGGCAACGGCGAACTGCAACGCACCGAATCCTTCGAAGGGATTGACGATCAGCAGCCGGAACTTCTCGATGAGAAGAATCGCCAGCGCTTTCAGCTTCAGCAGCGCGAGGCCGACGAGGATGAAGAAGCCGGAGACCGCCTGCCAGAGCGTCCGCTTGCCTTTCCGTTGCACGGGAACGGGCGGCGGAGTGGAGACGACCGGCTGGCCGTCGGGAGATGCGGCGGACGACATCTAAGTAGAACCCGCGCAGTGTAACGCCTTACAAATGTGGCTATTCCGTTTACGATTCGCGCGTGTCCGACGTTGAGTCGTTGCGCGACCAGCTCCGCCAGCGTGGCTATCTCACGAATCGCATCGAGCGCTGGTTCGCGCTCGATCCATGGAGCTCGCGCACGTTCTGGGCGGAGCTGATCACCGTCGCGGCGAAGGCGGCAACGCTCATCGCTCTGTTCGGATCGCTGCCGTGCACCGCGGTGATGCTCGTGCGCAACCGGCCGCTCGGGGCGGCGGAAACGCTCGAATTGCTCGTTCTCTACGCCGCGGCGTGGTTCGCGCTCGTCTTCGCGCTCGTGCTCGCGGTCGCGCTGCTGATGAAGATCCGCCCGGAGCTGCCGGTCGAAACTCCGCGCGGCCTGCTGGCGGTGTCGATCGCGACGAGCACGCTGCTCGTCGTGCCGCTGGCGTTCTGGTGGTACGAGTTCGACACAATCCCGACGGCTGTTGAGCTCGTCATCGGCGGTGCGCTGGCAGCGATCCTGTTCGTCGTCGCGGCGATCGTGACCTCCGCGGCGCTGCTCTCCTTCACGATTTATGAACTGCAGCGGATTCCGGCGATTCACCAGAAGCCACGCGGCGCGCCACTCACGGTCGCCGCGGCGGTCCTCATCGCGCTGCTCTTCGCGCCCGCGTACGCGACGCCCGAGCGGCGCGAGGAGCCGCCGCTGCAGGTCGTGATCGCGCCGACCACAAACAACGTCGCGCTGATCGCCGTCGACGGCCTGACCTTCGAGCTCGCCCGCGCCCGCCCCGACCTCCTCGGCTCCTTTCCGGTCATCGCA
>DASWBH010000116.1:0-4730 GCA_036390755.1 Thermoanaerobaculia bacterium
GGGGACGCATCAGGCAGATGTCATCCTGAGCCGATGTCATCCTGAGCGCCGCAGAGCGCGAAGGATCTGGGCGGCGGAACGGCGACCACCGCCCAGATTCTTCGCCGTCTTCGCGGCTCAGAATGACAGGTAATCGATCGCCACGTTCGTCAGCGCCTTCACGCCCAGCAGCAATCCGCTTTCATCGACGTAGAAGCGCGGCGAGTGATTTGACGCCGCCTCCTCCGCGCTCTGATCGGCCGGCCGGGTGCCGAGAAAGAAGAAAAGTCCGGGCACTTTCTCCTGATAGAAGGAGAAGTCTTCCGCGCCGAGCGTCGGCGGCGCGATCACGACGTGATGCGCGCCGGCGACCCGCTGCAGCGTCGGCAGCATCTGTTCCGTCAGCGCCGGATCGTTGTATGTGACCGGGTAGCCGGGAGTGATCGTCACGTCGGCTTTCGCGCCGGCGCTGGCGGCGATCTGCTCGGCGGTCCGCTTCACGAGCTCGTGGATACGCTCGCGCATCTCCTCGTCGAGCGCGCGAAGTGTGCCGATCATCTCCACTTCATCGGGAATGATGTTGTTGCGCACGCCGCCGCGAATGACGCCGATCGTGACGACGCACGGCGCGAGCGTCGAGTCGACCTGCCGGCTCGGAATCGTCTGCAGTCCGAGCACGATCTGCGACGCGACGACAATCGGATCGACGCCGAGCCACGGATACGCGCCGTGCGTCTGCCGGCCCCGAACCGTGATGCGCAGCGTGTCGACAGCGGCCATCGCGCCGCCGGGCCGATAGGCGATCTGGCCGACCGGAAACCGCGAGCCGACGTGCAGCCCGAAGATTGCGTCGACGTGCGGATTCTCCAGCACGCCTTCTTTCACCATCAGCTCCGCGCCGCCTTCTTCGCCCTGCGGCGCGCCTTCTTCGGCCGGCTGAAATATGAACTTCACGCTGCCCGAGATCTGGTCGCGCATGTTCACGAGCACTTCGGCGACGCCGAGGAGGATGGCCACGTGGGCGTCGTGACCGCAGGCGTGCATGACCCCGACTTCCTGGCCGTCGTACGTCGTGCGCACCTTCGACGCGAACGGAAGGTCGACCTGCTCGACGACCGGCAGCGCGTCCACGTCCGCCCGAAGCGCGACGACGCGTCCGTCCCGTTTGCCTTTCAGGAGGCCGGAGACTCCGGTGTGCGCGATCCCCGTTTGCGTCTCGATCCCGAGCTCGCGCAGCCGCTCGGCCACACGTTTCGAGGTGCGAAACTCTCGGTTGCCGAGCTCGGGGTTCTGGTGGATGTCGCGCCGGTCGGCGATGACGCGCGACTCGACGCGTGCTGCGGCCTGGTCGATGGACGTCACGATCAGCGGCGCACGATATCTGTGCGCAACGCTTCAGCCTTCTGGATCAGCTCATCGAACCATTCGACGAAGTTCGGCTCGTTCTTGTCCTGCGCCGCGGCGCGGACCCGCGTGGCCATCTCGATGAACTGATCGATGAACGTGCGCAGGTCATCGGTGCCGCCGAGGAGGAGAAGGGTCGAGGACTGATCCTCGATGGCCTTGAGCGCCTGCAGCGCCTGCGCGTACTCGCCGCTGAAGTAAGCGAAGTCGTCGCGCGAGTCGTCGGAACGATCGTTCGACATTACGGTTCCATTTCTGCGGATTCTGCGCCAGCGCTCAACGCGCCAGCGCGCTCAAATCATCTCTGCTTCGGACTACACCGGACCGTACCACGTATGCGATTTTACGGAGATTTGCGACGTCCGTCGAAGGATCCGCTGTGACGATCAGCAGGTCGGCGTCTTTCCCCTTCTCGATTGTGCCGATCTGCTTGTCCAGCCCCATGGCGCGCGAGGCGATCGCGGTGGACGACACGATGACCTGCATCGGTGTCATCCCGGAGGCCTGCATGGCCTCCATTTCCGGGTAGATCGCCGGGCCGTGCAGCGTCAGCGGATTGCCGGCGTCGGTGCCGGTCGCGATGGGAATCCCGGCCTGGACGAGCGTCTTCAGGTTCGCGCGCGTGACTCGCCTGAAGCGTTCTGCGCGCTGCTCGCGCGCGGTCATGCGCGAGGCGTCGACGAGCGACGCGTCAACCGTGGCGGTCTCCGCGACCCTCGCCAGCGTGGCCTGGTCGACGCAACGGTTCGAATCGTCGACGGCCGGCGCCTTGCGGTCGACCACGCCGCGGAACATGCGCATGTAGCCGTCGATCACCGTGAGCGTCGGAATGAGGATCGTGCCGTTCTTCTTCGCGAGATCGAGGAACTCCTGATCGACAGGCATGTCCTCCACGCTGTGCACGAGCACGTTCGCGCCGGCGCGCAGTGCCGCTTTCGCTTCGGCCAGACCGGTCGCGTGAACGATGAGCGGCAGGTTGTGCTTGTGCGCCTCCTCGCCGGCGATGTTCACCGCCGGTGCCGATGCCTCTACGGGAAGCTGCGCGTTGACGATGTACCAGACCTTCACGGCGCGCGCGCCCTGTGACGCGAGGTACGCAACGCCCGTCCGCGCCGTGGCCTCGTCGTGAAGATGGATGAATTGCCGCTCGGCCGGAAGGTTCAGCCAGTGATCGAGCGTCGAGAGCAGAGGACCGGCAGCGACCACGTGGGGCACGCTCGTGTCGTTCTCGAATCGATCGTGAAGACGGAGTGTCCAGGGATATCCGCCGACGTCGAACACCGACGTGACGCCGGAGCAGAGATATGAATGTCCGAACCGGTCAGGATGTGCCTTCAGGTCGGCTTCGACCTGCTCGTACGGATGCGTCTTGCGCAGGTCCAACGAATCGGGCCGCCCGTCCGCCCACCCGGTCTGCGAAAAGTGAACGTGCGCGTCGATGAGTCCGGGCGTGACCCACATGCCCCGCGCGTCCATGATGTCGACGCCTTCCGGGAACGGGCAGCGACCGGCACACTCGATCTTCCCGTCGCGGATGATGATGTTCGCGTTCGGCATCGGCGGACCGCCACGGCCGTCGATCAGCGTTGCGCCCGCGATCGCCCGCGGCGGCGCGGGCGTTCCCGGCGGCGTGTCGATCGCGCCAGTGACGGCGATCTTCCAGCCGTCCGGCGTCTTCACGAACAGCCTCTCGGATATCCCCGAATGCTCCTCCGCCCCGTAGCGGACCCGGTACCGGTACGTGCCGTAGACCAATCCCGGCTGGAGCGATGTCAGGTGCACGTCGCTCGCTTCGATCTGGTCGGGCCAGCGATCGCCAGCGTGCTTCGCGTGCTCCTCGAATCCGGTGGTGAAACCGGACGGTCCGCCGCGGACGAGCCGGTTGTCGTGCAGGTAGAGCGACAGGTACTTATCGCGGTCGCGTTGCCGGATCGCGGCGATGTTCTGGTCGAACACGGCGCGTGCCGCGGCGATGTCGGATTGGTCCTGCGCGTCAGCAGGCAGACAGAAAATCAGCGCGGCAGCGAGGATCCGGCAGAGTTGTCGCATGGGACGGTATTAAACATCGAGGAGGACTCTGATGGAGATTCAATGGCAGTCCGACGTCGACGCAGCGCTGGCCCAGGCGAAAAAGGTGGGCAAGCCGCTGCTGCTGGACTTCACCGCCGCACCGATGTGAGGGGGATGCGCTCGGCTGGAAGCCGAGGTGTATCCGAATCCGAAGGTGACGGAGTTCATCGTCAACAATTTCATTCCCGTTCGTTGTCACGTGAAGACGCACGCGAAGGACATGGAGCGCTTCGCCGTGCAGTGGACGCCGACGGTGCTTCTGCTCGACTCCACCGGTCACGAGCGGCACCGCATCGAAGGATTTCTCCCGGTCGACGACTTCCTGACGCAACTGCACATGGGGCTCGCGCACGCCGCGTTCCGCGCGAACCGGTTCGACGAGTCCGAGCGCCGCTTCCGCGCGATCGTTGAGCAGTTCCCGGACAGCGAAGCCGCCGCGGAGGCGCAGTACTGGGCCGGCGTGTCGAAGTACAAAGGATCGAACGACGCCGCGGCGCTGAAGCAGACCGCGCAGGCGTTCAAGAACAAGTACTCCGATACGAGCTGGGCCAAGAAGGCAAGCATCTGGGCGTAGCGGGAAAGGATGAATGATGAAGGATGAAGGATGAAGACGAAGAAGGGTGGCAGCGATTCATCCCTCATCCTTCATCCTTCCGGATCGGCGTCATCGCCGACACACACGGCCTGTTACGACCTGAAGTCATCGCCGCGTTCGCGCACGTTGACCACATCCTCCACGCCGGCGACATCGGCGGTGAGGACGTGATCGCATCGCTTGGCGCGATCGCGCCGGTGACGTTCGTCAATGGCAACAACGACGGTTCGGACGGTTACGAGATCGCCCGAAAATCGATCGGCGGCTGTCGGGTGCTGCTCACGCACATCCTGCCGCGTCCGCGCGATCCGGCACCGGCCGTGGCGGCTTCGCTGCAACGCTCTTCGGCGGACGTCGTCGTTTTCGGACACAGCCATTTGCCGCACGACGAACGCGTCGACGGCGTGTGGTTCTTCAATCCTGCCAGCGCGGGGCCGCGCCGGTTCGACTACCCTGTCTCGATCGGCATGATCGAGAAGACGCGCGATGGATGGCGCGGCCAGCACATCGCCCTCGACGGCCGGTCGGTCGCTGCGCTGAGGCAAAGGATGAATCAGTTGAGTAGGCGATAATCCCCGCCTCATGCCGTTTCTCGTGGCGCGGGGACTGTCGAAGACCTACCGCAACGCCGAAGTGCCGGTCGAGGTCTTCGATGGAATCGACCTCGACGTGGAGCGCGGCG
>DASWBH010000117.1:0-8038 GCA_036390755.1 Thermoanaerobaculia bacterium
ACGAAGCTGCGCTCGCGGAGCTCGCGCGCGGCAATGACGAGTGCTGCGCTCATCGCTGGACCTCCTCGCCGGCGACGGCGATGAAGATTTCCTCGAGCGACATCGGAACGACGTCCACGACATTCGACGTACTGCGAAGCCGCTCGAGCTCCGCCTCGTCGAAGTTCGACACCACGAACTCCGTCCCGCTCCCCCAGCGCTGCGCGGCGAGCAGGTTGCCGGCGGCCACGGCGACCGGCGTGCTGGCGACGCGCACGCGCCGGAACCGCGACTTGAGCGTCTCCATCTCCTCGTCGAGCACGAGCCGGCCGCCTTGCAGGATTCCGACGCGGTCGGCCAGCGACTCGACTCCGGCGAGATCGTGCGTGGTGATGAACACCGTCGTGCCGCGATCGGCAAGATCAGCGATGACTTCGTCGAAGAGCGACTTCCGCGCCACGACGTCGAGGCCGAGCGTCGGATCGTCCAGGATCAGCAGCTCGGGCGTGACCGCGAGCGCCATCGCCAGCATCACCTGCTTCTTCTGTCCCTTCGAAAGCTGCCCGAACTTCGCGTCGCCGGCGATTCCGAACCGCGCCAGACGGTCCCGGACCGCTGCAGCGTCCCAGCGCGAATACAGCCGCCCGCAAAACTCCCCGATCGCCTCCGCCGTCATTTCCGGCGGCGCATCGGCCTCCTCCGCGACGATCCCCACGCGCTCCATCAATTGCGCGCGCCGTCGCCACACGTCGAGATCAAGCACGAAGATCTTGCCCGCCTGCGGCTGCTGCTGGCCGACCATGCAGCGGACCAGGGAGGACTTCCCCGCGCCGTTGCGGCCGAGGAGCGCGTAGACCGAACCGCGCGGCACGTCGAAGGCGACTGAATCGACAGCGGTCTTGCGTCCGTAGCGGACCGTCACTCCGTCGACGCGGATGACACTCATGACTTCCTCCTGTGTTCCCGCACCAGCCGTGCGAACGCGCTCGCCAACTCCTGCGACGCCTCTTCGGAGCTCGCGCCGACGCTGATGGCGACGCCTGCGTAGCCCATGGCGCCGTCGCGAAGCCTGTCGTTCCGTTCCGATCTTTTCGGCTGCGGCGGCTCGTCGGCGACGTAAGTACCGTCGCCGCGCCGCGACGCGAAGAGGCCGCCATCGATGAGACGCTGGTAGGCGCGCGCGACGGTATTCGGATTGACCCGCAGCGTGCGGGCCAGGTCGCGGACGGAAGGGACGGCGTCGCCGGGCTTGAGCGCGCCGAGGACGATCATGCGGCGCATGCCGTCTTCGATCTGCTGCCAGATGGGCGCTGCGTCGGCCGGTCTGATGTCGAACATGGTTACTGTATTATCGTACTAATACAGTAACTCAGAGTCAAGCGGCGTGCGGCGGCGCATGGCCGCCGCACTCCGGATCAGACTACTGCCGGGACTTCCTCGAGCTCGCGCTCGGGCTCGGGCACTGCTTCCTTCGCCGTGCGGCGGCTGCGCATGCGCTCCTGCAGATCGTCGAACAGCGAGTACGCGACCGGCGTCGCCAGCAGCGTGAGCAGCAGGGCCAGGGTCTGGCCGCCGATGATGACCGAGCCGATGGCGCGGTTCGACGCCGCGCCCGTTCCGCTCGACGCCACCAGCGGGATCATGCCGGCGACGAACGCCATGGTCGTCATGAGAATCGGGCGGAGCCGGTCGCGGTTGGCCTCGCGGATCGCCTGCGCCCGCGGCAGACCTTCGGCGCGCAGACCGTTGGTGTGGTCGATCTGCAGAATGCCGTTCTTCTTCACGATGCCGAACAGCACCAGGATGCCGAGCATCGAGAAGATGTTCAGCGACTGATTCAGCACCAGGATCGAGAAGAGCGCGAACGGCACCGTCATCGGCAGCGCGAGAAGGATCGTCACCGGGTGGATCCAGCTTTCGAACTGCGCCGCCAGAATCAGGTACATGAAGATGATCGACAGCAGGAACGCCAGCATGAAGTTCGCGAAGGCGCGGCCCTGCTCGCGCGAGCGGCCGGTGAATCCCGACGTGTACTCGGAGGACATGTTGAGGCGCTTCGTCTCGGCGACGAGCGCGTCCATGACCGTCTGCGACGAGTGGCCCGGCGCCATGTTCGCGGTGAGCATGACCTGGCGCTGGCGCGTGATGCGGTTGATCGACGCCGGCCCTGCTCCATTCGACATCGCCACGACATCGCGCAGTTGCACGGGGTTACCGCTCGCGGACGGCACCTGCGCCTGCACGATGCCCTGTGGATCGCGGCGGAATTCGTGTTCGGCGCGGACGTGCACTTCGTACTGCTCGCCGCCCTCGTAGAAGTCGGTGACCTTGAGGCCACCGACGAGCACGTTGAGCGTGGAGGCGATGTCCTGCACGCGCACGCCGAGGTCGGCGGCCTTGTCGCGATCGATGCGGACGCCGAGCTCCGGCTTGCCGGTGATGAAGTTCGTGTCGGGATCGACAACGCCGATCTTCTGCATGTCCTTCAGCTTCGCCAGTAGATCGTTCGAGTACGCGTCGAGCTTCTTCAGATCGGGTCCGCCGATGTAGTACATGATCTCGGCGTTGACGCCGCCGCCGAACGCGTTGACGGGCGCCACCGCGGTGCGCAGGTTCAGGCGCGCGTACTGCGGCAGGATGTGCTCGCGGACGTCGGCCATGATCGCGAACTGATCGCGCTTGCGCTTCTCCACCGGCCTGAGATGCACGTAGATCGAGCCGAGGTTCTGCGTGATCTGCGGGTCGTCGCCGATGGTGACCATGGTGAAGTCGACTTCCGAAATGCGGCGCACGCGCGAGGCGATCGACTCCATGATCGTCGAGGTGGTCTCGAGGCTCGAGCCCTCCGGCGCACGCGCCGTGACCTGGAACTGCGACTCGTCGTCCTGCGGCAGGAAGTTCTTGTTGACGTACTTGAAGCACACCGCACCAAGAATCAGCGCACCCACCATTGCGCTCACGATCACCCAGCGGTGACCCATCGACCAGTCGAGCATCCGCAGATACGTCCGCTCGATCATTCCGTACACGCCGTGCTCGCGCGTCGACTTCTCGTGGTGCAGGTCTTCGCGGCGCAGCCAGCGCGACGACATCATCGGCGTCAGCGTGAACGACACGATCAGGGAGATCGCGATCGCGACGGCCATCGTGATGCCGAACGAGTTCATGAACCGTCCGACGATGCCACCCATGAACGCGACCGGCAGGAAGACCGCGATCAACGACAGTGACGTCGCCAGGACGGCCATACCGACTTCCTTCGTGCCCTGCACTGCTGCATCGCGCGGTGAACGCTTCTTCTCTTCCATGTATCGGAAGATGTTCTCGAGCACGACAACGGCGTCGTCGATGACGATGCCGACCGCCAGCGTCAGCGCCAGCAGCGTGATGACGTTCAGCGTGAAATTCTCGTAGCGCATCGCCGCGAATGTGGCGATGATCGAGCTCGGGATCGCGATCGCCGCGATGATCGTCGGTCTCGAATTGCGGAAGAAATAGCTGAGCATCGCCAGACCGACGCCAACGCCGGCAAGGCGAATCAGAGAAACCGGGAGTATCGCAGCCGACGCCGCAACGGCGGTGAACACCGCCGCAGCGATCACGCCATACCGAACGCCTTCCTGCAATGCAGGCTGGCGTCTTCGCCGGCTCATGATTGCAGCGACAGCCGCGGCGATGCCGCACACCGCGGCCAGCGCCAGCATAGGCTTTGCGGGCACGTGTAGTTCGGCGGCTACGTACGACATCAGCAGCGCCGCGACTGCCGCCACGACTCTGTGAGCGGCGCGCCAGCGATACCGGGCGGCGAAGTAACTCGAGACGGCCCACAGAATCAGGAATGTGATGAATGCGATCGGAACGGGTGCCAACCTGGCGACTAAGTCATTCAGACCGAACAGGAGCACATAGACGGCGAGCGTCGCCGCCACGAGCGCCGCGGCCGCCTTCAACTTCGGTGACGAGAGGAAGAACCATACGATCAAGGAGGCGAACAGCGAGCCGAGGATCAGGTGCTCCTTCACTGCGTTGACCGCCGCGAGGATGTAGTCGGACTGGTCGCGCACGACCTGCATCGTCCAGCCCTTCGGCAGCCCCTTCTGCACTTCGCCGAGGCGTTCCTTCAGGCGGTTGACGACTTCGATCGTGTTGGTGCCGGACTGTTTGCGCACCGCCAGCACGACTGCCGGCTTTCCTTCGACCGATGCGATGGACGTCGGCTCGGCGACGCTGTCGTCGATGCGCGCGACGTCGCCGACCTTCACCACGTAGCCGTTGTGCACGGCGACCGGAATGTTCGCGAAGTCCTGCGGCGTCATCACGCGGCCGTACGTACGCAGCGACAGATCGCGCAGGCCCTGCTCGACCTTGCCGCCGGGAATCTGCACGTTCTGCGACTGCAGCGCCGCCATGACCTGCGCGCTGGTCAGGCCGACGGAGCTGAGCTTCTCGGTGTCGACGACCACGTTGATCTGGCGCGGACGGCCGCCGATGATCAGCACCTGGCCGACGCCGTTGATGGACTCGAGACGCCGGCGCAGCTTCTTGTCGGCGAACTCGGTGATGTCGCGGATCGGCGCGGGACCGGAGAGCGCGATCGAGAGGACCGGAATCGAGTCCGGATCGAATTTCTGGATGATCGGAGGATTGGCGTCCTTCGGCAGGTCGCCGAGGACGGTGTTGACCTTGTCGCGGACTTCCTGCGCGGCGACGTCGGCGTCCTTCTCCAGCACGAACTGGACGATGACCTGCGACACGCCTTCCGACGACGTCGACTGCAACTGGTCGATGCCGCTGATCGTGTTGACCGCTTCCTCGATCTTGTCGGTGACGTCGGTCTCGATCTCTTCCGGCGCGGCGCCGACGAGCGTCGTCTGAATCACGACTGTCGGGAAGTCGACTTTCGGGAAACGGTCCACGCCGAGCTGCTGGTACGCGAACCAGCCCACGACCACGAGGGAGAGGACGAGGACGGTCGCGAAAACGGGGCGGCGGACGCAAAGTTCTGCGAGCTTATGCATGGTTGCTGGTTCCTGGTTGCTGGTCGCGGGTTGTTAACTGGCCGGTTCCAACTCGACGCGTGCGAACATGCCTGGTCTCAATTTGCCATCGCGGTTCGGGAATTCCGTCTCGACGAGCAGCGAGCGCGTGGCCGGATCGATGACTCCGCCTATCACAGTCACTTTGCCCTGGAAAACTTCGCCCGGATAGGGATCGACGCTCGCCTTCACCGGCTGCCCTTTGCGAACCGATGCGAGGTAGCGTTCGGGAACGCGGAAGCGAAGCTTGAGCGGCGAGGTCTGCGCGACGATCATCGCGACGGTGTTGTCGCCGAGGCGCTGGCCGACGTCGGTGCGCTTGGCGGCGACGACGCCGGTGATCGGCGAGCGCACCACGGAGTCGGCAAGCTGCTGACGAAGGAGCGCGACCTGCGCCTGCGCCGACTGATAGGCCGCATTGGCCTGATCGAACGCAGACTGCGAGCGATCCATCGTCGCCTGCGGGACCGCATTGGTGGCAATCAATCCCTTCTTCCGCTCCACGTCACGCCGGGCGTCGTCGACCATCGCCTTCGCACGCGCCGAATCCGCCTCGGCCCGCTGCAGGTTGAGCCGGGTGTAGTCGGTCTCGAGCTCGAGCAACGGCTGCCCCTGCGACACGCGCGAGCCCTCGTCGACGTAGACGCGGGCGACGCGTCCGGGAAGCTTCGCCGACAGCTCCGAGCGCACCGGCGAGACGAACTCGCCGGTCGCGGCGATCTTGCCGCCGGCCACTTCGGCGGTGTTCTCGGTCTGTGTCGCAGCCGAATTCGGTGTAGCGCCGCCGGCTTCGATGGCGGTCTTCGTGGTTGCCGAGGTATCGCTCGCAACCGCGCCGACGCTGGCCACATCCGACGGAAGCGGCGGCGCCTGCGCGGCGGGCGCGGCCTGCGCGCCACCTTTCTTCGAGCAGGCGACGATCGCCAGCGCAACGACGAGAAGTGAAAGTGTACGGATCAGCGAACGGGTCATTTCGTGGGCACTCCTACGGCCTGTTTGATGTCGCCCGCGGCGTACCAGACGCGCATCTCGGCGAGATCTCGATTCAACGTTTCTTCAGCGACAGCGCGGCGCGCCTCGGCCAGCGACGCCTCGGACGTGGCCAGATCGAGCGAGGTCGTTTCCTGCGCGCGATACAGCTCGAACGCCTGCGCGTACTCGGCTTCCGCGCCGGTCAGTTGCTCCTTCGCGAGCCCCAGACTCGTTTCGGAGGAATGGAGCGCGGCGAGCGCTTTGCGGACGTCTTCGCGCGCGGTGAGCTTGGCGTTCTCCAGCCCGATCCTCGCTTCGTGCTCCTTCGCCTTCGCACCGGCGACGCGGTTGATGACTTCGCCCGATTGGAAGATCGGGACGCTGAACTGCAGCGCTCCGAACGTGTAGTTGTTTGCCGGGAACGCCGACTTCTGGTTGATCAGACCGCCGTTGAAGGCGAGCGTCGGGAGCCAGAAGCCGCGCTGCTTCGAGACTTCGAGCCGGGCGATCTCCTCGTTGTTGAGGGCGAGGTTCACATCCGGCCGCGACAGTTCGGCGTGCTGAATGAGCGTCTGCTCGTCAGGAATCGGCGGAAGCTGATGCGAGGACGGAAGCGGTTCGATCGTTCCTTCGATGTCGAGCGCGGCGCGGAGGTCGCTCTCCGCGGTGTCGTGCGCGAGCTGCGCTGCGGAGAGCTGGCGCTGCGCGGCTTTGACCGCGGTCTCCGCGCGAAGCACGTCCACTTTCGTCACCTCGCCGGCCTGATAAAACGCCTGTGACTGCTTGCGGCGATTCTCGGCGAGCTGGATGTTCTTGTTCTCCACGTCGATGCGTGCGTTGGCGTTGACGAGCGCGAGGAAACTCGACGCAACGCGCAGCAGCGTCTCATCCTCGGCGCTGCGCGTTCCTTCGCGCGCGTTCTCGATGCCGAGCTTCGCCTGCGAATACGCGCGCAGCTCGCGCCGGCCTGCGTAGAGCGGCTGCTGGAGCTGGATCTGATAGCTCCAGTTGTCCTGCGGAAGAATCGTCACGGCGTTGGGCGCTTCGCCGAATGTCCGCTGGATGCTGTTGCGCTGCAGGTTGCCCGCGATCGCAATCCGCGGCATCACCTCCGACAAAAGAAAGCCCCTGTTCGCCTCGGCGACGCGGATCTCTTCGCGCGACTGTTCGACTTGATTGTTGACCTCGAGCCCGCGTCGAAGCGCGTCTTCGAGCGTCAGACGCGTCTGCGCGAAGGCTGTGGCGGCGCAGAGCGCGAGGATGAGTGTTGTGAGTATGCGTTTCAAAAGTTGGCTCCGTTACGGGCGAATGCCGCCCATGATCACCTGCGTCAGAAATTCAACGTCGGCTTCTTCGGCCGGCGAGCTCTCTTCCATGACCCGCTCGACGACGATCGCGTTCGAACCTTCAACGATGAAAAGCGCCATGCGATACGGGTCGAACCGGCGGATCTCGCCGCGCTCCATCGCGTCGCGGAGGATCTCCGCGAAACGTGTCACGCTGACGCGGTATTGCGGCTCGCACGTCCGCTTGTGCCGCCGCTGCTGCTGGGCGTCGCCTTCGGGAAGGCGCAGCGAGCTGTACAGCCGGAAGAATTCTTTGTTCTCACGGAAAAAAGTGAGCTTGGCCGACATCGCCGCGCGGATCTTCTGCTCGACCGTCGCCTCTCGTTCGAGAGCCTCCTCGACTCGCGCGATCAGCTGTGTGATCGCCGTCTCGAACGTTTTCTCGACGAGCTCGTCGCGGTCGCGGAAGTAGAGGTAGATGGTGCCTTTGGCGACGCCGGCCTCTTCCGCAATCTCCTGCATCGTCGCGGCGGCCATGCCCTTGCGGGCGATGACGCGCATGGCGGCGTCCTGGATGGTGTGGACGCGGAACTCCTGAACGACTTCTTCTTTCGATTTGATTGACATAATCCGCCGATTCAGTTCAGCTCACTGAACGAGCGGTCAGTCAATCAGAATTTTGGGTCAGAGGCAAGAACTGGTGAGTCACCGGAGTGAACTGTTGCACGGAGGTAACAGGTATCAGTACAGCAGATACCTGGCGCG
>DASWBH010000118.1:0-8489 GCA_036390755.1 Thermoanaerobaculia bacterium
CTCGCCGTCGCCCTGTCGAGCTCGACCGCGGTGCCTCAGGCGGTGGACCTGACGCCACAGTTCCGCAGCGCCGGTCTGGCGATCGACGGACTGCGGGCGTTCGCCATCGGCGGCGTCGTCGTGATTCGCGGCCGGGTGTACGACCGCTCCGTCGCCGAGGATGCCGGCCGGCTTGCCCAGAACCTCGGGTACGCGCGAGTCGCGAACCTCGTGCAGGTCAAGTCTCCGCCCGACGACGCCGCGATCGAACGTTACGCGGAGCGCGAGCTCACCATCCATCGCTCGCTCGACGGTTGTACGTTCCACGTCGATTCCGATCGCGGCATTCTGAACGTGAACGGCACTGTGCAGAACGACGTGCAGAAGGATGTCGCCATCCAGTTGCTCCGTAACATCGACGGCGTCCGCGAAGTGCATGCGGAGCTGGTCACGAAGTAGTGGTCGGTTGTCGCGGCGCATCGGCGCACTGAGCACCGACAACCGATAACCGAGAACTGCTTACCGCACCGTGCGGATGAAGAAGCGAACCTTGCTTCCCTTCAGCTCGGGCGGCGCGTGCAGCGTGTGGGCGTAGACGACGCTCAGCAGCACGTCGAAGTCGCGCACCGTGATCGCCATCTCCGAGCCGAGTCCGGCGTCGACGACCGCCCCGCTGCTCTTCACGAGATCGCTGTAATGCAGCCCAACCGTTCCAGCGCCGAGATAGCCGATCCCGTACATCGTGTTCCAGTGGAGCGACCACGTGCGCAGGTCGCGGTTCCGGAAGATGGGAACGAAGAACTCGTTCGTGAGGTGGACTTCCTGCGTCCCTTCCGACTGATCCTTCGCTCCGACAGCCTTCAGCGCCTCGCGTCCGCCGAGGTCGAACATCTCGTAACGAGGAATGCTGAAACGGTCGATCGGCGCGAGCGTGTCGATCGGCTGGCCTCGACAGATCAGCACGTCGTCCTTGCACTTCTGGTAGCCGGCGAATGAACCGAAGTGCAGGCGCGAGAAGATGAAGGACGTCGCGGTGATGTCGGTGCGCTTCAGTCCTTCCCCCTCCAGCTTCGTATAGCGATAACCGCCTGTGCCAACGCGGCTTGACTCGGTGATGGCAGCGGCGAGTCCGGTCTTCTGCGGTCCGATGTCGCGGAACGCGGTGAGGACCGGAGTGATACGGCCCCGCGACTCGCCGACGATCGCGTTCAGTCGCTCGTCGAATTGCGTCCCGTACTGCCACCCGAGTTTCGTGTAGACGTTGTTCGTCTTGTTGTCGACGTTCTGCAGATTGCCGAACGTCAGGCGGTCGTCCTGCAGCAGCCAGAAGTAGCGGTGGTTGTAATCGCGCGGAAATCCGAAAAGCAGCAGTCCGCCGCGCACGCGCTGAAACTCGTTCCCGTTCTTGTTCGTCGATCCCACCTCGGGGAATCCGATCTCGTCGAACACGCCGAGGCGGTACGTGTAGTTCGTCGCGTAGTACTTGTAACGAAGGAACGTGCTGATGTCGCCGGTGATGAAGCGGTAGTCGATCTGGCTCTCGAAGAGAACGTTCTTGATCAGCTTGCGCAGCCGGACCGAGGCCTGGCCTTCGGGGAGATACACGTTGAGGTTGGGGAGATTCTCGCGGCGGTCGTACGCAGCGCTGGCCGTGTCCGAGAGTGGCGGAGGCGAAGCCGGCGGGGTTGTGGTCTGCGCGCGGAGCGCGCTCGAGGCGAGGAGGGCGAAGGTCGCGAAACGGAGAGTCAATTTGCGCATGGACTAAGGTCGTGTCGTCGAATGCGAAGATGATTGTGGCTCACTCAACTTATGTTAAACTTTGCAAGTTGAAGCGTTTACGCAAACAAGCGTCCGAGGCTCTGGCACACGTTTTGTAAAGCGCGGGCATTATAGCTGCGGACGGTGACCGTGCGAAGCTTTTAGGAGGTGTGACTTGTTGCGTGTCAAGAGTTGGCTAGTTCTGTCCTTTGTTTTTTTAATCGTCGCGCCAGGGTTGTTGCTGGGTCAGACGGGCATGACGACGATGACGCGGGATGATCAGCTCGCGCTCGCCGCTCCGACGGTCAGCGGACAGACAGGACTGTTCGAGACGGTGACCGCGGACACGCTCCACCGCGGCGACGTTTCGTTCGGCATCTACTACAACATCTGGAACCTGCTTGCCGGACCTGCGCGCGACTTCGCTCCGCTGAGCTCGCGGCCGTACAAAGACATGAGCTACGACCTTTCGCGTCTCAGCGCGTCGGTCGGGTACGGCTTCACCGATCGCTGGGAAGCGAGCGTGATGGTTCCGTGGGACCGCATCGAAGGTCATGGCGGTGACCGCGCCGGCTTCGTCAACGGCTGGCTGTACCAGGGACGCTTCAGCGACAGCGGACTGGGCAACGTGCGCATCGCCACGAAGTTCGGGCTGTTGCCCACGACTTCGCCGACCCGTTTCGCCCTGTCGCTCTTCTCCGATCTGCCGACCGGCGATGACAAGAGCGGCATCTCCACCGGCAGTGGATCGTTCGGCCTCGGCGCCCACTGGACGCACGGCATCGGCTCGCTGGGACTCTCGTACAAGATCACCGGCGATCGCTCCGGAAGCCGCACCAACATTCCGGGCGACGGAACGATGCAGATCCCGAACGAGTTGCGCGTCGACGGCGGTCTGAACGTTCCTCTCGGCTGGTGGCACACCACGAACTGGATCAGCGAACTGAACGCGATCGGCTATCAGGGTGGCGATCGCAAGCCGAAGTCGCCGGTCTTCCTCATGACCGGACTTCGCCACTGGTTCGGAAACAGCGGCTGGTCGCTCGACGGCGGCGTGCGCTGGAACGCCGCGAAGTTCTCGTACGACCACTCCGAGTGCCGCGTCACCGAGCTCGATGACTGCGGCCTCTCCGGCCTCATCGGCCTGACGTACGCGCCGTTGCATCTCGCGGCCGTCGCTCCGCCTCCGCCACCGCCGCCGGCTCCTCTGCCGCCGCCTCCGCCTCCGGCGCCGACTCCTGTTCCGCCGCCCCCGCCTCCTGTCGCTCCGCCGCGAGTGCCGCAGACGCTGCGCACGGACGAGATCCACTTCGAGCCGGGTTCGGCGCGCCTGACGAATATCGCCAAGGCGATCCTCGACGACATCGCGCTGCGCATGAAGCAGGAGCCGACCTCGACCGCGCTCGTCATCGGCTACACCGACAATCGTGAGAACACCGGACCGAACACGGATCTCGATCGTCGCAGAGCCGAGGCTGTGCGCGATTACCTGGTCAGCCGCCACGGCATCGATGCCTCGCGCATCACCGTGGAAGGCCGCGACGCTCGCGAGCCAGTGGCCGACAACTCGACCGCGGAAGGACGGCTGCGCAACCGCCGTGTGGTGATCCAGCTGATCCTGCCGTAATCGATCGAACGCAGTTTCTTCCAAGCCCCCGCCGCAGAGGCGGGGGCTTTTCTTTTGCAGCGACGCGCGCCTGATGAGACGTCTCGCCTTTGCTGTCCTCGCACTGTCGATCTCCGCGTGCTCTTCGACTCCGCCGCCCGCGCAACGCGCTCCGCGCGCGGCTCCCGCATCTGCCTCGCCCAACCGGCTGACGCCGGTCGCGACTGCGGCGCGGGCGATCAAGGAGCCGCGCATTCGCGTCGGACTTCTCAGCGATCAGCCGGGCGTCTCGTTCGCGCGCGTTCCGGACGGGTACTACGTCATCTGCGACGCCGGTCCGGCCATCATCCGCCGCGGCTTCACCGTCACCGCACCCCTCGCCGGCGCACCGGCACATTACGGCGTTCAGGTGACATCGGTGTCGGACCTCACGAGCGTGAACGCGTTCGTCGAGAAGTTCCAGCGCGACACCGGCCAGCACGCCGACGTCGTGTTCGATCCCGCTGCCGGCGCGTATCGCGTGATCGTCGGCGACTTCCCCGATCCGGGCGCAGCCGGATCGATGAAAACCGACCTCGGGCAGCGCGGCTACACGGGCGAGATGCCGGTCGTGCGCCGGGCCTCGACGGCGACGTTCGACAAGGTACACAAGATCGTCGACGACGAAGGCGAGGAATCCACGCTGCGCGGCGACTCGATTCTGATCCTGCCGGTGTCGTCGCACACGCTCACGATCGCCGGCCAGCCGTATCGCGGCGCCGCGCGTCTGTTCATCAATCCGCGCGGACTGCTGAACGTCATCAACGAGCTCAATCTCGAGGATTACCTCTTCGGCGTCGTTCCCGCGGAGATGGGCCCGGCAATCTTCGACGAGATCGAGGCGCTCAAGTCGCAAGCGGTCGCCGCGCGGACCTACGCGGTGCGCAACATGCGCAACTTCGCGACCGAGGGATATGACATCTGTCCCGGGCCGGCATGTCAGGCGTACAAGGGCTTCTCCGGCGAGAACGCGCTGAGCACGCAGGCCGTCAACGACACTGCTGGTCTGATCATCACGTACGGCGGCAAGCCGATCGACGCGCTCTACACGTCGACCTGCGGCGGCGAGACCAGCGACCTCGGCACGATGTTCCCGGGGCGGAACGAGCCGTATCTGAAGCGCGCGCGCTGCGTCGAGCTCGACATGGTCACGCTCGCCGGCCGCGCCGACAGCGGACTTCTGACCGAGCAGGAGGGGAGCGCGCGACTCTTCGCTGCGCTGGCCGCGTTGCCGGACCAACCGGCGACGTGGGCGGCCGGCGACGTCGAACGCGCCGTGCTCGCTGCGCAGCGGCTCACGGGCGCACGGGAGACCGACATCCCGAAACCGTCATCGAGCCGCCGCGGCGACGTCCTCCGCTATCTCGCCGCGGTCATGCGGATCGACGACAAGGCGCGCATCACCACTCTGCCCGAAGACCGCCGCTACTTCTTTCCGCGCACGGGAACGCCCGACGATCAGGCCTATCTCGCTGCAGCGTTTCTCATGAAATTCGGCGTGCTGCCGGCGCAGGACATCGACCGCATCGATCTGAGCGCGGCGATGCCGCACGAGGAGCTCTACGCCCTGTTGAGCTCATGGCTGCGCGAGCATTCTGCGGTTCAGGACGCGACGGGGAAAATCCTCACGCTGAACGGCCGCGCGGTCACGCTGAAAGCCGAGGGGAAGACGCAAAGCTTCACGCTGCCCGCGGGCATCCCGATCTTCCGCCGTCTCGGCGATCGCCTGCAGGAGTACGCGAACGTCCCCGTCATGCTCGGCGACCGCGCCTTCATCTACTTCGGATACGACAAGCGGCCCGTCGCGATGATCGTGCAGGGGAACCTCGACGGCGCATCGTTCGATCGCACCTCGAGCTTCGCGAACTGGACGCGCAGCTACCGCGCCGACGAGCTCGTGCCGGTGATCAACCGCCGCAATCCCATCCAGCAGCTGATCGACATCCGGCCGGTGACGATCGACGCCTCGCAGCGCGTCGCCGAGCTCGAAGTCACAGCCGAAGGCGGACGGAAATTCATGCTGCGCGGATTGCCGGTGCGCTGGTCGCTGAACGTGCCCGACAATCTCTTCACGTACGACAAGACGAAAGACCCGGACGGCGTCGACCGCTACACGTTCTTCGGCAAGGGATGGGGACATGGCACCGGCTTCTGCCAGGTCGGCTCGTACGGCATGGCCTTTCGAGGGGCCAAGTTTGACGAGATCCTGAAGCACTACTACACGGATGTCGAGATCACGCCGATGTCCTCGCTTACGGTTAACCGTTAACGGTTAACGGTTAACCGGAGCTAAGGCTCGGCGCCGAACACGAGAGTTGCCAGCGCCACAGCCACTCTGCGGTCAAACGTCGATTTTTCCGCGAGGTCGAGATAGTCGCATTCGCCGGTTGCATCGGGGCGGCGGACGATCACTCCGCACGCGACGCCCTGGTGGTAAATGCGAAGGTTCGCTTCGCGTTTGCGATCGAATTTCCCGGCGAATTTGCGAACGAGCGCGCGGGAGAGCGACTCCTCGATCGCGAAGGCCGAGCCGCGCTGATCGGCCGGCGAGTCGATCGACCACATGTTGCGGCCGAGGCGCGAGAGGGTGCTGCGGGAGAGGAGCGCGATCGTCGCGCCGTCGGGCGTCTGCACGGCATAGCTGCTCGTCGGAAACATCGCGCGCGCCTGCTGCACGATCGTCAGCAGCGGGCGCTCGCCGTCGAAGAGCGTCACCCGCATGCGCGGAACGAGCGCGGCGATGACGGCCGAGAATCCGAAGCTGAGGACGAACGCCGTCGCCGCAGCGCCTCCGCGGCGCTCCGCCACGAGAAACAGCGCCGCAGCAACGCCGGCGACGATCACGATACCGGCGACGAGCGCCGCGACGATTCCGACGACCGAAGCGAAGCCGCGATACGTCAGCACGACCTGGCCGTCGGCGTTGCGGATGCGCGCGCTCTCTCCGCTGGGCGCGCGGGCCTCGAAGACGTAACGCGTGCTCGCGAACGCCGGTTCAGGCTGCGGCGGGGGAACGGCTGCGGCGGCCGCCGCCGGTCCATCCGCTACTTCGCTTTTTTTTTTACGTCGTCTTCGGGTTTGTCGTGCGGCAGCGTCAGCGCCCCCGCCTTCTGGTGCGGCGCGGTGGGAATCGGCTGCGCGGACGGGATCTGCTCGTAGGGCTCCGACGACGACTCCGCCTCTTCCGTCGGCAGCTCCTCGGAGAAGCGCCCGTAGCTGTTGCCCATGCGCACTTTCGCGCCGTGCGTCAGCGGCGCGACGCGCACGCGCTTGCCGTTCACGTACGTGCCGTTCGCGCTGGCGAGATCGTGCAGCACGAAGAAACCGCGCTCGAACACGACCTCGGCGTGGTGCCGCGACACTTTCGGATCGCGAAGGATGATGTCGTTGCCGGGATCTCTTCCGACCGTGAACGGCCGGTGAGTCTGGAGCCGGTAGCTCTTCTCCGTGCCATCCAGACCGACGAAGAAGATCTTCGCCATGTGTGCGTGCGATTCTATCCGGAGTTTATCCTGAGCCGAAGCGTAGCGAAGGCGAAGGATCTCCTGCGGGACGGCGATGCCGACGAGCGCGACCCGCCAGGGTACCGCCTCGACGCCGTCCCGCAGAAGATTCTTCGCGGCTTCGCCGCTCAGAATTGACTGCGCGAGATCCGCTCGACCAGATCATCCACCGACACCGGCTTGGTGAGCCAGCACTGGATGCGCGGATCGAGCTTGTCGGCCGGCGGAGCAGGCTGCCCGCTGATCACGATGATCGGGATCGACGCCGTCCCGCTGTCGCCGGAGAGGCGGGTGAGCACTTCGCCGCCGTCCATCAGCGGCATCAGCCAGTCGAGCAGGATCACATCCGGCTTCTCGCTCGCGATCCGCTCGATCGCCTCGGCTCCGTTCGCGGCCAGCTTGACTTCGTAACCGCGCTGATTGAGACCGATCGCGTACAGGCGCCGCACATCGGAGTCGTCCTCCACGATGAGGATTTTGGGCCTGCTCACGACCACGTGTTCGCTGCAGGTTCCGTGCGCGGTAGAGGCGCGCGCACCGCGCAGACCTTCGTGTTAGTATCCCGCCGCTTTTGCGTCCGCAATGAACGTCAAGAAGAGACTGCTCGATGCCGCGCGGATGAACCGCGCCATCCGCCGCATGGCCATCGAAGTGGTGGAGCGGAACCGCGGGATCCAGGACCTCATCATCGTCGGCATCCGGAGCCGGGGAGTGCCGATCGGGGAGAGGATGGCCAGGGAGATCAGCGAGATGGAAGGCGTGCCGGTGCCGTTCGGCATCCTCGACATCACGCTGTATCGCGACGATCTCACGACGATCGCGCCGCAACCGGTCGTCAAACCGACGAAGCTTCCTGAGCCGATCGACGACAAGATCGTCGTGCTCGTCGACGACGTGCTCTACACCGGCCGCACCGTCCGCGCGGCGCTCGATGCGCTGATCGACTTCGGCCGGCCGAAAGCCGTGCAGCTGGCCGTGCTCATCGACCGCGGCCATCGCGAGCTTCCGATCCACGCCGACGTGATTGGAAAAACAGTTCCCACCGACTCGAACGAGGTCATCAAGGTGAAGCTCACGGAGACCGATGGCGAGGATGAAGTGCTGATCATGGAGAAATGAAGCCGGTTAACCGTGAACCGTTGACCGTTAACCGCATCATGCGCGCCCAGACCTCCGCTCTCCGCTCGAAAGACCTCCTCGGCATCGAGCCGCTCACTCCCGAAGAAATCACGCTGATCCTCGACACCGCCGAAGGATTCAAGGAAGTCAGCGAACGGCCCGTCAAGAAAGTCCCGGCGCTTCGCGGACAGCTCGTCATCAACCTCTTCATGGAAGCGTCGACGCGCACGCGAGTGTCGTTCGAGATCGCAGAGAAGCGCCTCTCCGCCGACACGCTCAATTTCACCGCGGCCGGTTCGTCGGTCGAAAAAGGGGAGACGCTGATCGACACGGCCGAGAACCTGATGGCCATGCACCCGGACATGATCGTCATCCGGCACAAACATCCCGGCGCGCCGAAGATGCTCGCGGAGCGTTTGCCGGCCTCGGTGATCAATGCCGGCGACGGCTCACACGAACATCCCACGCAGGGACTGCTCGACGCC
>DASWBH010000119.1:0-1877 GCA_036390755.1 Thermoanaerobaculia bacterium
ATGCGCTTGCGCAGCACGCTCTACACGATCACGAATCAACGCGTGATGATCGAGCGCGGACTGCTGTCGAAGAGCCTCAGCGAGATCGATCTGCGTTACGTCGACGACACCCAGTTCTACCAGGGCGTCTTCGACCGCCTCCTCGGCGTCGGGAACGTGACGATCATCTCGTCGGACAAGGCCACGCCGGTGTACGTGCTCGGCGGGGTGCGCAATCCGCGAGCGCTGCGCGAGATGATTCGCAGCAACTCGTACCAGGTGAGTCAGCGACAGATTTTCACGAGAGCGACGTAGCGTCATTCTGAGCGCCGAAGAGCGCGAAGAATCTGGGCGTGGGCGCGTTTCCACCGCCCAGATTCTTCGCCGTCTTCGCGGCTCAGAATGACGTTTTGGAGGCGCACATGTTCATCGCGGCAGTTGTCCTTGCGGCGAAAGTCGTCAGCACGATCGACGTCCCCGCCGGCTCCGATCCCGCGCTCAGCATTCCGATGGTCACCGTGCACGGCGCGAAGCCGGGGCCGACGCTCGCGCTCGTGTCCGGTGCGCACGGCACCGAGTACGCGTCGATCATCGCGCTCGAACGCGTCATCGAACGCATCGATCCGGCGCAACTGTCCGGCACCGTGATCATCGTGCCGCTCGTCAACATCAACTCGTTCGAGAAGAAAGTGCCGCACGTGAACCCGGTCGACAACAAGAGCATGAACCGCTTCTATCCGGGGAAGCTCGACGGCACGCAGACCGAGCGCGCGTCGTACATGATCACGAAGGAAGTCGTCGACGAGTGCGACTACCTCATCGACCTGCACGGAGGCGATCTCGACGAGAGCCTGCGTCCGTACAGCTACTGGCCGACGGTCGGCAACGAGAAGCAGGACGCGACGACGAAAGGCATGGCGCTCGCGTTCGGCCTCGACACGATCATCATCGCCAACGACCGGCCGAAGGATCCGAACGCGTCGCGCTATCTCGACAACACGGCGAACACGCGCGGCAAACCGGCCATCGCCGTCGAAGCAGGTTACGCCGGGACGACCGAGACGGATGACGTCGAAGCGCTCGCCAACGGCTGCTTCAACGTGATGCGCTATCTGAAGATGCTGCCGGGGAGCGCGCCGCCGGTCGAGAATCCCGTCTGGATCGAGCGCATCGAGAACGTCGCCAGCGACGTCAACGGCATCTTCTATCCGCTGGTGAAGCGCGGCACGTTCGTCGCGCAGGGAATGAAGATCGGCTACGTGACCGACTACACCGGCCGCATGCTCTTCGAGTCGCGCGCGCCGGTCGCCGGCGTGATCACCTACATCTGCGCCGTGCCGTCGATGACGAAGGGCGCCACGATCGCGAACATCGGCGTGGTCGCGAAGCAGTCGCCTTGAGATTCGCGATTCGGGATTCGGGATTCGCGTTCCTCCTTGCGTTCTCGTGCGCGATCTCGTGCGATGCGCAACCGGCGCGTCACATTGCGCTGCCTTCCGGATTCAGGCCGACTGGAATTGCCGTCGCCGATTTCAACGGCGACGGCTTCGTCGACGTCGCTCTGACCGGCGAATCCGAACGCTTGCTCGTCTTTCTCGGCGACGGTCGCGGAGGTTTGCATCCGGCGCCCGAGAGTGCCCGCGCGGGGAAGCAGCCGGCCGCAGTTGTTGCCGCGGACGTGAATGGCGATCGCAAGATGGATCTCGTCGTCGCGAATCACGACACCGATCACCTCACGATTCTGTACGGCGACGGGACCGGCCGCTTCAGCGCGCATGAAGTGCGGATCCCGTCCAGGCCGCATCCGCACATGGTCGCGGCGGCGGACGTCGACGGCGACGGCCGCGTCGAGCTGATCACCGACAGCTGGGCCGAGAACAAGCTGCTGATCGTGAGGG
>DASWBH010000120.1:0-1623 GCA_036390755.1 Thermoanaerobaculia bacterium
ATCGGGAAGTAGCCCTGGTTGACCGAGCCGTGGCGCTGCGCGCGGAAGCGCATCTTCTCTTCGAGCGAAAGACGGCCGAACATCTCCAGAATTATTTCGTTCGCTTCGTCGTAGAGCGCGGCATCCACGCCGTGGCCCTCGAGGATCGCGAATCCGATCTCGTGCAGCGCGTCGCCGAGCTGGCGCGCGAAATCGGGCGAGCGCATGTCGCACGTGCGGATCTCGAACTCGTCGTCGAACTGATCGTCGCCCGCGGTCTCGGCAAGGTGATACGACTGCGGCTTCGCGACCTGCTCGTAGCGGCTGTAGTCCTGATTGAGTGCGCGGACGCCTTCTTCCTTGGTCGGCATGAGAGCTATGAGGATAATCCAATCGAATGGTTGTCGAGCTCGACGGCGGCTGCCGGGTCGCACTATTAGAGGATGGGAAGCCGCGCCGCAGAGGCAATCTGCGGATCTGGGATCGTTTCCGCGGCGAGAAGGTCTCGATGCGCGTGCTCGAGCTGGACGGCCAGGCGACGTTGCGCAACAAGAGCGTCGACGAAGTCCTTTACATGCTCCGCGCGGACATCGGCATTCACGTTCCAGCCGGAGCGACGCTGCCGCTCGAAGGATCGATGACGCTGATCGGAGTGCAGACTCCGCGGGGCCCTTCCGAGCTCGGCGGCGTTCAAAGTGTCCGCCTTGCCGACGTTCCCATCCAGCGCACCGGCGACCGCTGGTATCGCGAGTTGATCCAGGGCGAGACAACGCTGTTCGTCGGTTCGATCCCGCCCGGCCGCGCGCCCGATCACTTCCATCTCTACGAAGAAGTCATCTGCATCCTGCTGGGCGAAGGCATCATGCACGCCGGCGCGTCGTCGACGCCGATCGCGGCCGGCTCGTGCATTTATCTCCCGCGCAAACAGCCGCACTGCCTCGAGAACACCGGCAGCGGCGAGCTGCGGCTAGCCGGCGTGTTCCATCCGGCGGGAAGTCCGGCCGTGCGATACGAAACGTAGTTGTCATTCCGAGCGCCGCAGAGCGCGAGGAATCTGGGCCGCGGAATCACGCCACCGCCCGGATTCCTCGCCGTCTACGCGGCTCGGAATGACACGACGTACAGCACCGCGCCAATCAACGCCCAAACTACAAGCAGCTCAATCGTGGGCCACGTCATGAGCGCGAGGAGCGCGGCCATCGACACGATCGAGATCACTGCCATCACACGCTGCACCCACAGCGGGATCGCAACGGTGACACTCGCGAACAACTGCGGGTTGAGACGCGGCAACAGCAGCAACGCCGCGCTGTGCAGGAGATACAGCAGCACGAGCGCATACACCGCGATATTCAGCGCGAGCGAGATCTGATTCGTGACGAGCAGCAGCAGCGCGCCGGCGAGCGTGATCGTCAGCGCGACGATCGGCGTTCCAGTCCGCGCCGACACGCTCCCGAGCCACCGCGGCGCGAGGCCGTCTTCCGCCAGCATGACGGCCACGCGCGACGGCACGATGAACGTCGCGTTGAGCGAAGTCGCCACAGCCATGATCGCGCCGATCGACACGATGGCGACCGCGCTGAACGGCAGATACTGCGCCGCCGCCTCGGCCATCGGCGCGGTCGAGATCCGCAAACGCGATCC
>DASWBH010000121.1:0-3625 GCA_036390755.1 Thermoanaerobaculia bacterium
CTTGGCCAGCTCGACCACCGATCGTTCCAGGTTGCCGCGATACTCCTCGAGCTTCTGCTCGAAGCGCGAGAAGAGCGCGAACGCGTCGGCAGCGGAGCCTGCGAATCCGGCCAGGATCTTGTCGTTGTACAGACGGCGCACCTTGGCCGCACCGTGCTTCATGACGGTGTTGCCGACCGTGACCTGACCATCGCCGGCGATCGCCACCTGCCCGTCGCGCCGGACGCAGATGACCGTCGTCGCGTGGATGACCTGCTCATCCATGGCGGCGCATCGTATCAAACGAAATCGGGCGGAGCCGGAGCCTCGATGAGACCGATCTGCGAATGTTCGAGGCGCCACGCGTGCAGCATCAGCCGAATCGCCTTCACGGTCGAGCCGTAGCGGGCGTCGCCGACGATCGGGTGTCCGATCGAGCTGAGGTGTCGCCGGATCTGATGCGTGCGACCTGTTTGGGTCTCGACCTCAGCGAGGTTGCTGTCGCGCGGGCGAACGATCGTAATCGCGTCTTTGCCGTCGAGCGGTGTATCGATCCGAATCTCTTCTGCGATCGGGGGATCGACGCGCGCGAGATACAGCTTCCTCACTTCGCGTGAGGCGAACATCCGCGAGAGCCGCGCGGCTGCCGGTGCCGTCCGCGCGAACAGCACCACGCCGCTGGCCGGCGTGTCCAGCCGATGAACGAGCCAGATGTGCTTGTGCTCGACTCGAAGAATCTCCTCGAGCGAGAGCTGCGCGCGGTCGCGCATCGGTTGCGTCGGCATGCCCGCGGGCTTATCGACGGCCAGCCAGTCATCGCCCGTCGTGAGCACCGCAACGGGCGGCAGTTCCGCGACGACGGCGATCTGGTCCTGATCCGACACTTCGCGCGAGGCGACGGACACGCGCCGCTGATTGACGAGAACGCGGCCTGCCGCGAGCAGCTCGCGCGCTTTGCGGCGTGAGATGTCGGGATAGCGGGCGGCGATGGCCTGGTCCAGTCGCATGGGTGTCATCCTGAGCGAAGCGAGGATTCCCGTCGGCGGGAGATCCTTCGCCGTCTTCGCGGCTCAGGATGACACGGCTGCGCGTCTCATCTGCTGGCCTTCTTCGGCTGCGGCTCTCCGCCTTCGATCAACGTCAGCTCGGTGCCGGTGATGCCGAGGGCCTTGCGGACCTTCCCTTCGATCTCGGCCATGAGGTCGGGGTTGTCGGCGAGGAACTGCTTCGCGTTCTCGCGGCCCTGCCCGATGCGGACTGCGCCGTAGGAGAACCACGAGCCCGACTTCTCGATCATCTTCTCCTCGAGGCCGATGTCGATCAGCTCGCCGGTCTTGGAGATGCCCTCGCCGTAACCTACGTCGAACTCCGCCTGCCGGAACGGCGCAGCCACCTTGTTCTTGACGACCTTCACCTTCACGCGCGAGCCGACGACCTCTTCGCCTTCCTTGATCTGGTTCGTGCGGCGGATGTCGATGCGCACCGACGAGTAGAACTTCAGGGCCCGGCCGCCGGTGGTGGTCTCCGGATTGCCGAACATCACGCCGATCTTCTCGCGGATTTGGTTGATGAAAATCAGGCATGTTTTAGATTTCGAAACGATACCTGTTAATTTGCGCAGCGCCTGAGACATTAATCTTGCCTGCAGGCCGACGTGGCTGTCGCCCATCTCGCCTTCCAGCTCGGCGCGCGGCACGAGCGCAGCGACGGAGTCGATGACGATGACGTCGATCGCGCCGGAGCGGACGAGCACTTCGGCGATCTCCAGGGCCTGCTCGCCGCTGTCCGGCTGCGAGACGAGGAGGTTGTCGACGTCGACGCCGAGCTTCTTCGCGTATTCGGCGTCGAGGGCGTGTTCGGCGTCGATGAACGCCGCTAGCCCGCCGTGCCTCTGCGCTTCGGCGATCACGTGGAGTGAGAGCGTGGTCTTGCCGGAGGATTCCGGGCCGAAGATCTCGACGATGCGGCCGCGGGGAAGACCGCCGACGCCCAGCGCCGCGTCGAGGCCGATCGATCCGGAGGAAATGCTGCTGACGGGCGCGAACTCTTTCGATCCGAGCCGCATGATCGAGCCTTTGCCGAACTGGCGCTCGATCTGCGAAAGCGCGCTTTCCGCCGCTTTCAGTTTGTCCGTGGGTACGGTGGCCATGTGCCTGCTCCTATCTCGATTTCGTGTGGAGAGAAATGCCGTCCGGAGGAATGGGTCGCCTGCTGGAGAGACGAAAAATCGGATGGATCGACCGGCATTCGTGTGGTGGATCGAGTGTACGGGCGCGATTTTCTGAGGTCAAGAAACTCTACAGCCTGTAGCGCCGCTGCTATCCTCCACGCGCCGCGACATGAAGCCGAAGATCTCTCTGGCCGCCGCACTGCTCTTCGGCTCGGGCGTCTCGGCCCTGATCTATCAGACGACCTGGCTGCGCGAGTTCCGCCTGATCTTCGGCGCGTCGACGTACGCGACGGCGGCCGTCCTGGCGATCTTCATGGGCGGTCTCGGTTTCGGCAGCGCGATCCTCGGCAAGCGCGCCGACCTGCGCGACGCGCCGCTGCGCTGGTATGGCACGCTCGAGTTGCTCATCGCAACGTCCGCCGCGCTGTCGCCCCTGCTGCTGGCGATCGTGCGCAGGCTCTACATCGCGCTCGGCGGATCCGTGACGCTCGGCAATCTGGGTGCGACGATCGTCCGCCTCATCCTGGCCGCGCTCGTCCTCGGCGTTCCGACGTTTCTGATGGGCGGCACGCTGCCCGCCGCCGCGCGCGCGGTGGAGACCAGCGACGATCGCGGCCGGCGCAATCTCGCGCTGCTCTACGGCACGAATACGCTCGGCGCCGTCACCGGAACGTTGCTCGCGACGTTCTACCTATTGGAGCATCTCGGAAATCGACGAACGCTGCTCAGCGGCGTTGCTTTGAACGTAATTGTTGGTGCGATCGCCGTCACAGTGGGCAGAGCGCAGAGCGCGGCGCACAGCGAAGCACGAGAACACGCTCCTGCGCTCCGCCCTCCGCCCTCCGCCCTCCCGGTTCTGATCGCTTCCGCCGTCTCCGGCTTCGCGTTCCTGCTGATGGAGCTCGTCTGGTATCGCATCCTCACGCCGCTCCTCGGCGGAACGACGTTTACGTTCGGCCTGATCCTCGCCGCAGCGCTGCTCGGCATCGGCCTGGGCGGTGCGGCGTACTCATTCTGGAGCGGCGGCGGAACGCCGACGACAGGCGCGTTCGCGATCACGTGCACGCTCGAGGCGCTGGCGATGATCGTCCCCTTTGCGCTCGGCGATCGGCTCGCTGTCTTCACGAATCTTCTGCGCGCCCTCGGCAAAACCGGATTCGGCGGCGATGTCGCCGGCTGGTCGATCGTGACGCTGATCGTCGTCTTCCCCGCCGCCCTGATCGCCGGAATCCAGTTCCCGATTCTCATCGCGCTCCTCGGAACCGGACGCGAGGACGTCGGCCGGCATGTTGGCCTCGCCTACGCGTGGAACACCGCCGGCGCGATCGCGGGATCGCTCGCCGGCGGCTTCGGACTGCTGCCGCTGCTCACTGCGCCGGGCTGCTGGCGGCTTGTCGTGTCGCTGCTGGTCGCGCTCGGTCTGGCGGCGGCAATGCTCGCGACGCGCGATCGGCAGTTCGTGGCGTCGACAACCAC
>DASWBH010000122.1:0-3336 GCA_036390755.1 Thermoanaerobaculia bacterium
TTCGTGGCGTTATCGGTGACGGTCAGCATGGCCCAGATCCGCGCGTCCCGCGGCTGCGCATCGCCGAATTCGACGACCACGTTCGCGCGGAGATCGCGCCCTTCGATCGCGGGAAACTCGCCGACGAGATTGCCGTCGAGCTGAAAGCCGTCACGCCCGGTCGCGAAGTTCCGCGCCACGATGTCGCGCCCGTCGGGCGTCTGCACGTGGACGGTGTAACGCACCGGTGGCCGCGGCGTCTTGAACGCCCAGACGCGCAGCGCGACGCGCACGCGCGGCGAGAGCGGCACGTTTGCGAACTCGACGCGACGCGGCCGCATCTGCGGCTCGTCGATCGCGGGCAGCGCGAGCTGGAACCCGGAGTCGCCGCGCAGCAGCATCGTCGAGAACGAAAGCAGGTTCGCGTCGCCGGGCGGCGCGCGCACGAGCGTGTACGGGCGCAGCGAGTCGTTCGACGCGATCGGCGCCGATTGTCCGGGCTGCAGATCGACCTCGCAGCTCGGATTGAACGCACAGGCATTGAGCATCAGGTGAACGGGCCGGTGGCCGGTGTTCGTGACGCTCTGCTCGACCCGCCACGTCGCACCATGGGAGAGCGCGACGTCGGACCTCGTCCCGGCGAGCGGCAGAAGAATCGTCGCGTACGACGACTCCCTCTCCATCATCTCCATCACCGCCGCCTCGGTCATACGCCGCTCGTACACGCGGCCGCTGCCGGCGGACGCGACGAGCCGGTAATCGCGATCGATGCGCGTCACGAGTCCGGGGATCGGAGGCATCGACCACGTCAGCAGAAATCTCGCGCGTGTGATCTGCGCGCTGAGATCGATGTCGAGCGGAGCAGCCTCGACCTCGTCGATGCCCGGCACGTCCACTCCCTTCCGGTACCGCAGCGGGAAGTAGTCCATCGCCGGTTCGTAGTTGTCGAGATCGATGAAACGCTTCCCGATCGCCGCGTAATCGATCGCGTGCGACATGTATCCGACCTTGCCGACGCCGTGATCGAAGACGAACGGCAGTACGGTGGAGTTTGGCGCGACCAGCTCCGCGGTGCGCACGAGCTGCGCCATCTCGCGGCTGAACGCGCGGTAACGGTCGATGTTCAACGCCACGTTCAAAACGGCGAGCACCACCATCACGGCGACGACCGGCATCCGCAATCGCGTCAGACGCGGCGAGATCCATGGAAGAAGCGAGAGCTCGACGAAGAGCGCCATCCGTTCGCTGATCATCGTGCCGCCGGCGAACCCGCCGGGCGCGGCGAGATAAATGGCGATGAAGATGACGAAGAGAAGAAGAAAGCCGTCGCGCGCACTGACGCGCAGCCTGCCGTGCTCGATGTTTTCCCGAACGAGCGTCGCGATCAGAAGAACCGCGAGGACGATCGACACGATCCAGCCGAGAGCGAGCTGCCGCGAATCGAACGTGAAGAGGACCTGCGAGCGCGCGAGAAAGCCGAGCCGCGACATGAGCCCGCGGGGGTCGGGCGCGCTCCCCGTGCCGCGATGCGCGACGAACCACACCAGCAGCGCGCCGACTGGAATGAAGGCGATCGCGTGGCGGAGCTGATCGCGCAACGTCGCTCGGCGCACGTTGATCAGCCACAGAACGCCGATCGAGAATGCCGCGAGCACTACCGCCATTGCATGCGAGAAGTAACAGAGCAGAAGGAGCGCGGCCACGAGCGCGATCGTCCTCGCGTCCGGCGTGTCACGCCGTCGCCACCATACGGCGACGGTCATCATGAACAGGCCGACGCCCAGGGCGAAGTTGTAGAAGCCGGTCTGCAGCAGGAGGTGAAAGGTGAACGGCAGCGCGACGAACGCCCAGGCGTGGCCGCTCGGGTCGGCTGCGCCCGCAAACATCCAGGCCCCGGCGAGAAAGATGATGATGATCGCGCTGACGAGCAGTTTCTCGGCGACGAGCGGCGGCACGACGAACAGCAGCAGCGCCATCGCGGCGTGCGACATCCAGTTGGGATGCGGGCGCCAGTCGATCGCGTAATACGACGCGATCGTGCCGCCGGCGCTGTGCGTCGCCAGTCCTTGCAGGATCCAGGAGTTGTACAGGTGACACGGTCCGTCGTTGGTCGGCAGGTAGGGCGCCGACCAGACGGGGACGATTTGTAGCGCAGCGACGGTCAGAAAGAGCCATCGCAGAACACGATCCGAGAGCAAGCGGCGCGAGTATAGTTTTTGCTCGCCGTAATCGTGGAGGTTCTCACAACATGCGCAAAGCCCTTACGATGACGATGCCGACCGAAACGACATCGACGGTCGTCACTCGCAAGACGAAGAAAGGTGTTTAGTTAAATGCGCGGTGCCGCTTTGGTCCTGCTCGTTCTCGCCCTGGCCGGATGCCAGCGCGAGAACAAGGCGAATCCTGCTCCGGCGCCGGCCGGCGACAACCGCGGGAAGTTGAATCCCATCCTGCCGCCTCAGAAAGACGCACCGTCCGGTCGCGCCGTCGGGGTGGCAAGCGCACAAATCCGGATCGAGCTCGATGAATACGAGATCCGCATGCCGGCTGCGCTCGCGGCCGGCCATCACTCGTTCCTCGTCGTGAACGGCGGGAAGGAGAATCACTCGCTGGCGATCGAAGGCAACGGCATGCACATGTCGCTTCCGGAAGCGCTCACGCGCGGCGACTCCGATCAGCTCGACGTCGATCTGAAGCCGGGGACGTATACGTTCTACTGTCCGGTGCCGGGGCACAGGGGACGGGGGATGTCGCGGGCGGTCACTGTGCGGTAATCCGTTACCAGTAGCCAGCCTGCTGCGAAAACATCCTCTCGTACACGTCGAGTGCCCATGAGCGCTTCCCATGCTGCGCGCTCTTCAGCCATTCTTTCAGCGGCAACGTAAATCCCGTCTTTCTGCGATTGCGGACGGCTTCGGGCAACGGCGGTTTCGGCGCTTCGGCGAGGATGCGTTTGCCGCGTTCGCGGCGTCCGACCAGCGCCGGCGCGACGCGCTCGAGCAGGTGCGCGTCGACGAGCGGGACGCGGACCTCGAGCGAATGCGCCATGCTCGCCCAGTCCATGTCGCGCAGAAGCTGGTTGCGAAGATAGAGCGACGACTCCAGTGCCGCGACGCGCGCGAAGGCACTGCCGGGATCGGGCATGACGGTCCGCTCGATCATTCCTAGCATGTTCAGCCGGCGCAGTCCTTCATCGGCGACCTCCCGGCCGAGGAACGCGTCGAGCTCGGAAATGAGAAACCGGCCGCGCTTCACGAAATAGGCGCCGGCGTACGACGAGCCATAGCGGACGATCTCGCCCATCTTCGGACTCACGTGACGGCTGCGCCGGGCGAGCGCGGCGTTGATCGAGTGCAC
>DASWBH010000123.1:0-4392 GCA_036390755.1 Thermoanaerobaculia bacterium
GCGGTTGTATGAAGGGACGAACGAGATCAACCGGCTGGTGATCGCGACCCGGCTACTGCGCAGAAAGCATCACCCGGCGGAGGACCCGCACAAACGGCTGTTGTGCGCGCTGATGATCGCGGCGCAGCGCGCGTGGGGCGAGTCGCTCCCCGAGCAGCAGGAAGTGCTCGCGCATCTCGCCGATATCGCGATCGAGATTTACGCGGTCGAGAGCGCGACGCTGCGCATGCGGAAGCGCGGCGGTCCCGCGGACATCGTCGAAGTCTACGCGGCTGATGCGGCGGATCGCATCGAGCATTCGGCACGACAGGTGATCGCAGCGACTGGGCACGCTCGTCCCAGATCCCTCGCTCCCGCTCGGGATGACATCGACCCGATCGCGGCGCGGCGGCGGATCGCCGACGCGGTGATCAAAGCCGGCCGCTACATCTGGTGATCGAAGACGATCACGTTGCGATTCGCCTGACCCGTCTCCATCGACGCGATCGCCTCGTTGACCTGCTCCAGCGGATAGCGCGCGCTGATCAATTCGTCGAGCTTGAACCGGCCTTCGAGATACAGATTCACGAGCCGCGGTACATCATCCTGCAGGCGCGTGCTGCCCATCCGGCTTCCGAGCAATCGCTGCTCGTTCCAGACGAGATCTGCGATGCGCACGGGCGCGGTGTCCTTCCATCCGGGCATTCCCACGACCACGACCGTCCCGCCGAGGCGGATGAGCGTGGGTGCATGGGCAAAAGCGCTCGCGCTGCCGACCGTCACGAACGCGTAGTCGACTCCGCGCTTCGACGTCAGTTTCCGCACCGCGACGCGCACGTCTTCGGTCTCGCCATTGATCGTGTGGGTTGCGCCGAATGACTTCGCCGCGGACAGCTTCGAGTCGACGCGATCGACGGCGATGATCGGATTCGCTCCGGCGAGCGCGGCCGCCTGGATGGCGTTGAGGCCGACGCCGCCGCATCCGATCACGACGACGCTCTCGTCCTTCTGCACACGCGCGGTGTTCATCACGGCGCCGACGCCGGTGATCACGCCACATCCGAGAAGCGCGGCGCGGTCGAGGGGCATGGCGGGCGGGAGAAGGACGAGCTGCGACTGATCGACGACGACTGATTCGGCGAACGCGCCGACGAAGATCCCGTGGCGCAGCGGCTCGCCGCGGCGGTTGCGCAGACGGCTCTCGGTGTTCAGCGCGAAGGAGCCTTCGCACATGTGCGCCGCGCCGCGCGCGCAGTGGAAGCAGCGGCCGCACGAGCGCAGCAGCGAGACGACGACCCGATCGCCCGGCTTCACGGCAGTCACACCTTCACCAACCTGCTCGATCACACCCGCAGCTTCGTGGCCCGGCACGACCGGCAGATCGCGGCTCCATTCGCCGCGGATCAGGTGCACGTCGCTGTGGCAGATCGCGGTCGCGGCCAGCCGTACCTTCACTTCGCCGGCGCGCGGCGTATCGATGTCGATCTCTTCCACCGAGAGCGGCTCTCCAAATGCGTAGCAGACAGCGGCTTTCATGCAACTCATTCTCCCTCTCCCGCGTGCGGGAGAGGGTGGCGCGAAGCGCCGGGTGAGGGCCCCTCATCCGCGGCTTCGCCGCACCTTCTCCCCGCTGCGCGGGGCGAAGGGGGATATCGTTCGCGGCCATGCGCCGCCTCGCATTTCTTTGCCTGTTCGCGATCTCCCTTCACGCGCAATCCGTCGACGATCGCGTCGAGAACCTTCTCGCGCGCATGACCCTCGAGGAAAAGATCGGTCAGCTCACGCAGCTCGTCCCCGATCAGCCGGAATTTCCGGCCGCGCTCAAAGCAGGACTCGTCGGCTCGATTCTCAACGGCGGCGGCGCGGCGCAGATCAACGCCACACAGCGCGCGCAAATCACCGCGTCACGCCTGCACATCCCGCTGCTCGTCGGCAACGATGTCATCCACGGCTATCGCACGATCTTTCCGATCCCGCTCGCGATCGCTTCGTCGTGGAACCCGCAGCTCGCCGAGTTGACGTCGCACGTCGCCGCGACCGAAGCGCGCGCGGCCGGGATCCGCTGGACGTTCGCGCCGATGGTCGACATTGCCCGCGACGCCCGCTGGGGCCGCATCGCCGAAGGCGCCGGAGAAGACTCGTTTCTCGGATCGGCGATGGCGGCCGCGTACGTGCGCGGTTTTCAAGGCCAGAGCCTCGCCGCGCCCGACTCTCTCATCGCATGCGCGAAGCACTACGCCGCGTACGGCGCGGCGGAGGGAGGCCGCGACTACAACGCGGCGGAGATGTCTGAACGCACGCTCCGCGAGGTGTACCTGCCGCCGTTCCACGCCGCTGTCGATGCCGGCGCCGGCACGCTGATGTCGGCGTTCGAGAGCCTGAACGGCGTGCCCGCGTCCGCGAACCGCCATCTGCTCGACGAGATCCTCCGCCGCGAGTGGAAGTTCCGCGGCTTCGTCGTCAGCGACTGGGACGCGGTCGGCGAGTTGATGAATCACGGCATAGCCGCCACGAAACAGGAAGCGGCCATCAAAGCGATCACCGCAGGCGTCGACATGGACATGTGGGACAACGCGTACGCGACGCTCGCCGCGGCCGTGCGCGACGGACGACTGCCGCAGCCGGTCATCGACAACGCAGTGCGCCGCATCCTGCGGATGAAGTTCCTCGCCGGTCTCTTCGACGACCCGTACACCGACGAGACCCGAACCGCCGCCGCGACGCTCACGAGCAGCAATCGAGCGGCCGCGCGACGCGTCGCGCAGCAGTCGATCGTGCTCCTGAAGAACGACGGCAATCTTCTGCCGCTGGCGAAGAGCGGCAAGCGGATCGTCGTGGTCGGACCGCTCGCCGATTCGAAAGACGACATGCTCGGCCCCTGGGCCGCGGAAGGAAAAGCCGAGGAGACGACGAGCGCGTTCGAGGGAATTCACGCCGCGGCGCCGTCAGCGGCACTGGCGAGCGGCACGGACGAGGAGATCGCCACGTTCGCCCGCAACTCCGACGTCGTCATCGCCGTCCTCGGCGAAACGCGGCACATGTCGGGTGAAGCAGCGTCGCGCGCGTCAATCGACGTTCCGGCGGATCAACAGAAGCTGCTCGAGACGCTCGTCGCCACCGGCAAGCCGGTCGTGCTCGTCGTGATGTCCGGCCGTCCGCTGGCGATCTCGTGGGCCGCCCAACACGTCCCCGCAATTGTCCAGGCGTGGTTCCTCGGCACCGAGGGCGGCAACGCGCTCGCGGACGTCCTCTTCGGCGACGTCAATCCGAGCGGCAAGCTGCCCGTAACGATTCCGCGCACGACGGGACAAGTGCCGATCTACTACGCCCATCTCAATACCGGCCGCCCGCCGGCCGAGACCGACCATTACACGAGCAAATACATCGACGTGCCGATCGGGCCGCTGTTTCCGTTCGGGTTCGGGTTGAGTTACACGAGGTTCGAGTACAGCAATCTGAAGGTGAGTCCGCGCTCTGCGTCAGCCGACGTTCGCAATGCAGGAGATCGCGCCGGCGAGGAGATCGTGCAGATGTACATCGGCGATCCAGTCGCGAGCGTCGCGCGGCCCGTCAAAGAGCTGAAAGGCTTTCAGCGCGTGGCGTTGAAACCGGGCGAGACGAAGCGCGTCGAGTTCACCATCGCGCCGCACGATCTCGAGTTCTGGTCGGGCAACGGATGGATCGCGGAGCCCGGCGAGTTCAAGGTCTGGATCGGGCCGGATTCCGACCGGGGACTGGAAGGCTCGTTCCAGCTCAAGGCAGGTGCACCGGCGCGCTCGGCTTCGAAACCCCGTTCTCGTTGAACGCTTCGATCGCGAACCAGTAGTCCTGCCCCACGTTGAGCGCGCGCAGCTCGAGCGTGTTGCCCTGATCCGCGAATCTCTGGTACGTCTGGTACAACTTCTCCTTCCCGATTCCCCAGAGCACGTTGTAGCCGACTGCGCCGGCGACCGCTGTCCATGCGATGAACGCGTTCCGCGCATCGGCGTCGCGGCGGACGGTGAGATCGCGCGGCGTTCGCGGCGGCGCGCCTGTGGCGCTTTCATCGAAGCGGTATCGTAAACGGAGAGTCCCTTTAGGCCTCCTTTACTCCAAGCTGCCGAATCTGTGCTTCACTTTGCGCGAGACGTGACGAGAAACCACCGCATCGCAACGTGGATCGGCGCCGTTGCGGCGATCGCTGCGGTCACCGCGGCAGGCAGCATCATCGGCCTGAATCCGAGCACCGTCGGTTTCGCGTACCTGATTGCGGTCCTCGTCATCTCCCTCTACGGCGGACTCGTCCTCGGTATGGTGTCGTCGATCCTGGCGACGCTCTGCTACAACTTTTTCTTTTTCCCGCCGCTGTACACGCTGACGATCGAAGAGCCGGCGAACTGGTTCGCGCTGGCGGCGTTTCTGATCTCGTCGGTG
>DASWBH010000124.1:0-5178 GCA_036390755.1 Thermoanaerobaculia bacterium
CCTGCAGTCGTTTCTCGATCTTTACTACGACGGCGCGGGCGTGCTGCGCCACGAGCGCGACTTCTACGACATGACGCTCGCGTACCTGCGCCGCGCCGCCGCCGACAACGTGCGGCACGCCGAGATCTTCTTCGATCCGCAAACGCACACCGCGCGCGAGGTCGCGTTCGAAACGGTGCTCGACGGCATCGACGGCGCTCTTCGCGAAGGCGAGCGCGTCTTCGGCATCACGTCGCGGCTGATCATGTGCTTCCTTCGGCACCGCAGCGCTGAAGACGCGATGGCGGCGCTGGAAGAAGCGCTGCCGCACAAGGAGAGAATCATCGCCGTCGGCCTGGACTCGGGCGAACAGGGCAATCCTCCATCGAAGTTCGCGGACGTTTTCGCGCGGGCGCGCGAGGCAGGATTCCTGGCCGTCGCACACGCCGGAGAAGAAGGACCGCCGTCCTACATCCGCGAAGCGCTCGATCTGCTGCACGTGTCGCGCATCGATCACGGAGTGCGCTGCATCGAAGACCCTGCGCTCGTCGATGACCTCGCCTCGCGCGCGATTCCGCTCACGATTTGTCCGTTGTCGAACGTGAAGCTGTGCGTGTTCGACTCGATGGAAGACCACAATCTGGCGCTGCTCCTCGACCGCGGCGTCGTCGTCACGATCAACTCGGATGACCCTGCGTATTTCGGCGGCTACATCGCCGACAACTTCCTCGCTGCGCAGCGCGCGCTGAACCTGACCGAGGAGCAGATCCGGCAGCTCGCGCGCAATTCGTTCACCGCCAGTTTCCTGCCCGACTCCGACAAGCAGCGGCACCTCGAGGCCATCGGGTGATAATCGCGCGATGGCATGGCGCATCGAACGTCAGGCGAACGGAAAATTCGCCGTCTTCTCGACCCGCATCCACGACTACATCGTCATCGATGCGGACGAGCTGCAGATCGCGCAGATCTACGCCGAGAAGGGCGTGAAGGTCTACCTCGCCAGCGCACGTGCGCAGATGACCACGCGCGCCGTTGCGGTCGACTCCGAGGGCGAGACGAAGATCGAGGCCAGCCGGCGACGCGGCTCGATGCCGAAGGAAGGCGAAGTGCCGATCGGCGTCACCGGGTTCACGCTGAACGACGAAGAGTAGGTTGGTAATTGCTACTCACCAGTTGCTGGTCGCGCGGCACAACCTGCGACTAGCAACGAACAACTAGCAACCTTGCAACGACTTGCAGCAAGCTCGTCCACGCTGCGCGAGGGCACAGTTCCTGCTCTTATTTTGTACTGCCTTACAAGGGAGAAATACAAATGAATAGCAGATACAAGATCCTGGCAGGAGCTGCGATAGCGCTGCTGCTGCTTGCCGCATGCGGATCGTCGGGCAATGGTGGTCTCGGCGGCATTTTCGGCGGCGGCAATCAGACAGCTCAGCTTCGCGGCACGGTCGACTCGGTCGATCTCAACAATCACACGCTTTACCTGATCAACGTCAGCGGCAACAACACCTCGATGCTCTCCAGCGGCGGCAACTCGGCCCGCGTGCGCTGGGACAACCAGACGACGGTGAACTATCAGAACCGCACGTACCGCCCCGAGGATCTCGAGCGAGGCGATCAGATCGACGTGACGGCGCAGCAGAACGGCAGCGACGTCGTCGCGAGCTCGATCAACGTCCTTTCCGACGTCCGCACCAGCGGCGGATATCCGAGCGGTTCGTATCCGTCGTCCCCGTCCACGAATTACCCGTCGAACGGATCGTACGGAACGATCCACGGCGTGGTCCGCTCGGTCGACACGCATAACCGCACGATCACCATCGATCGCGGCTACGGTTCGTCCATGGCGATCGACTACAACACGAACACTCCCGTTTACTACAACGGTCGTTCGTTCATGCCCGGCGACCTCGAAGTCGGCGACGAGATCGACGTTCGCACGCAGAACATGAACGGCAGCCGCACGCTCGCGCAGGACATCACGGTGACGCGCAGCGTGAGCAACACGAACGGAACGTCCGGCACGACCACGAACGCCGGAACGATCCGCGGCACGGTCAACTCCGTCGACACGTCGCGTCAGACGATCCAGCTCAACTCCGTCAGCTCGGTCGGCTTCAACCGCAATGCGGGCTCGATCGGCAATACCGTGACGGTGTCGTATGACCCGAACATGAACGTCAATGTGAACGGCCAGATGTACGCGGTCTCCGGCCTCGAGCGCGGCGACCTCGTCGACATTCAGGTCGACAATCTCGGCAACGGCAATTACGTCGCGCGCAGCATCAACCTGGTGCAGGACGTCAGGTCGCGCTAGGCACTCTCAGTCGCAGGATTCAGTGTGGCGCCGCCGGCTTCGGCGGCGCTTCTTTTTGTGATCGAAAGAAGCTTCTCGCCGAGATCCGCGAGTTTCTTGTCGCCGATCCCATACACATCGCGCAATTCGATGAGAGTCTGCGGACGAAGCCGCGCCACCTCGCGCAACGAGCGATCGCCGAGGATGATGTACGGCGGTACGCCGCGCGCGGCGGCGAGCTCGCGCCGGAACTTGCGCAGCAACTCGAACAGATCCTGATCGACGCCTTCCCACGACTCGCTCTCGATCTTCGCTTTCTTCCGCCGCTCCTTGCGCGCGATCTGCACGAGGCGAACGCTCTCCTCGCCGCGGAGCACGCGGCGGGACGTTTCCGTGAGACGCAGGATCGGATATTTGTCGCCGTACTGCTCCAGCACGCCGTGTCCGATGAGCTGATAGATCCAGTCGCGCAGCTCCGACGGCGTGTGGCCCGCGAGCAGACCATAAGTGGTGAGGCGATCGTGGCCGAGGGAGAGAACGCGATCGGTTTTCTCGCCGCGCAGAACGGAGATGACATGACCGGCCCCGAAACGCTGATCGACGCGCACGACGCAGGAGAGGATCTTCTGCGCGATCACATCCGCATCGGCGACGGCTTCGACGTCGCCCAGACAGAGGTCGCAGGCGGAGCAGTTCGACGACGTGTACTCCTGCCCGAAGTAGTTGACGAGCGCGCGATGACGGCAGACGGCGCCGCGCGCATATCTGTCGATTTCGTCGATCTGCTTGAGCGCGTTGCGCACGTATTCCGCAGCATCGCTGCGCTCGGCGCTCTGCGCTCCGCGCTCGACGATGGAGCGCCACAGCAGGACATCAGCGGCCGAGTACAGCAGCACGCAGTCCGCTTCGAGTCCATCGCGTCCGGCGCGCCCGGTTTCCTGCTGGTAGTGCTCGATCGACTTCGGCAGTCCGGTGTGCAGGACGAAACGGATGTTGGAGCGATCGATGCCCATTCCGAACGCGACCGTAGCGACGACGATGTTGCACTGCTCGCTCGCGAACGCTTCCTGAGTGGCACTGCGCTCGTCCGACGACAACCCGGCGTGGTACGCGCGGGCGTCGATGCCCCGCTTGCGCAGCGACGCGGTGAGCTCGTCCACGTCCTTTTTGCGGATGCAGTAGATGATTCCGGCCTCGCCGGCATGACGGTCGATAACTTCGAGCGTCTGTTTCAGCGGCTCTACGCGCGGTAGAACGCGATATGAGAGGTTCGGCCGGTCGAAACTGCCGACGAGAACCGCCGGATCCTGCAGCCGCAACTGCGCGGCCATGTCGCGGCGGACGGCTTCGGTCGCCGTCGCGGTGTACGCATGCAGCGTCGCGTCGGGAAACCGATCGCGCAGATCGCCGAGCTGCCGGTACTCCGGTCGAAAGTCGTGACCCCAGTGGCTGATGCAGTGCGCCTCGTCGATCGCGAACGTGCGGACGCCGAGCGAGACGAGAAACTCCTGAAAGCGATCGACAGCCATGCGCTCGGGCGAGACGAACAAGAGCCGCAACTTGTGCGTCCGCGCGAGTTGCACGAGCTCGCGCTTCTCTTCCGCTGACGTCGTGCTGTTGACCTGCCGCGCTTCGACGCCGAGGTCGCGAAGAGTGTCGACCTGGTCCTTCATCAACGAGATGAGCGGCGAGACGACAACCGTGAGCTCGTCGGTGAGCAGCGGCGGCAACTGATAGCAGAGCGACTTGCCGCCGCCCGTCGGCATCACCACGACCGAGTCGCGCCGCTCCAGCACGGCCTCGATCGCGCGCTCCTGCAGAGGACGAAGAGAATCGAAGCCCCAGGTTGTTCGAAGGACGTCGAGGACGCGGGGATTCACTGGCGATTAGTTTGCCACCTTAACCGTTAACCGACCTGCGACCTAGAGCCGCGAGCGCGTCCTCACCGCCTTCTTCTCCAATTCGGTCCACGGCTCGACGCCAGGCACCGTGCATCGCGGAATCTTCTCTCCCAGAACGGCTTCGATCTGCTGGACTGTCTGCAGGTCCTGCCACGTGGCGATCGTCGACACGATTCCCTCAGCCGCGCCGCGCGCGGTGCGTCCGCCGCGATGCACGTAGTCGTCGACGTTCTCCGGGATGTCGAAGTTGATCACATGCGTGATTCCCGGCACGTCGATGCCGCGGCCGGCGATGTCGGTCGCGATGAGAATGCGGTGCGAGCCCTCGCGGAACCCGCTGAGCGCCTGCACGCGCTTGCCCTGCGAGCGGTCCGCGTGAATGCGCAACACCGGATGACCCTTGCGCTGCAGGATGTGGTACAGCCACTCGGCATCCACTTTCCTGCGCACGAACACGAGCGTGCTCCCGAGCTCTTCGTGCAGCAACGCGATCAGGCAGTTGCGCTTGTCCTCCGGCTTGACGAGATACACCCGGTGCGTGATCCCCTCGGCCGCTCCGCCCTCGGGCGTGATGTCGACGCGCACGGGATCGCGCATGAACTCCTTCGCGATCAGCTCGACCGATGACGGCATCGTCGCCGAGAACATCATCGTGTGGCGATCGCGCGGCAGCCGCTGCAGCACGTCGCGGATCTGCGGCAGGAATCCCAGATCGAGCATGTGGTCGCCTTCGTCGAGGACGAGTTGTTCGATCGCATCGAGCTTCACGTGACGCTGGCGCACGTGATCGAGCAGACGTCCCGGCGTGGCGACGATGATGTCCGGCTGGCCGCGAAGCGCGTCGGTCTGCGGGTTCATCTTCACGCCGCCGATCACGCACGCTGTGTTCAGGTTGTGATCGACGCCGAAGACGTCGAGGAACGCTTTGGTCTGCAGCGCAATCTCGCGCGTCGGCGAGAGGATCAGCCCGCGCACGCCGCGGCCGTGCGTCAGCCGCTCGGC
>DASWBH010000125.1:0-6933 GCA_036390755.1 Thermoanaerobaculia bacterium
ATCCGCTCCGGTCACCCTCGCGCCGTTGTCGTACTTGACCAATCCTTCTGCTGCGCCGCGCCCGAGGAGCTGGAGGTTGACGAACTGGACGTGACCGGGAAGGCGGACGGCGCCGTCGACGATCGTGAACCGTCCCTCGGCTGAAACTCCGATCAGGCGATAGCCGCCCGCGAGCTCGCGGTCGGCGATCGGGTCGCGCGGGATGTACTCGAACAGGAATGTGCCGTCGGCGTCGGTCCTGCCGTACTGAGGAGCCTCTGCGTACGGATTGCAGTCGACCGGCGGCTCCCCGTCCATCAATCCGCTCCGACATCCTCGGAAATGTCCGCTGTAGAGACGAACTTCGGCCGCGCCGATCGGCGTGTTGTCGCCTTTGAGGAACTTGCCGTAGACGATGCCGGCGGGCCGCGCGTTGTCGATCTTCGGCTGTAACGGCTGCGTGAACGTGACCTCGTGTTGTGAGATGGGATCGACCAGCGGACTCACGGAGATCGCGTACGCCGCGTTCGTGGTGAGGACGTTGTCGAAGGAGAGGTTGACAACGCGTTGATCGTCCTGCGGCGCGGCCGCGAAGACGGAGCGCGGGCCGTTGTAAATGACGCTGTCGCGATTGAACGCGATCTGCGCGCTGAACTTCGTGAGCCAGTCGGCGCCGCTTTGAATCGCGACCGGCCGATTGAACAGCACAGAGACCTTGTGACCTTCCGGATCGAGATTCAGATCCTGCCGCGCGGCGACCGCTTGCAGGGGCGCGATGGCGACGCTCGTCGCGGCTGCGGTCGCGTTGAAGCCGCCATTCGGGAGGAGCGCGTTGATCGTTGTCGCGCCGCGTGTCAGCGGAACGCGCAGGGCCTGGCCGGCCGTTCCGTTCAGATCGAGATGCGCGCGCATCGCGGTGCCGTCGGTTGCGCCCGGGAAGATGATGTCGAGCGCCACAGGACCGGATACCGCCGGCGTCACGACGAGATCGACATCCTCTGCCCAACGGCCGACCAGCGCGATCTCGCCTGAACGGTTGAGCGCTGGCACATCGAAGCGCGAGACGTCGCTGAACGGCAGGTCGCGGATCCATCCCGACGCGGCTTCGTTCGGGCCGTCCGCTCTTCGCCCCGACGCGCCACGGATCGCGACCGCGTACGGTCGATCGTTGCCGCTGATCGCCGCGCCATGCGCAATCGCCACGACGAAGGGCGTGCGATAAGCGGTGGCGGACGCGAAGAGGTCGACGAACTCGCCAATCGTCGCGCGGCCATTCATGCCGATCGCGTTCAGCTCGCGGATGACCGAGGCACCGGCATCACGGCCGCTCTTCTCGCTGCGCCGCAGGTCGTCCCATTCGCGGAGCTCGACTCCGTTTCCGAGGAGATCGAGGGCGAGATGCGCGAGAGCCTCGCGCTTCGCGTCCGCATTGCTCTCGCTGATGAACATCCGCTGCCCGGCTCGCGCGATGTCGCCGGCACGATAGAACACGTCGCTGCGAATCACGCGCGGGAACTTGGCGGTGACCTGATTCACGGGCGCGGTGGCGAGGCTGTATCCGAGCCCGAGGAGCTGGAGATTCGCGTCAAGAAGATCGGGAGCGACGAACTGCGCGTAATACGGCATCACCAGCGTGGCCGGCGAAAGCGGGATGCCGGTCTCGCTGACACCCATCTGCAGCTGCACGGCGGCGCTGATCGCGTCGTCAGAGATCGTGCCGGCGGTCGCGAACACGTGGCCGGTGACGCCGGAGCGGAGCTTGTACTCGATGACCCTCATCTCGCCGGATGCGAGCGTCAGATCGTCGAAGTCAGCGCCGCCGACCCGGCAGACGTTCGCCCCGGCCGACTGGTCGCACGAGGGCACACCGTTACCGACGCGCAGCGTCTGCGCGCCGCCGCTCATGTTCGTCACGAAGCTGAACGTCGAGTAATCGATGCCTTTGCGAACTGTGTCGGGATGCGAGAAGGTGATGTTGAAACGGGGATCGTGAACCACGATCGACGCGCGCGGCGTCGCTTTCAGCGGCACGTCGGGCTGTCCCGCTTCTTTCAAGGTCGCGCGGACTTCGATCTCCACCGTATGCGTGCCCGGCTGCAGGCCTTCGAGGTCCCACTCCGCCTCCCCTTTCGCCTGCGCGATCAGGAACGTGACGCCGGTCGACGGATCGACGATTGGCACCGGTTGCCCGAACGCGACGGACGGATTCGATTTCGCCGTGCGGAGCGCCGCCGGGATCTTGATCGTCGCGCGCACGTCGTCCAGTCGCGCGGTGCTTCCTGATGGCGCGCCGTTACTGACCGAGAGAATCACGGCGACAAATTCATGCAGGACCGCCAGGCTGTTCGGGATGATGATCGCGGCAGGAATGCTCGCCCGCTTCGAGCTCACGTGCTGTTCGCCGGAATTCGCGCCGCCACTCTGATCGCCTGCGTTCGTCTCGTCGGGGGGAAGCTCGAACGCGATCACATCCGGCGGCGACCATCGCGGCGGCTGGATCTGGGTCACCGGAGGAAGTGTGAACGGCGTTTCTCGCACGATCGGCGTGACTTCATGGGTCCGCGGGTCGACGATCACGGGGAACGGCACTTCGACCAACTCGCCGTTCACGAGGAAGGTGAACGAGTATTCGTACACGTTGAAGTTGCGGCCGTCGACGACGATGCCCCGCGCGCGCAACTCTTCCGCCGTCAGCTGGCGCACTTTGACCGTCGTCTGCAGAACGTTCGCGACCGTGATCGATGCGGACGACGGCATCGCCGGTGCGATGAACTCGCCGCCTTTCATCAGCCGCACGTTTTGCAGCAGGTAGATTCCCTCGCGCGAAAAACCGGGAATCTGGAAGCGGAATCCCGGCGACGTCGTGAGCCGAATCGGCGTGTCGATGCCCGGTCCCGTCAGATCGCCGACTGCGAGGAGCCCGTCGAGAAGCGGCGCAGCGTCATTCGTCTTTCCCGCGAACTTCGTCTGGATCGTGGTCGGAATGTCGAGACCGGTGGTCACCGCGGTGGTTTCGATTTCGAGCGATACGCCCTGGATCTGCAGACTGCCGCTCGTGATTTCCGCGCCGGCGACGACCGCTGCGCAGAGACTCTGCGCCACGAGGAGGGCGGCCGCGCGGCGGAATCTCATCAGGGCCTGCTCGCGGGGACCTGGTCTCCGAGCTCCTTCAGATTGCGCAGCATCTGCGTCGCGCGCGACTCGACAAGCTTCGCGCCCGCGGGAATCGCCATGACGTCAGGCGGCGGCAGATCGTTCGTGACGCGCAAGACGACGTTGCGCAAGGTCACGTGGGTGTGCTCGTCCGCTTCGATCGTGATCGTCTGATCGAGCGGCAGTCCATAGCCGTCCGCATCCGCTGCGCGGGCCGGCAACGCGTTGCTCGTTCGAGCGCACGCATGCACGAGCGCTTCGTGGTGCGATGCGGCGTCGTTCGGGTAAGCCGATCCGCTCAGGGCGTCGAGCGCGGAACGCGACAGGGTGACCTGGCGATCGACCGCCAGCTCGAGCTTGATTCTGTCGCCGGCGATCTCGAAGGAATCGGCGCTGCGGCCGCCGCGGGAGGCTCGCATGCCGAGCGCCGTCGTCTTCCACTCGTCATGATTTGCGGTTGTCGTCGCGATCGCATTCCGTTTTGGCACCGGAGGAGCGAACACCGCGCGCGCCGCGGCGATGTCGTGAAACGAGACGACGCTGTACGTTGAAGCGCTGCGATCGATCTCGAGCAGCTCCTGACGCTCGTAGTCGACGATGGCCGTCCTGCTGCCGTTGACCGTGATGATCTTGTTGCCGGCGCAATACTCCTCGATCTCGACCGGACCGGCGGCGAGCGGATCTTCAATGCGCCTGACGAGATGAAGAGGAACAGGAAATAGAGGAGCGCTACCCGCGAGAACGGGCGCGGCGATGACCAACGCGATTGCGACGCGGCCGCCCAACCACCCCAAGCGACTTGTGGGTAGCACCTCGGACCTCTCTCTTCGTGATTGGGCGGGCGGAATCTATCGCCGCGACGGAAGGAAGGCAAGAAGTTTTTATGCGCAAAATGCGCAAAACGCGCAAGCACAAATGGTCTATGCGGCGCGGATCGCGATCAGGACCCGCCGGATTCGCTGGCCCTGAGCACGTACTTCGACTCGGCCGTGTCCGAGATCAGCGACTCGAGCTCGTGAATGTCGAATGGCTTCGTCAGCAAGGCGTGCACGATGTTGCCGTCGGCGATCCCCTCAGTCTGCCTGGGTCCCTGCGCCGTCAGGACGATGACGGCAGGCCGCACGGCCAGCTCGCGCAACGTCGCGATGACTTCATAGCCGCTCACCTTCGGCATCATCAGATCGAGGACGAGAACATCGTAGACGATGCCGCTGCGGAGCTTCGCCAGCGCTTCCGCACCATCGCTCGCCGTATCGCAGCGGAAACCGGCGCGACGGCAAATCGCGGCAATCAGCGGACGAATTGCGGGATCGTCGTCCGCGATGAGAACGGACGGTCCACTCGTCGTGTATCGCTCGCCGGCAACGAGCTCGTCCGGATCCTCGATCATTGACGCGGCTCAGGCATGCAAAGACGTTACCGCGACCTCCGCCGGCGAGCTCGCGCCAACGCCATCGCGTGAAATCGCGCCGCAGTCCGACTCACGTGAACGACGGATCCGATCCGGTCGTTCGCAGCACGAACATCGCTTCGGCGACATCGGCGATCAACGCCGTGAGCGCCAGCAAATCGGTCGACTTCGCGAGCATCGCATGGACGACACTGCCATCGACCAGACGCGGGCTCGGCGGCTCCGCGGTCACGACGATCACCGCGGGACGCGCGCTCATTTCGCGCAGCGCGGCAACGATCGCGTCGCCCTTCATCTTCGGCAGCATGACGTCGACCACGAGAAGGTCGTACGTTTCGCCGGACTGGAGTTTCTCCAGCGCTTCGGAAACGTCGCGCGCGGTGTCGCAGCGGAACGATTCGCGCCTGCAGACTGCATTCATGAGCTGCAGGATTGCGGGGTCGTCATCGGCAACGAGAATCGCCGGGCCCCTTACATCTCGTGCCCGCGCGCCGGATACGCGTTCGCTTCGCTGCCCATCGTGCACCGCTGCCCTCCTCTTCAAGCGAACCTCGCGCAGCTTCAGTGCACCGAGCCGCGTCTTCCATCATTTGCAACGGACGGGCCGGCCGCTCCACTAGCGTCTGATGCGGATGGTCTCGTCGTCCGGTCCGGCGACGCGCATCTTCTCGGCGCGCCTGCGCCAGTTCTCGACCCGGTCGAGAAGCTCGGCCGTGGCGCTGCTCTGCGTCTCCACATCCTGGATTCTCGCCTCGATGTCGTCGCGCTGACGCTTGAGATCCGCCAGCAGCTTGTCGAGGTCGGCCTTCATGGGAGGCGGAGCGCAGCAATGGTCCTGCCACCATGCCGCTACCAAACGCAGCGGTAACGCGTATGCTCGTGCGGCCATGCGATACCGCGTGAAGCGAACGCGGATCAACAAGCTCGGCAAAGAAGCCACCCTTCAGAGCGAGCGCGGATTCGAGACGATCGAGGCCGCGACCGCCGAAGCCGCTGCGTCCGAGGTGATTCGCCGTGCTGACATGACGCTGATCGGACGCGTCGAGGAGACGACCGGGAACAGCGCCGTCGCAACCTCGCGCGACAGCAAAGGCAACACGGTCGTCATCCGCGTCTTTCCCGAGCCGGAATAACGTCCCGTCCGCTGTCACACCGCGGTGTGATCATGGCGACAGATTGCTTCAGGCCCAGGGTTAGCATCACAACGATCCGGTAATGCCTCACAACTACAAGCAGATCGTCGACGCCGCGCCCGACGCGATCCTCGTCGTCGCGAAGGGCCGCTTTCTCTTCGCCAACGCCGCCGCCGCCGCGCTCGCCGGCGTTCCCGATCCGGCTGCGCTGCTCGACCGGCACGTGTTCGACCTCGTCCCCGGCGAGTCGCGCGCTCAAATCCTCCGCTTGATGGCGCAGCACGACTCGCATCCCGGCACGATGTCGGCGATCGAAACGAAAATGCTTCGCGTCGACGGCACGATCCGCGACATCGAAGTCATGGCGCGTCCCATCGTCTACGGAGGCTCCTCCGCCTTCTACGAAGGCTCCTCCGCTTCTGTCGTGTTCGTGTGCGACATCAGCGGCCGCAAGCGCGCCGAACATGAGCTCCGCACATCCGAGGACCGTTACCGGCAGATCGTCGAGAGCATGAACGAGGCGCTGGTCGTGTACGACCCGGCCGCGACCATCAAGTTCGTGAATCGCCAGTTCTGCGAGCTGTTCGGCTATCGCCCCGAGGACGTGATCGGAAAACCGGCAACAGCGGTCTATGCACCGGAGACGCGCGTCCTCGTCGAAGAAGGCATCGAACGGCGGCGCCGGGGTCTGCACGACCGGTACGCAGCAGAGCTGACCGGCATCTCCGGGAAGAGCGTCTTCGTGCAGGTCAGCGCCGCGCCGCTCGTGCACGACGGCGAGTTCGCCGGATCGATGGCGCTCATCACCGACATGAGCGAGCGCACGATCGCGCAGGAGAAGCTGCGCAAGAGCGAGCAGCGCTACCAGGAAATCGTCGACAGCTCGCCGAATTACATCTTCAGCTTCGATTGCGAGGACCGGTACCTCGCCGCCAATATCGCGGCGCGCGAGCGGATCGGGCTGAGCGAAGAGGAGATGATCGGCCGCACGCTCGAGGAAGTCGGAATCCCGGCGGAAACCGCAGAGGAGTGGAAAGCGCAACACGCGCTGGTGCGCTCGACACGGCAGACGCGCACGCTCGAGACCATCGCCGCCTTCCCGATCGGCGGCCCGCGCATTCTCCGCCGCACCGTCAGTCCGATCTTCAGCGAGACCGGCGCAGTGATCGGCGTCAGCGGCTGGAGCACCGACATCACCGAGCAGAAGATCTCCGAGGAGAAGACGCAGAAGCTGCTCCGCGCGATCGAAGAGATGGA
>DASWBH010000126.1:0-1645 GCA_036390755.1 Thermoanaerobaculia bacterium
GACACAGGGTGGGGCCTGCACTGCGCTCCGCCGGCGATGTCGCGCTGAAGGTCATTCTGAGCGCCGCAGAGCGCGAAGAATCTGGGCGGTGGAATGGCGCCCCCTCCCAGATTCTTCGCCGTCTTCGCGGCTCAGAATGACACTCACTCGGGATTCACGGTGACCTTCGCCCGAACCTTTTCGGTGCGCTCGATCCGCTTCAGCTCGGCGTTCATGTCGCGCATGTCCCGCCACGTCCGCGGGCCGTACGCGATCTCGGTTCCCGTCGCCGCGAACGGATCGGGCAGGTTGCCGAAGGCCCTGTTGCTCGCCCACGGCACCGAACCGGAGAGCGGCATCAGGATCGGGAGATACGCGATGCGCCAGCGCATCCGGAGCGCTTTGAAGTCGACATAGCCGAATCCGAGCTGCATCCGCGGCTCGACCGGTTCCTTCACCGGTTCGTTCGCGAAGATCTGGATCAGCTTCTCCCGCGAGTAATCAGGTTTTGGCTCGTTCTGCGGCTGTTCCTGTGCGACGGCAGTTGCGCCGGTCAGAAGGAGGATGAGGATGGCAGCGGCTCGTTTCATGTGTCCGTTCTCTGATTCTATTGACGAATCGATATGCAAAACCGTTACAAGTTCGGATTTCGTTGAACCTGCGGTACGGTCCGCCGTTAGGAACGAAAAACTCTCGAGAGGGGAAACAGCATGTATCTTTTCAGAAGACTCGCATTTGGAGTCGTGCTCGTCGTTGGGTTCGCGTCAGCCGGCAGCGCGCAGTACGCGGATCGGGCGAGCACTCCCGACCGCTTCAGGTTCGATCTCGCGTCGCTGTATCCGAGCGACGAAGCGTGGCGCGGTGCGAAGGAGAAGCTCGAGGCGCAGATTCCGGCGATCGCGACGTACAAAGGAACGCTCGGGCGATCGCCGCAGCAGCTTCTGGCCGCGCTCGACGATCTGTCGACGATCAACAAGGAGTACGCGCGGCTCTTCATCTATTCGTCGCTCAATTCCGACGTCGACACTCGCGTGGCGAAGTACCAGGCGACGAACCAGGAAATGCAGAAGATGGGGACGGCGATCGCCTCCCAGTCGGCGTACTTCGAGCCGGAGATTCTCCGGATCGACCAGTCGAAAATCGACGCGTTCATCCAGCAGGAACCGAAGCTGGCGGTGTACCGGCAGTACCTCGACGACATCCTTCGCCGCCAGCCGCACACGTTGAGCGAAGGTGAGGAAAAAATCATCGCCGACGCCGGTCTGATGTCGGCCGCTCCCTCGGACGTGTACGGCATCTTCGCCGACGCGGACTTCCCGTATCCGAGCGTGACGCTGAGCGACGGCAAGACCGTGCGGCTCGACAAATCCGCATTCGGCCGCTATCGCGCCGTGCCGAATCGCGACGATCGCCGCAAGGTCATGGAGGCGTTCTTCGACTCCCTCGGCAAGTACAAGGCGACGTTCGGCGCGACGTTCAACGGTCAGGTCAGCCGCGATCTCTTCTATGCGCGAGCGCGCCACTACAACTCATCGGTCGAAGCGTCACTCGATCAGAGCAACATCCCGGTCTCGGTCTACACGAGCCTCGTCTCGGGCGTGAACAACAACATCGATGCTTTTCATCGCTACCTGCGGCTGCGCAAGCGGATGATGGGCGTCGATCA
>DASWBH010000127.1:0-24160 GCA_036390755.1 Thermoanaerobaculia bacterium
CGTGCCGATGTACTTGTACGTGAACGCGGGCGGCACCGGTTTGGGTGGCGGCGGCGGTGGCGGAATGATGACCGGCGTCGTCTGGCAGGCATCGCCGATCCCATTGTGATCGAGGTCAGCCTGATCCGGGTTGTATTTGTCGGGACAGTTGTCGCGAAAATCGGGAATGCCGTCCTTGTCGCGATCGGGCGGCACCGGCGGTTTAGGCGGTGGCGGGGGAGGTGGCGGCGGCGGAAACGCGAAGAGATTCCGCTTGCTGCTGTACGTCCCGCTCTGCGCGTCGAGCCACTCGGTGTGTACCGGATCGACGCCCGGCGTCCGCGCTGCGGCGGTGCGCGCAGATGTACCGCGCGTTGCCGGTCTCGAGGGAGTCTGTGCGGTGTCACTTCCCTCCACTGCGGCGATCGGATCGCTCGAGCGCACGGGTGCCGGCGACACCGCTCCCTGCGGCGCCGCCCAGAGATAAATCGCGAAGACCGCGATAATCAGGCCGGCCACTGTCATCCAGGTTTTCCAGCTCATCCAATCCATCACAACTCTTGATTTGCGCGCGGCGCGGCGGCCGCGTCGCGGAACAGCGTCTTCACGCGGATCGTCATCGACAGCTTATCGCCGGTGGCCGAATTGAGGCCGATCTGGTCGATGATGATGAACTGATCCGACAGCTCGAGAAGATTGATGAGGCGGCGCACCTGTTGGTACGTCCCCTCCACATTGAAGCCGATTGTCACTTCAGTGGCCGTGCTGCTGCCCTGTTTCGGACCCTTCGAGGATCCGCGCGAGAACGAGTACGACCGGGGCGGAGCCAGCTGACTGGCCGCGGCGAGCTTCATGACTTCGCTCGTGAACGCGGTGAAGCGCTGATTCTGGGTCGACCACTCGGTGTCGTAGATCTGGCGCACGTCCTTCTGGACTTTGCGGTAACTGGCGAGCTGCTGCTCGGCGAGCATGCGCGTGTGTTTCGCGGCGGTGAGCTCGCCCTTCAGCGACCCGAGCTGCGAGTCGAGGTCGCGCAGGCGGTTCTCGTACTGCACGCGGTACGTGAAGAAGAAAATCGCGTTCGCGGCGAGAAGCACCACGAGAACGATCAGCAGAAGCTTCTTCTCCCGCCAGATCATTTGGTCACCACCCGCGCGATCGCCGGCTTGTAGTCGACGGCGATACCGAAGTGGGCGACGCCGGGCTGCGATTCATCGATGCTCGTCGGGAACGGATTCGAGAAGTGCGGGTCGCGCTGGAATCGCGAGATCGCGTACAGCATCGACTGCTGACCCTTCCCTTCGCATTGCAGGGCGAGGTGAACGAGTCCGTTGTCGGAGAACTGCGGCGCGACGGACATGATGCGAACTTCGGTTGGCAGCGTCCCTTCGAGCCGATCGAGCAGTTCGCTCCACGAGAACGCGCGTTCGGCGAGCTGCGCGTTCACGAACTTCGTTTCCTTCGACAGCGCCACGAGATCGATCGTGCTGATCTGCCGCGTCGCTGCATCGGTGCGGCGCCGCTCCTGCCGGATCTGGTTCTCGACGCTGGAGATCTCATCGCGAGTCTTCTTCGTATCGCGCTGATATCGATAGTACGTGTCGAGATTGTTCAGCAGCAGAAACGCGGTGAGCAGCGAAATGACGACCACGACCGCGTACAGCGGGCGGTAGTCGCGAAAGGGCTTCGCTGCGAGATTGAGATGGATCGGTTTCACGCCGTGAAGACTCCCGCGCACGCCGTCAGCTCCGCGTCGTGCGATGACAGATCGGAGGGCACCTGCTCGACGAAGTCGCGCAACGCGACCGAGACGACCGGCGCATTGAACTCGGATGCCAGCGCCGACTGCGCCTGTCCGCCATCGTCTGCTCCGGCCACATAGGCGCGCGCAATCGTTCCGGTCTGCAGCGTTTCCCGAAGGTAGCTCGCCGACAGGCGGATCTCCTGCTGAAGCGTGCGCTCGCCCGTCAGATTACGGGACCTGATGAACAGCGGCTGTGATCCCCGGAACACGGCGGTGGTGAAGTCGGAGTCGCGCACGTAGACGAACAGCCGGTCGCTGGAGGTCGCGTCTTCGCGAACGGCAATTGCGTTCCAGATGTTGAGGCCCACCGGCTCGATCAGAACGACATCGATGCCTGCTTCGCTGAACACGTGCTCGATCGCGGCGAGCGTCTTCTCGACCGCGCTCAACACGAGCAGGCGGAGACCTGAGGCCGACTTGCCGAGGACGTCCCAGACCACGCGAAGCGACTCGGCAGGAATCGGAAGCGTGCGCTTCAGGCTCCAGCGCACCGCGTGCAGCGCTTCGTCGTGGCGATCGGAGAGCGTCGGAAGATCGACGAGGTTGATCCGGAACCACGCGTCGGGCAGCAGGAGGGAGACGCGATCGAGTCTTCCGCGCTCCACGCGCATGCGCCGGACGACTTCGGCGAGGTCTGCTTCGCCGGCGAGGTCGGGTGTGACGACCGCCGGCGCGAAGACGCCCTCCCGGATCGGATACAGCTTGGCGTGCTCGATGCGCGCACCTTTCCTGCCGCGCGACAACCGCGCGTGAAGGATGCCGTCCGTATCGAGGACGACCACGTCGGGAGGATAAGAACGCGCCATCACTTACTCGACGAACGTCACCTTGTTGATCTCGCGGAGCGTCGTCCGCCCATCCAGCACTTTTCGCAGTGCCGATTCGCGCAGGAACATCATGCCTTCCTGGTTTGCCGCCTTCTTGATCTCGGCGGCCGGACGGCGTTCGAGAATCATTGCCCGGATGTGATCGGAGAGGTCGAGCAGCTCGGAGATCGCGGCGCGGCCGTGGAAGCCCGTGCCGTTGCACTCGAGGCAGCCCGTGCCTTCGTAGAACGTCGTGCCCCGGTATTTGTTCGGATCGAGACCCGACTCGACGAGGAACGAGTCGGGATACGTCACTTCGTGTCTGCAGTTGTCGCAGACCCGGCGTACGAGCCGCTGGGCGAGGACGCAATTGAGCGCCGACACGAAGTTGTACAGATCGACTTTCATGTTCAGAAAGCGTCCGAGGACGTCGACGACGTTGTTGGCGTGAACGGTCGTGAAGACGAGGTGGCCGGTGAGCGCCGACTGAACGGCGATCGCGGCGGTCTCCTCGTCGCGGATCTCGCCGACCATGATCTTGTCGGGGTCGTGGCGGAGGATCGCGCGGAGTCCGCGCGCGAACGTCAGACCCTTCTTCTCGTTGACCGGGATCTGCGTGATACCGCGGAGCTGGTATTCGACCGGGTCCTCGATGGTGATGATCTTGTCTTCCGACGACTGGATCTCGGAGAGCGCGGCGTAGAGCGTCGTCGTTTTACCCGAGCCGGTCGGACCGGTGACGAGCACCATTCCGTACGGCTCTTTGATGAACTTGCGGAACTTCACGAGCATCTCGTCATCGAATCCGAGGACGTCCAGGCGGAGGTCTTTGAACTCGGAGTTCATCGACTCCTTGTCGAGGATTCGGATGACGCAGTCCTCGCCGTGCGCCGACGGGATGATCGAGACGCGGAAGTCGATCGACCGGCCGGTCAGGCGGAGCTTGAAGCGGCCGTCCTGCGGCACGCGCTTCTCGGCGATGTCGAGCTCCGACATGACCTTGATGCGCGAGATGATCGTCGAGTGATGGCGCTTGTCGATGGGATCGAGCGCCTCGTAGAGAACGCCGTCGATGCGGTACTTGACGACGACTTCGTTGTCGCGCGTCTCGATGTGGATGTCCGATGCGCGGCGCTGGATGGCGTTGAACACGATCGAGTCGACGAGCTTGATGATCGGCGACGACTCCTGCTGCGTGATCGAGTCGATCGTCAGCGTCTCTTCGCCGTCGTCGTCTTCGCCGACGAGCTGCAGGCGGAAGCCTTCCGTCGCTTCATCGAGCACGCGCTGCGTCGACTCCGATTTCTGGAGCTTGTCGCGAATTGCCGCCGGTGAGGCGACCTTGATCTTCAGCGGCGCGCCCAGGAGGAGCTCGAGCTCGTCGAGCTTGAGGACGTCGGTCGGGTCGCCGACGACGACCGCGATGTGGCCGTTCTCCCGCCGTTCCGGAAGGAACTGGTAACGGATCATCAGATCCAGCGGAATGTCACGGAAGAGAGCGTGATCGACCGTGAAGTGCTCGAGGTTCTCGACATACGGAAAGCCGTACTGCTCGGCCATGCGCTTCGCGCGCACGGTCTCCGTGCTCGTGTCAGCGGCGGCTTTGTAAACGGTGCGATTCGGATCGGTCGTACTCATGATTGGCCTACTGTGGACAGCTGGAACAACGGCAGATAGAACGCGTATAGCAGAACGGCGATCACGACTCCCATGAAGACGAGGATCATGGGCTCGATGGCCGACACCATACGGGACAATCTGGCCTCGATTTCCTCATCGTAGAACTCGCTTACATTTGCGAGCATTTCCGTCAGAGCGCCCGTGGATTCACCAACTTTGATCATCTCTACGGCGAGGTCTCCGATGACGCCGGTGGTCTCGAGCGAGCGCCATAGCGGCTCGCCTTCCCGCACGTTCTGGACAATCCCGAACACCTTGGAGGAAACCGCCTGGTTCGTAATCGATTGCGAGGCGATCTCGAGCGCCGGAACCATCGGCGTGCCGCCGCTCAGAAGCGTTCCGAGCGACTGCGTGAACTGCAGGACCGCGAAGCGATGGACGACGCCGCCGACGAGCGGCACGTGTAATTTGAAACGATCCCAGATCACCTCGCCGGCGCTGGTGATCCATTTGCGGAACAGGAAGATCGCGGCAGCCGCTCCGCCGAAGACGAAGAACAGGTTATTCCGCAGGAACATCGCCACCGCGATCATGAAACGCGTGAACGCGGGAAGCTCCGCGTCGAAGCCGGCGAAGAATTCCGTGAACTTCGGAATGACGACCGTCAACATGATGAAGACCATGACCGTCGACAGAAGGATGAGGATCGCCGGATAGATCATCGCGCCGGTCACACGCTTCTTCAGATTCACGATCATCTTCTGGTAGCGCAGAAAGCGGCGCAGCACGCCTTCGAGATCGCCCGAGCGTTCGCCGGCGCGAAGCGAGTTCGAATAGATCGGCGGTAACATGTCGCCGTACGCGGCGAACGCGTCGGAGAGCGCCACGCCCGACTTGATCTTGTCGCGCACCTCGGTCAGCACTTCGCGGAACACCGGGTTCTTCTGACGCTCCAGCATGATGTCGAGCGACTGGATGATCGGCAGTCCGGCCTTGACCAGCGCGAGCAGCTCCTGGTTGAACAGCAGAAAGCGCTCGGTCGAGATCGAGCGGCGGGCCGGCAGGAGATCGCGAAGCGCAAACGCGCCGCGCTTCGCGTCGAAGACATACATCCCCGCGCGGCGCATCTCGTCCTGCGCCGCGCGGGCCGTGGTGGCCTGCACGTGACGCTCGACGACATCGCCTTCTGGTGTCCCGACTCGGACCGTGAATTGGGGCATTGCTGGTTCTACTCCCGCCTCGTCATGTCTGACGCTCGAGATGACGGAAACGTTCTGATTTTTCTCGAGATCCGGACCTCCGGCCGCAGGCCGGCAAGGCGTACAACTCCAATGCCTGCCGAGCGATTCCGTGTTTCGAGCGGCCGTTACCGGTTAACCTATCACCCGTGAAGTCGCGCGTGGCGTGGGTGGGGCTGCTCCTGTTCGGATCGGGCGGTTGCGCGCTGATCTACCAGACAGTCTGGCTGAGGCAGTTCCGCCTGGTTTTCGGAGCGTCGACTCTCGCCTCTGCCGCCGTGCTCGCCATCTTCATGGGCGGCCTCGGCATTGGCGGGCTCTTCATCGGCCGCCGCGTCGACCAGTCGCGGAATCCTCTCCTCTTTTATGGTCTGCTGGAGGTCGGCGTGGCGAGCTCGGCCGTGCTCAGCCCGCTTCTGCTCTGGATCGTCCGCCAGCTCTATCTCGCGATGGGCGGCTCGTTCGTGCTGGGGTCGTTTCTCGCGACCGTCGTCCGGCTGCTGCTGTCGGTGATCGTTCTCGCGATTCCGACCGTGCTCATGGGCGGCACGCTGCCCGCCGCCTCCCGTGCCGTCGAGACTTCCGGGGACGCCGGCCGCCTCGGCGTATCCATTCTCTATGCGACCAACACCCTCGGCGCCGTCGCCGGCACGGTCATCTCGACGTTTTATCTGCTCGAGACGTTCGGCAACCTGAAGACGCTCATCGCCGCCGCGCTGCTCAATGCGCTCGTGGGGATGTCGGCGATTGCGTATTCGAATGCGATCAGGAGGCCAGCAGACTCGAAGTCGCGCGCGCTGGGTGACGAGATCGCGAGAATCGAGATTCGGGATTCGGGATTCGCGTCCGCCGCCCCAGGTACTCCGAATCTCGAATCCCGAACCCCGAATCCCTCGTTCATCTACTCCGCCGCATTCGCAACGGGCTTCGCATTCTTCCTCCTCGAGCTCGTCTGGTACCGCATGCTCACCCCGCTCCTCGGCGGAACGACGTACACCTTCGGGCTGATCCTGGCGGTCGGTCTCGCCGGCGTGGGGCTCGGCAGCTTCGCGTACGCGATCGTCCGCCGCTCGCAGGCGACGATCGGCATGTTCGCGGTGCTCTGTGCGCTCGAGGCGCTCGCGATCGCGGTTCCGTTCGCGCTCGGCGACTCACTGGCGTTCACCGCGCTGCTTCTCCGTCCGCTCGGATCGATCTCCTTCGGCGGGTATGTGATCGGATGGGCGGCGGTGACCGCGATCGTCGTGTTTCCGGCCTCGTTCATCGCGGGTATTCAGTTCCCCGTTCTGATCTCGCTCCTCGGCACGGGGCGGGAGGATGTCGGGACACATGTCGGCACCGCGTATCTGTGGAACACGGCCGGCGCGATCACGGGATCGATTGCGGGCGGATTCGGATTGATGCCGCTGCTGACTGCGCCGGGCACGTGGCGGACGGCCGTCGTGGTGCTGGCAGCGATCGTTGTCGCGGCCGTGCTGATGACGCGCAAGCCGTTGCTCGCGCTCGGATCTGCGGTGACGATCGCCATCGCCATTGCGCTGCTGTTCGCGACGGGACCGACGGCGTTCTGGCGTCATTCACCGATTGGCGCCGGCCGGGTTTATATCGTGAAGTCGACGCGCAACAACCTCATCGATTTTCAGCACTTGCGGCAGCGCACGACGGCGTGGGAGGCGGAAGGAATCGAGACGAGCGTGTCTGTCGCGAACTCCGACGGCTATGCGTTCATCGTGAACGGGAAGAGCGACGGGCACGCGCGCCTCGATGCCGGCACTCAGGTGATGGGGGCGATCCTGCCGGCGCTGCTTCACCCGAATCCGCGGCGCGCCGCGGTTGTGGGACTCGGGACTGGATCGACGGCCGGCTGGCTCGCCGCCGTTCCGTCGATCGAGCGCGTCGACGCGGTCGAGATCGAGCCCGCCATCGTCAACGTGGCCGAGATGTGCACACCGGTCAACCACGATTTTCTTCACAATCCGAAAGGACACACCTGGGTGGGCGACGGCCGCGAATTTCTTCTGGCGCGCGGCGACCGCTTCGACATCATCTCCTCCGAGCCGTCGAATCCGTATCGCGCCGGCATCGCGAATCTCTTCACGACCGAGTTCTACAGAGCGTGCGCTGCCCGCCTGAACCGGCGCGGGATCCTCGTGCAGTTTCTGCAGGCCTACGAGATCGACGCGCCGACGATCCGGACGATCTACGCGACGATCACCGGCGTTTTTCCGGAGGTCGAGACGTGGCAGAGCGAAAGCGGCGATCTTCTGCTGGTCGCTTCGCTCGAGCCGATCGACCACCGCTGGGATGTCGTCGACCGGCGGATGCAGCTCGAGCCGTATCGCAGCGCCGCGCGGAATGCGTGGGCGGTGAACGACACCGCCGGCATCTACGCGCGTTACGTCTGCGGCACCGCCACCGCCCGGCGCCTCGGAACGGGAGCGCGGCCGAATACGGACGATCGCACCATCGTCGAGTACGCATTTGCTCGCACGCTCGGCCAGGGCGACGCGTTCGGCGTCAACGAGCTGCGGGCGTTCGCGCGCGGCCGCGCCGACGATCTGCCGAACTCCGTCCGAACCGTTCCCGCTGCGGCGTTCGTCGAAGCGGAGCGGCTGTCGATCGGAGTCGCGCACGATGCGCCGATCGACATCCACAATCTTCTTCCGACCGATCTGCGTTCGCGCGGTGTTGCCCAACTCCGCTACATGGAGAACGCACCGGGCGACGCGTGGCTCATCTGGCAGGGCATCGCTCCTCCACGAACGCCGCTGGAGATGATCACGTACGCCGATGTTCTCGCGGAACGCGGAGACGAGAACGCGATGAAGTACATCGACGCGCTGCGGCCGGAGCTCCCAATGGAAGCGGACGTGCTGCTGGCGCGGCTCCGCTGGCGAGAGAAACGCCCGGAAGCCGTCGCGATTCTCGCGCGGGTTTTCGAAGCGTACCGGCACAATCCGTGGCTGCTGCCGGTGCTGGCGCGGCATGCGCTGAGCCTGGCGGTGGAGATTGCAGAGGATCCGCAGTTTGCGGCTGCCGGTCCGATGCTCTACACGTCGTTGCGGGAGCCGTTTGCGATCGAGATGTTCAACGAGCAGCGGAAGTCGGCGCTGTTGTTCATCGCCCAGCGGCTTGCGAACGGCGGCTGCTCGCACGCAGTGCTCGACGAGTTGCGATCGTACGAGCCGCACGTGCCATGGCAGATGATCTATCTGCAGAAGCGGGCGACGTGCTACGCGGAAGCGGGCGACCCGCGCGCGAATGCTGCAGCGCGCGACCTGAAGAATTTCGAGCGGTACGAGAAGAAGCCGCTCGACGCGCTGGCGCGGTGAGACGCGCAGGGCCGGCTGTTCGCCGGCCCTGCTTTGTTGATTACCGGTCGGTCTCGACCGAGGTCACCATGACGCGCGGGAATCCCGGAAGACGGAGTCCCCGGGACAGCGACTCGTCGTACCACAGGATCGGCGTTCCCTTCGTGTTCACGCCCCCCTGGCCCACGAGAACCGAGCCGTAATAGTTGTAGTTTCCCGTCGCATCGTATGTTCCTTCGATGAAGAGCACGCCGTCATTGAGCGGATTCAGCGGAACGAGCGAGCCGTCGATATCGTAGCCATTCGACGTGCAGTCCTTCGACGGTGAGGTCGCGGTACACGTCACCTTGTTCGCGGCCGTCTGCGGCGCGCGCAGCCCGTTGACCGTTCGCTTCGGCAGACGCATCGTTGTGACGGCCGTCGACGGATCGTACCAGCCGATGGTGAGGCCGGTGAGGCTGACGCCGTCGTATTTGACGTTCAGGTACGGCTCGTGCGGCTCAGAGCAGTTGCAACCCGCGCACGAGTTGTTGCCCGGGTTGCATCCCGGCATGTATGGCACCGGGAACCAGCCGGTGTACGTCGAATTCGGATTCGCGGTGTCGGACGGGTCGTGAACCGTCCGCTGGGCGACGAACACGTCGAACTCGCCGTTCTTCCCGGGCGAGTTGCCGTTGGGATTACCGCTGTTACTCCAGGGAAGGTCCTGGTAGTCCCACAGACCGTTGACCGCGGCGGTGATGATCGGCATGCCGGCCGCGTCGCGGACGAAGTCGCCCTGCGGTGTCGTGCCGCCGGTTCCTTCCTCGACCTGCCGGAAGCCGATGTCCATGTACGGTTCGCCGGGCTGAGTGAACCATCCATCCGGACCGCCGCCGCCGCCGCCCGTCGTCCCGAATCCGGCGTTGAGATAGATGAAGCTGCTCAGATAGCCGGTGAGGGGTCCCGTCTTGATGCTCGGAGCGAGAACGCCCGGACCGCCATTCTGCGGGTTCTGCGCGTTCTGGGTGTCGAAGAAGTAGTAGCCGGGCTGCGAGGTGGCCCAGTTGACCATGGTCTTCGTCGTGATGCCGTCCGTGTACGTGTCAGCGGCTACCCACTGCAGATACTTCACGCCGCTCTGGCCATTGCCGGCGATGGCTGCGGCCTTCCAGAAGTCGTAGTTGATGATCGGGAAGATGAGCTGCTTGAAGTTCGGGTACTGATTGAAATTCTGGTACTGGAAGTGGTGCGTCGCACCGTAGCTCGACGGATTCGAGTAGGGGAACGGGTACGGTTGCGCGTTCGCGTTCGGCGAGCCGACGATATTCTGCGCGCTGCGCGCGTGGAACCACGGGTCGTTGATGTTGATGTTGCCGCGCGCGATGTAGTAGAGCCAGGGCACGTTGCTCTGGCCCATGGCGCCGCCGAACGACAGGGGATAGGCAGTGGAGGGGCGTTCTGTGAACGTGAGCGACTGGCCGGCGGTCATCGGAGCGCCGGACATCGTCACCGTTCCACCGGCATTGACGGGCCAGGTAGGCTCGGTCCCCGTGCTCGTGCTCGCGCCGCCCGCCGGAACGCTGGTGACCGTGTACTCGTGGCCGATGAGCGTCGCGTTCATCGTCTTCGGACGGACGATGTCGCCGTTCCGGTAGACCGTGTTCTGCGCCCATTGGACCGACGAGTCGTACCCGCGGTTGAAGTGGATCTTCTCGTACGCGTTGAACCACGGGATCGTTGTGTAGTCCTTTTTGAGGTCGAGCGACTGCTGCGCGCTCACCATTCCCCAGTGGACGTTGAAGTTGCCGTTGGTGGCGAGGTCGGTTGCCGACTGAAGGGGACCGCCCGGCGTCGGAAGCGGGTACTGCGAGACGACAATGCGGCATTCGGCGCGCGCGAGCGAACGCCGCGTCGCCACGGAGCGCGGCGCGTCGAACTTCTCGGCCCGCGCCATGATCGTGGCCACGCCGTAGCGCGTGCCGCCGACGTACCAGTGCGGCGCAGCGCCGGGAATGAGCGTCGCGCCGGCGATCGGCGGAGCGTAAAGCAGCAGCGCGGTGATCTCGCCGGCCGGACGGGGCGCAGTCGCGCTTTCCGGACCGAATACCTTGTCGTTGAAATTGTTGAGGAACGTCGTTCCTTCCGGCGTGCTGCGGTCGATGATGACGTCAGGCGTGTCCTCGGCTCCGTAAAACTTGTCGTTGTCGAGCGGACCGAAGGGGAGGTCGCAGAGGAGCTCGCTCGCCGACGCTTTGTAGTAGCCGGTGTAGGCCTGCACGGTGCGCTCGTTCTTGAACACGGTCATCGGCGCCGGGCCTGCGACGAAGTTGTCCGGCATGAGGCCGAGGCCACCGGTAGTCGCCATCTGGACAGGATTCTGGAACCACTGCACGACCACCCGCGCTCCGGCCTCGGCCAGCGCGACGGTCTGCGAGTGGTTGCGCTCGTTGATCGAGATCGCGCTCTCCGTTTCGGAGATGGCCACGAATGCGAGACCGAGAAGCGAGAGGCCGACGATGACCATCAGGCTGGCCAGCAGTGCCGACCCTCGCTGCTGGAATCGCTTTGTCGCCGATCGAAAGAGTCTTTTCATTTGCCTCATAGACGTCCCTTATTGGCAACTGGTCGGGTTGTTCGCGTTCACGCTCGGCACGATCGTGCAACTGAACGGAATGGGTACCTGCATCGACGCCGTGGCTGTCGCTCCCGTTCCGCCGCCGCCGCTGATGGTGATGGTCGGAGCCGTGTAGCCCGAGCCCTGCGCGGTGACCTTGATCGAGGTGACCGCGCCGCCGCCCACGGTTGCAACGGCGGTGGCGCCGGTGCCGGTCGGATCGGTGATCGTCACGGTCGGCGCGGAGGTGAATCCGCTGCCGCCGGTCGTGACCGTAATCGACGTGATCTGGTTGCCGAGCTGCGTGATCGTTGCGCGCGTGTAGTGGATGCAAACCGACGTGATCGCGCTCGCGTTCGGAGGCAGCGTCGGGCTGCCGCTGGTCTTTGCGAAGTTGAACAGCAGCGTGCGCGTGGCGTTCGCGAACACGGTCACGTCGCCGGCCGTTACGGTGCCCGGCCGCGGGTTGAGCGTCCTGGTAAACGAGCCGCTCGTGGTGCCCGGTCCGGCGATGGTCGCGCCGGTCGGGAACTGGATCGTGTTCCACGTGACCCTCGACGGCGCGCTCCAGGTGATATCGATGGACTGGATGACGAGGTCCTCATTCGCGCCGTTGATCAGATCGAGTTTCATCTGCCCCGAGGTGCCGGAGGGGCCGAGGATCGAAGGCTGCGTGGCCTGATCGGTCAGCGAGCAGGCCGGCAGCGGCTCCTGCTGGATGTAGCGGACGAGTTGCTCGGTGCACGGCGGCGAGGCCGCGTCCTTCATCGTGAAGTTTACGGTGTACACGTCGCCCGGAGTCAGGTTCTGCCACGAGAACGTGGCCGGCGAAGGGATGCCCGGCGGACGCGAGTCTGTCGAGATCGTGTTGCCGTTCGGGTCAAGAACGGCCATGTCGACACGCGTGAAAGTCGTGCCTCCCGGCGGCTGGACCGAAATGGTGTCGCCGGCGTTCATGACCCACGATGTGGCCGGAGTGAGACCGTTTCCGGACGATGCTCCGGTTTGCACGATGACCGATCCGGTGAAGGTGCAAGGCGGAGGGTATGCGGTCCAATTCGTCGGAGTGCTCACCACACACGCGGGAGACGGCGGGTTCGCCGACATCGCGGTGATGCGGTAGTCGTATTTGTAGCGGGCGAGCGTTACGGCGTCGAGGTAGTCCGCCGTATCGGTGAGGAAGACGGTCGACGGATCGATTGCCGTCGCTCCCGGTGCCCACCCGCCGGTGCTCAGGGCGTTGGGCAGTACCCACGTCCGGTTGATGCCGGTGAGCACGTAATTGCCGCTCATGTCGAGCGCGTACTGACGGCGCTCGATCTGATAATTGTCGATCGCGACCTGCTGAACCGGGGTCGTCGTCTGCGTGACGCGGCCCCAGCTCATCTGCACCGTGCATAGATTCGTGGGAAGGCCGACGCAGTTGCTGGCGGTGAGACCGGCCGGCGGGATTGCCGGCGCGTCAGGTGCGATCTGGAAGTTGACCGGCGTCTGCGGAACGCCCGTGGTGCCGCTCATGCCGGGGATGGCGTTGGCGTTGTTCGGCGGAGCGAAGTCGCTCAGCGAGTCGTTGGCGTTGTTCGAGACGTTATACGCAGCGTTAGCCTGGCACCATTCGACCGTGCGCACGCGGTAGTAGTAGGTCGTACCGCAGGCCGCGGTGGTGTCGTCCCAGGTGAAGTTGCCGTAGCCGTCGCTCGTCGGCGCGCTGGGTCCGGTCGTGTTCTCGTCGATGATTCGATTCGCCGGTCCGGCATTGAAGTTCTGGCTCTGCGAGCGGTAGATGCGGAATCCCTTGATCTCGCGGAGGTAGTTCAGCACGCTGGGCGTGCCGGAGCTGCAGGTCGGCGAGCCGCTGGCGTTGGTCACCGGAGCGGACCAGGTCAGGCGGACCTTGCCTGCGAGCGGCGCAGGCGACGAGCCGCCGCCGCCCGAGGCGATGATCGTGTTGGGCGGATCGGGCACGGTCGCGTTTGCGGCCGAAAACGGGCCGGCTACATTGGTGGACAGCACGCCTCCACCCGCGTTGTACGCGCGTACCTGGAAGTAGAAGGGCAGGCTGAGATCTTCCTGCGTGAGATCGACCGCGAAAGTGTTGCTCGTGCCGGCGTCGAACGCGTTGGAGAAGCTGCCGGTCTGGCTGCGGTCCCACTGGACGACGTAGCTCGCGTTCGGCGCGTTGGTGTTCGGATCCCAGCTCACCACGGCGATGCCGCAGTAGCCGATGCAGACGCTGTTGATCGTCGGACGCGGAGGCGGCTGCAAGAACGTCTGGGCCATACCGGTCATGCCGAGGTTGCGCGGGACGACGACGGTGTCGACGGCGAGGCGGCGATAGTTGGTCATCGGCTTGCTGGTCGAGGCCACGGTCGCGGTGTCGGTCACGAACGACGGCACGCCCGCGCTGCTCGTTGCGCCGAGCTGCCCCGTGGCCGTACTCGTGTCGGCGTAATTGGTGTCGGGTTGCGAATTCATCCCGACGAGGCGGACGCGGATCGCGCGGATGCTCTTGCGCACGAGACGGTCGGGGAGATTCATCGATCCGGCGACCGCAGGATCGTACTTCCCGTTGCCGCCGATGTTCGGGGCGAGCGCGCCGGCCGCATCGCGCAGCGGCTGCGTCGCCTGCGGATCCTGGTAGTAGAAGAAATTCAGGCTGCGGATGCTGCTCGCGAGCGGCGTCTGCGCCACAGTGCCGTTGTCGTTGAACGTGAAGCGATAGAGCGTGTACGGCGGATTGTTGTTCGTCAGGTCGACGCCGGTGATGTCGACCTGGCGCTCGGCAGTGCCGCCGGGATGCGCCGTGCGCGTCGGTGTCGGTGTGCCACTGGCGTTGATGTCGATGAACATCGTGATCGTCTGGTTGTTCGGCGCCGTTCCCAAAGCTGCCTGATCGGAGACGAGCGCGTACGTGACGATCTCGTGGTTGTCGGTGGTGACCATGGGGAACGCGGAGCTCTCGAGGGCGGGTTCGCGGCCGTGATCGACATCTCCCGCTTCATTCGCGCTGTAGTCGAAGTTGCCGCGGATGGTCAGCGCGGTTGCGCCTGCGTATTCGACCTGTTCGTCCGGCTGCTCGTATACGGCGCCGCCGTTTTCCTGCCACTCCGTCGCCGGTGTTGCGCCTGCGTCCGTCACTTTCTGGCCGGTTGTCGTCGGCCAGGCCGGCTCGGCCGGACCGCTCGTGCCGGAACCGAGGGCCCGGTATGTGTGTCCGTTCGGAGTGATCGGCGTGACGATCGTACCGGACGAGTACGGGCGGCCTGGCGCCCAGGGCGCCGCGGACTGACCGGGAAGCAGCGCGCCGCCGCGCTTGTAATCGAAGCCGGCCATGCGGATGTCGCCGATCATGCGGTCGTAGGCGATGCGCACGTTCTGCTGCATGTCGGCCGCTTCGTTGCCCGACTTGAAGACCTTGTTGGCGCGGTCGTACAGCATCAGGACGCCGACCAGGATGATCACGAGGATCGCCGTAGCGACCATGACTTCGGCGAGTGAGAAGCCTCGCTGCCGGGTGCGGTGAATCGTCGAGTTCATAGAGTCTCCGTGCGGAACCTTTAGAAAGCCTTGACCGTGTCGAGCACGACTTCGCGCTGCCGTCCGCTTTCGAGCCAGCGGACGAAGACGCGCACGCGCAGGATCTGTGCGGTGCCGTATTGCGCAGGGGTGTTGGTTGGATCCTGATCGGGCGTGAGAACCAGCGCGACGCGTCCGTTCGTCAGCTTCGTGCCGAGAACCGTCGTCCACTTCGCGAGCAGACCGGGAGGGGTGTTCTCCGTCGTGATGTCGGCAGGCGCGGAAGCGATGAACGCGGCGTTCGTCGAGCGGATGTTCGAATTCGTGTACGCGTATGCCTGCGCGCCGGTGACGATTGCCGGGATCGTGAACGCGCCGCCGGTCGCGGTTCCGGCGATGTTGAACGAGCCGCTGTAAATCTGCGAGCGGCTCAGCGGCGCGAGATCCTCGAGGACCTGTGTGCCGATCGCGATCGCCTGCGACACCTGCTTGCCGCTGTAGACGTTCCGGCGTCCCATGAAGAACAGCGTGAAGATCGAGATCGCCACCACGCCCAGCATCGCCATCGCGAGGAGCACTTCCACGAGGTTGTAGCCGGACTGACGGCGGCGCGCACGAATCGAGAGAGTCATCGTCGATCTCCTAGACATGCGTTCCCAAGGTTGTGAATTGGCCGCTCGGCGCAAGCGTGATCGTGTAGCGGTTGTAGGTGATGTTCTTCCAGTCGGTGGCCAGAACGATGATCGCGTTGCCGTTGACAGCGGTCGCGGGGTCGACCGTCATCGCGCCGTTCGGGTGATAAATGACGTCCCACTCGCCGTTGCCGCCGACGTCCGGGAGTCCGATCGCCTGGTCGGCCCACACCGAGAACGCGAACTCCTTCTGGTTGCCGGTCTGCTGCGGCGTGGCGCCGTGGGTACCGCGCAGTTGCAGCGGCTGCCACGTCGTGCCGTTGTCGCGGGACGAGAAGAAGCGATACCGCTTGAGCCCGATCGATCCGGTCTGAATCTCGACGCGCACGTCGAAGCTGTTGGAGATCGCGGCCGCTCGCGCGTTGCGCAGATCGTTCGTGAAGTTCCCCAGACCTGTCTTGAAGTCGGCGGCACGGCGGAAGCTCATGAATGCCGGCACCGAGATCAGACTCAGAACGCCGATGATCGCCAGAACGACGAGCATCTCGACGAGCGAATAGCCGCGTGTAGAGTGCTTGAAACCGCTTCGCATGACCCTCCTCTTACGCACCGCCTGTGCCATGGCTCAGGTTGCGGTTCAAACGAAAGATTTGTAATGACTTGCGTCGATTTGGACGAAATGGGTGCTGGACTTACGACGCTTCAGTTGTTACTAATTGTACCACCTGCGCCTCGTCGAGCGCCACGAACTCGATTGTGGCGACGGCACCCTGCCCGGGCGTTCCCGTCAGCGTGAGCGTCGCGCCATGGAGCAGCGCGATCTTGCGCGACAGCGGCAACCCGAGTCCGTAGCCCGAACGTTTCTCCGATTGAAAGGGAAGAAGGAGCCGGGGCACGTCCGCCGGGTCGACGCCGACGCCGTTGTCTTCGACGATCACCGCAGGCCGCAGCTCTGATTTCACCGTCACCGTGACGGACCCCGCGCCTTTTTCCGCGACGGAGTCGATCGCGTTGCGAATCAGGTTCTCGAATGCGCGGCTCAACAACGCCACATCCGCCGCAATCACCGCATGCTCTCCCCGGCACTCGAGCTTTACCGCATCCGGTTTGCTCATCTTGCTGACGATGTCCTGCGCGAGATCGAGCAGATCGACTTCCGTCCGCGCGAGGTGCATCGGCCGCGCGAACGCCAGCAGGCTGTCCACCGCCGACGAAAGCTCCGAAGCTTCTTTCTCGGCGCGTTGAATGGATGCGAGCGGCCGGTCGGCGAGCTCATCGCGTCGCGCGAGCCGCAGGTATCCGAGGATCGTGCCGAGGGAGTTGCGGAACTCGTGAGCGATGCCGGCGGAGATTTCGCCGAGGTCCGCAAGCGTCTGCATTTCACGGACGCGCGTCTCGAGGTCGCGGATGTGCGTGAGATCCGTGAACAGCGCGAGTACGCCGAGAAACTGCTGCTGTTCGCTGAGAAGCGGCACGGTCGTGAGGCCGATGACCTGTCCGGCCGTCTCGGTGCCGAGTTGCAGCTCGACGCGCGTGAGTCCGACGTGCTGATCGACCGCGTCGCGAATGGCTTTTGTGAACGCGGTGGGCCCGAACGCCTGCTCGACCTTCACGCCGTTTGCTTCGCCGGTGTGATGCAGGATCTCGCGCGCGGCCGAGTTCATCTCCACAACGCGGCCGTCCGGATCGACAGCGAGAAAACCGGACGCGAGGCTGCGCGTGAGCGCGGCCGTGACGCGCTCCAGATCGTCGGCGCGGCTCTTTTGTACGTCGTGCATGCGCTGCAGTTCCGCCTCTTGCGTCTTGAGCGTCGCGATCGATTTGCGGAACGTCTCGATGATGTATTGCTGCTCGTCGCGATTCGGCTCGCGCGTCTCGATCTCGGACGCGGCGTCGAGCATGTGCTCGATCGGCCCGGTGATTCGCGGGAGGTAAAAGCCGAGAAGGAGTGTCGCGATGGCGGTGGCCAGCAGCGAGATTGCCGTCGTCGCCCAGAACGTCCTCGTCATCTCGCGCAGCGGCGACGCGTCGAACACGAAGACCAGCGTCGCTCCCTGCACTGTGCGCACGAAGGTCTCCACATTCGCGGCATTCGCCGGAACGCCCACGACGGTCTCGTGACCGTTGCGTCTCATGGTCACGCCGGCGACGCCGTATCGCTCCTCGAGGATCGCCAGTCGCGCCTGCGCCGAGGCCGGATCGGAGAGCAGGTTCGAATGCGTGATGTCGTCGACGGTCATCGCGACGATGTTCGACCAGTTCTGCCACGTGGCCTCGCGCGCGTGGCTCATGAAGCTCTGCAGCAGCAATAGAAGAAGGATGATGAGAACGGCGAGAAAGCCGACCAGGGCGCCGAAGAAAAGCCTGACGTCGCGGCGGAAACTGATCGTGGTCAGCGCAGGAGAAGCGCCAGATACCATGACCAGAGTGTAGGGCCAAAGAACAGTACGACCAACGACGCCACCCCGAGGAATACGCCGAACGGCACGGCGGCCTGCATGCCGCGCGCGCTGTTCGCTGCGACCACGCCGCCGATGATCGCGCCGAGCACCGACGCGATCACGAGAAGCGGGAACAGCGGCTCCCAGCCGAGGATCGCGCCGAGCATCGCGATCATCTTCACATCGCCAAGACCCATGCCTTCGATCTTGCGGATGAGGCGGTACGCGAGCGCGATTCCCAACAGCAACGATGCGCCGGCGAGCGCCCCGGCGATCGAGTCGATCAGGGAAGGCGAGAGCATGAGATCGGGCGCCGGCACGCCGCCGAACTGCATCAGCGCGCCGATCCCGATCCCGAGCGCAATGCCTGGTAAATCGATGACGTCGGGCAGGATCTGAATGTCGGCATCGATATAGATGAGGACGATGATCATCGACACGGCCGCCGCGACAGCAATAAAGAGGATGGAGACGCCCGTCCGCTGAAACGCAGCGAGGTAGAAGAGGGCGTTTGCGAGCTCAACGAGCGGATACCGCAGTGAGATCGGCTCGCCGCACGCGCGGCAGTGGCCGCGGAGCCACAGGTAGCTGAGGACGGGGATGTTGTCGTACGGCTTGATCGGGGTGTTGCAGTTCGGGCAATGGCTCGCCGGAAAGACGATCGACTCGCCGCGCGGATAGCGGTGAATGACGACGTTGAGAAAGCTGCCGACGATCGCGCCGAGGGCGAATGCGAACGACGGCAGCAGCCACGGCACGAGGGGATTGTAGAGAAATTCGAGCCTTGCTTCAGGCGTTCACGACGGCGCTCACAGCGATGGAGGCGAATGGGGTCTGGTGGCTCCCGCGGTCTTCAAAACCGTTGTTTCGGCGCGGAAGCGTCGAAGGGTTGGTTCGATTCCGACACGCCTCCGCCATCTGCGATCTACTTCGGCACGTCTGTCAGAAAGCCGACCTTCGCTGCACCGGCTTCGTGCGCGGCATCCATCGCCGCCACTGCGCTGTCGAACGACACCTGATCCTCGGCGTTGATGAACACCACGCGATCGGCGGGCGCGCGCGAGACCATCTGAGGCGCGATGAGGTCGCGCAGCTCCTTCGGTGACGCGACCTTCTGCGTGTTGAGGTAGATGCCGTCGCGCTTGACGGTGACGACGAGCTGGTTCTTCTCCGACTCCGGCGGTGGGCCGGTGACCTCCACCTTCGGCGGCACCTCGACGTCGAGTCCCATCTGCAGGATCGGCGTCGCCACCATGAAGATGATGAGGAGCACGAGCACGACATCGACGAGCGGCGTGATGTTGATCTCGGAGCGAACGCCTGTTCCGCCGCCGCCTCCCATCGCCATGGCTACATCCTCCCCTGGGCCATCTGTGAGCCGGCCTGCTGGTTCTCGGTCAGGATGGCGATGCCGGTGAAGTCCGCGTCGTTGGCGGCCTTCATCACCTGACGGACCTTGCCGTAGCTGATCCGCTTGTCGGCTTTGAGCATCACCGCGCGGCTCGGATTCTTCTGATGCTCGGCCTGCAGGTAGGAGACGAGGTTGCGATCGGGGATCCAGTCCTGTCCTACGAAGACGGTTCCGTCCTGCTTGATCGAGATGATCAGATCGCCTTCTTTCCCCGGCTTTTTCTCCGCGTGCGGACCGGCGGGCAGAAGCACGTCGACACCCTGCTGCAGCATCGGCGTGACGACCATGAAGATGATCAGAAGCACGAGGCAGACGTCGACGAGCGGCGTGACGTTGATGTCGCCTTTGACTTCATCGGGGCTGCCGCCCCCCATCCCGAATGCCATTCAGTCACCTCAAGCGCGCGCGCTCGCCACGGGCGGTGTGCCGGCGCGTGCACGCGCTTCGTTCTTGATGAAGTAGTCGATCAGTTGTGAGGACGAATTCGACATCTCGACCTGGAACCGCTCGACCTTCTGCAGGAAATAGTTGTAGAGCCACACCGCAGGGATCGCGACGAACAGGCCGAACGCTGTGGTCACCAGCGCTTCGGCGATACCGGCCGAGACGGCGCCCAGTCCGCCCGATCCGCTGATCGCCATGCCCTGGAACGCGTGGATGATGCCTGCGACCGTACCGAACAGTCCGACGAATGGCGCGGTCGTGGAGATCGTCGCCAGATTGCCGAGACCTTTCTTCATTTCGGCGCTGGTCATCAGCGTTTCGCGCTCGATCGCGCGCTGACCTGATGCGACGATGTCGAAGTCGTCCGGCAGTTGCTGCGTCGCCTCGTATTGAAACTCCGTCAGCCCGGCGATGAGCACGCGCCCGAGATGGCTGTGCTTGAACTCGGGTTTCTTCGCGTGACTGATCGCGTCGTCGAGCCTGTGCTGCTTGAGCATGGGCGTGACATCGCGCGCGAGCCGCAGCGACTCCTTCTTCGCCATCTGGAAGCGCCAGAGCCGCTCGATCGCGATGGTCAGCGACCACACGGACATGATGGCCAGAACGAGGACGACACCGCGGGCCACCCAGTTCATCGACTGCCACATGCCGATGAGGCTGAAGGTCGATTGCATTCCTTCCATAGGACTGCTCCTCTCGTTACGTCTCGACTATTGCAGACGGAAATTGACCGTCAGGTTGTAGATGACAGGGACGGGTTGCCCGTTGAGCGTACCGGGTTTGAACTTCCACTTGCGAACCGCTTCGAGGGCCTGCAGATCGAGTCCCATCGGCAGCGACTTGAGCACGCGCGCATCGGTCACGTTGCCATTGCGGTCGATGATCGCTTCGATGATCACGATGCCTTCGATGCGCGCCTTTCGCGCCAGCTCTGTGTATGTCGGGTCGACGCGCGAAACCGAAACAGGTGCCGAAACATCGCCGCCGACGCGCACCGGTTTGTCGCCTGTTCCGCCAAGCTGGCCGCCGAGCTGACCGCCGAGGGTCCCGCCGACCACGCCGCCCACGACTCCGCCCACCACTCCGCCCACGACGCCGCCAACCTGCCCTCCCACTACGCCACTCGTGTCGGTGGTCGCCGCCGTGTCGGTCGTCGCCTCGGTGACCGGCACGTCCTTCGGAATCTCGTTTGGTTGATGGAACGTCGGCTGCTCCTTCGGTGTCTCCACGTGCTGCACGGGGTGCGGCGTCGACGATGCGCTCGAGGCCGGAGGGGGCGGTGGAGGTGGCGGGGGCGCCGACGCCACGACGAACGCGTGGATCGGCTTCGAGATCACTTCGGGATTCTTCTTCACGTAATACCCGGCAGCGACCACCGCGGCAAGAATGGCGATGTGGACGATGGCCGAAATCAACGCGGTGAGCCCGCGGCCTCTTGTCTTGTCTGCGCCGCCTGATTCGATGAGGACGTCATCGAACATACTCGTCCACCTCGCTGTGTCGCTAGGGGTGTGCTCAACCGGTGCCAGAGTTCGCGCTGGAAACGCGATCATATGATTGACGCGTTGCCGAACCTAGCGTGGCTTTACGTGGGGGCGCTCTACGGTGGTGCGATCTGGCTGGGGCGCCGCTACGTCCCGATCCGCCGGCGCATCGCCGTCCTCTTCTACGCGCTGACGCTGCTCTTCTTCTTCAAGCCGATGACCGGTCGCTACGTCAACATCGTCACCGATGCTCTCGGGCTCATGTCGCCGTGGTCCGCGACGATGCACGTCAGCAAGGCCGACGTCTCGAATCCGGAGATGCACGACCCGCTGATGCAGATGACCCCGTGGGCCGATCAGGTGCGCAAAGCGTGGCGCGGCGGCCACCTTCCCCTCTGGCAGGATCTCACCGAATGCGGCAACCCGCTTCTCGGCAACGGGCAGAGCGCCGCGCTCCACCCGTTCCGGCTCCTGGCACTGCCGCTTCCGCTCGGATACTCGATGACCGCGGAGGCGGCGATGAAGGTCCTCGTCGCGCTGACGTTCACGTTTCTCTACTGCCGGCGCCGCGGATATGGAGAGGTCGCGAGCGCGATCGCGGCGATCTCGTTCGGCTTCTCGCTCTTCATCGTCGTGTGGCTGCACTTCTCTCACACGATCGTCGCGGCCTTCCTGCCATTTGTCTTCTACTCGATCGACTTGCTGGCTGATCAGGTGACACGAGTCCGCTTCGCGTTCGCCGCGTTCGGATGGGCGATCACCGTCTTCGGAGGGCATATCGAGACGGTGGCGCACATCGCCTTCATCGCCATCGTCTACGTGCTCTGGACCGCGCTCGTCGAAAAACAACGCGATCGCCTCCGCTTTCTCGGCGCGATCGCAGGGGCCGGAGTCGTCGCCGGCGTCATCTCATCGCCGCAGCTCGCGACGCTCGGCGAAGCGGTTCTCCGTTCGAAGCGTTTGTACGACCTGCACACCGAGCCGTATGACCTCATTCCGTACTCCGACTTCAACTCGCTTTTTCTGTTCATTCAGCCGCGCTTCTTCGGCTGGATTCCGCGCGAGCCGTCGTGGGGACCGGGACACGCCGAGGCGATCGCGGGATTCGCGGGTGTGCTGGGGGTGGCGGGTTGCGTTGCGGTCCTCGCGAACGCGGCGCTGGCACGCCGATGGCGCGAGGTCGAAACGTTCTTCGCACTCTCGTGGCTCGCTGTGTTCGCCGCGCTCGCGAACATCCAGCCGATGAAGTGGATCGTGTCGAACGCGATTCCGTTCACCGCGCATGCTCGTCTGCGAATTCTGATGTGCTGGCTCGGCGCGGTCCTCGCGGCCGCGATCGTCGAGCGCGTGCGCGATTGGCGAGCGATCGCGCTCGGGGTGGCGAGCGTCGCGGCGGTCGTCGTCTTTCAGTTCACGCGCATGGATTTTCCCGACGCCGCCGCGTTTCGCGGCAGTGTCGTTACAACGATTCCTGCCGTTGTCGTGCTGACGCTGGCGCTGCTGCTCGTCGTCGAGCGCGCGCGGCGCATCGTCGTCCCGCTGCTCGCGCTCGCGGTGCTCGTCGATGTGTGGCTGCCGGGATACTTCTGGAATCCGGTGCGGCCTGCGGCGACGCTCTATCCGCGGACGCCGCTCACCGATGCGCTGCAGCGGCTCGAGCGCGGTCCGTGGCGGATGGTCGGAATCGACGGCGTGCTCTTCCCCGGCACGAGCGTGATCTACGACTTTCAGGACATTCGCCAGCACGATCCGGTCGCGAACGCGTCCTACGTGAATTTGCTGCAGTCGCTCGCGGCATACGACCCGCTGACGTACTACGCCAAGTGGTACGACACCGGGACGCACCTGCTCGACTTTCTCAACGTGCGCTGGGTCGTGACCGATCCTGACGTCGAGCTTTTCGATCGCGAGCGTTACGTCGAGGCCTATCACGGAGCGGACGGGCGCATCTACGAGAACCGCTCGGTGCTGCCGCGATTCTTTGCTGCGGAGAGCTATGCGATCGCAACGACTCCGGAGCAGGTTTCGCAGCGGCTCGTAGGACTCCGCGACTGGCGCAGCGTGGTCGTGCTGAAACGCGATCCTGGCGTGAGCATCACACGTGCTCGTGTCGACATCGTGAAAGCGCGAGCGACGCGCTACGAACTGCGGGTCGAATCGGCCGGTCCGGCGTTGATCGCCAGCAGCATTCCGTACTGGCCGGGGTGGGTCGTAACGGCCGACGGAGGGCGCCTCGAGCCCCTACAGCTGAACTCGGCATTCCTCGGATTTCTGGTTCCCGCGGGCTCAAAAAACGTCCGCGTCCTATACCGTCCGATGACGTTCTACCTGCCCGCCGCCGCCTCCCTTATCGCAAGCGCGAGCTTGGCTTTTTGTCTGGTTAGACGCAGCAAATAATATTTTCCAACCAGGCGCTTCCGTAGGGGAAGAACCGCCGCGGCCAGCCCGTTCGACAGCTTACACAAGAACAACTGAATCAACTGATTACGAGCGGCTGAAAGCTCGCCTGGCGGGAGCTTCGTGTGGGGGGGTGGGGATATGCCGCGGGGTGCAACAAATGTTGTAGCTCCGCACACACAAATGCACGTGCAGAAAAACAGCTTTCGCTCAATGTGCGATGGCTCCGGGCAAGGTAAGTTTGTCAGCCACACGAAACAGTGACTGGGATCACAAATCGGGGCCGAGAGGCGGTTCCGCAGCGGGATCCCCAAAGAAGAGAGAGAGCACTTCATGGTTGCACGGTTTCATACTTCAATCCGGTTCGCGGCGATGGTCGCGACAGTTCTGTTTGTCGCAGGGATCGCAAACGCCCAGTTGCCCCTGCAGCAGGTTGGTTCCCAGTTCGACATCGTCGGCTTCATTCAGCGGGCGACAGTCG
>DASWBH010000128.1:0-10421 GCA_036390755.1 Thermoanaerobaculia bacterium
CTTCGTCTCGACGTTCGCGAGCCCGTATGCGTGCGCATAGGCGATGCGGCCGTCTTTCACGACCGCGATCGACGCACTGGGCGCGCCGGTCATCGCGAGAATCCGGTTCGCCGCAGCGTCGATCTTCGCCGTGAGGTCGGGCGGGAGATCCTGGGCCGTGAGCGGGAGAGTGAGAGCGAGGATCGCGAGCAGAGTGAGGGGGCGGTTCATGACGCGAAGTTTAGTGGTAACCGGTTACCGTCAGTTAACGTTCTCCGATGCGCCGCCGCGCCGACATCGCCTCAGCCGCCCTGCTCGCGGCCGGCACAGCAGCGGTCGTCCTGTGGCAGAACTCCCGTCTCGCCGTGCTGTGGGACGTGAGCTACGTGCTCGAGAACGCGTCGCGTATCGCCGCGGGTCAGGTGCCGTATCGCGATTTCCCGTTCCCCTACGCGCCGCTGACGTTCATGATGCAGGCGGCGATCATCCGCCTCTTCGGCCATCACTACGCGCTGCACATCGCGTATGCCGCGATCGCGGGCGCGGCGGCGACTGCGCTGACGTACGCGATCGTCCGCCTGCTGGGATGCCGTCCCCTCGCCGCGGTCCTCCTCTGCGCACCGCTCACGTTTCTCGGCATCTACTGCATCTTTCCGCATCCGTTTTACGACCCGGATACATGTCTCTCAATTCTCGTCAGCATCCTTCTCCTTCTGACCGCGCGGTCGCCGCGCGCTCGGTTCGCGGCCGGTTTCATCTCTGTCGTTCCACTCTTCGTGAAGCAGAACATCGGCCTCGCATTCGTCGGCGCCGTAGCCCTCGTCCTTCTGATCGCGCGCAATTGGGCCGCGCTGGCTGGGGCGGCGACGGCGTTCGCGACGGCGCTTCTGCTCATCGGCAGCATCGCCGGCCTGCGCAACTACGTCCATTGGACGATCGTCTACGCCGCGGAGCGCCGCTGGCCGCCGCTCGCGCAGTACCTGTCGATGTTCGATGACTCGACGCTCTGGTGGTGGATCGCGGTCGTGATCGCCGGCGCGCTCGTTGCGCGACGATGGCGGCTTCCGGGAACTCTCATCGCGATGACGCCATGGATCTGGAGCGCGGTGGAGTTCTTCGTCACCGACGATCTGCTCGAACGGGAAGAGAACTTCCTTCGCTTCTGGCCGCTGCTGATCGTCTGCGCGGTCTCGCTGTGCGCGACGCGACGACCGAACCGCCTGCCGATCTTGGTCGTCCTCGCCGCGATCGCAGGCGCGTTTCTCTCGCAACAGGTCTGGGGATCGACCTATGGCATCTGGCCGCTGTTCGTCATCGTGGCCGCGTTTGCGTTCGACGATACCGTCCTCGCGGCGGCGATCATCGCCGGCGTCACGCTGCTTCATGCCGTGCCGTACATCGTCGACAGCAACCGGCTGACTTACGCAAAGGTTCACGACGGCGCACTGCAGCATGCGTCGATTGCGCCGCTTCGCGGTCTGTCGATGCGCGGGCCGTGGATCGCCGATTTCGAAGAGCTCGTCGCGTGGACCGGCCGCAACATTCCGCGGAACGACGCCATCCTGTCGATTCCCGGCGAGGACCTCTTCTACTTCACCACCGGACGGGTGCCGCGCGTGCCCGCGCTCATGTTCGACACGACGATCAATCCGTACAGCGCGCCGCAGCTTGCCGCGATGGCCGCGCAGCGGCACGTGCGCTGGGTGATCGTCAAACGAACGATTCAGGCCGTCGCTCCGCCGACCGGCGACCTCCCGCAACTCCTCGGACTTCTGCGCGCGCACCTCCGGCTCGTGGCACATCTGCGGAACTACGACATTTACCAGTTCGTCTGAACGGATAATGCGCACGATGAGACTCGCCCTCTCCCTCGCCCTTGCCGCGTTTCCGTCGCTCGCGTTCGCCGACGCGCTCACCGATCTGCGCACGACGCTCGCGCAGCTCGCCGCGACCACTCCGGTTCGCGGTGCGCTGGACGTCACCTCGACGATCCACACGAGCGAAGACGACCGGCCGGACACCGGCAGGGCCAGCGTTCAGTTCGAGAGCGGCGGCGACGGGTTGCGCCTCATCTATTCGCCATCACTCCTGGCCGAGGCGGGAGTGGAAGCGCGGCGGGAGGCGGTCGATCCCGATCAGCCGTCGCCAGTCCGCAGCGGACTTCGTCGCGTGAACCCGCTGCACCTCGCGGAGCTCGTCGACGCCGCGGCCGCGCTCAACGTTGCGCTGCAGAACGCGCAGCTCGTCGAGGCGAAGAGCTCGACCTATCGCGGCAGGCCGGCGCGCGTCGTCACCGTCCGCGTCACTCCGAAGCTGACCAAAGCCGCCAACAAGCACGTGCGCAAGATCGAGCGGACGCTGTCGATCTGGGTCGGCGACGACGGCGTTCCGGTCGCGGCCGAGGAGTCGTTGTATGCGAAGGCGAGCTTCCTTCTGATCACGTTCGAGAACGCTCAGAAGGAAAGCTGGAGCTTCACGCGCACTGGCGACCGCCTCATCGCCACCCGCCACGACCAGCACCAGAAAGCCGGCGGCCTCGGACAGCACGAGGCGTCCGAGACCACGGAAGTGATCCGCCTCGAGTAAGGGGGTCAGGTCTGCGATTCCCAGTTTTTTCTGCGCCGCGTAGAAGCTTTGCGGAGACCGCCGGACAGGATCGCCGCCGCCGGCGTCAGCCTCGACTGTGCGAGAATTTTTCCCGCGCATGCAACCCGATCTCGAGCAGTTTCTGCGCCGCGTCATGCGGGACGGCGAACACTCGCTGCGCACCTTCGTCGCCTGCTCTCCCTCCAGCGTCCTCGAGCGCGCCATCCTCGGATCGGGGATTCAGCATCTGCGCCGCTGCATCGTCGCGATCACGACCGAGCGGCTCATCCAGATCGCGGTCCATCGCGACCTGAGCCCGCGCGGCGCTCTGTCGCAGATCTGGTGGGGCGACGTGAAGTCGTTCCGGGTATCGATGATCCGACGAACGCTCGTCCTGACGTTTCGCAGCGGACGCACGCAGCGGTTCACCGATCTCGCGTTCGGCGATGCGCAGGCGATTCACGACCTGATCGCGCCGCTCGCGGGCCGCGGTCAGACGACGGTGAACAAAGGCAGGGAGTCGCTGTGCGCGCTCTGCATGACGCAACTGCGTCCCGGTTCACCGGCATGTCCGAACTGCCACGCGCCGATGCGGCGGCGCGGTCACGCCATCAAACTCGCCTGGTGGTCCGCCGGCGGCGGCTACCACTACCTCGGATTTCCTCATCTGGCGGTGCTCGCGGGCATGATCGAGATCGGCTTCTACGCCGTATTCGCCTTCGCGATTGTGGCCGCATTGCAGCGTCACGGACTGATGGGCGCGATCGTCGCGGTGTGCACGACCGTCCTGTTCGTCGAATGGAAGGCCGCGGTCATCAGCCACACGGCATCGCTCGCAAACGAGGCGACGCTCGATCTGCGGCCGCGTCACGACGGTGACGAGACGCTGGTGGAGATTCTCGAGGATGCCATGCAGTGGATGGTGAAGTGAATTACTTTCTGCTCATCACGCCATCGGAATCGTGCCGGATCAACCGCTTGACGGCGCGGTCGCGCGCGATGGCGTCGGTCGTGACGATGCGCAGGCCGGTCTGGAACAATTTTTCCGCGGCGCTGTTCGCCTGCTGAATCGCTGTGTGAACGATCGCGCAGTCCAAGCGGATCGAATTTCCGTTTTCCGATGGCAGATCGACACTGCAGACCGCGCCCGGCGGAGGCAGTTGCGACCGGTGCGCGACGCGCAGACCGCCGGTCGAGACGTCGAGGACGAAGACGGGCGCGGCATTCACCGCCGCAAGCACAGGCTTGCGAAGAGTGACACGCCGGTCGCGACGCCGCTCCCTCATGGGAGGGCATTCTACTTCCGCTTACCGTAAACGCCGTGCGAGGTACGTCGCAGCCGTTCCACCGCCGATGAACACGAAGGCCGCCATACACCAGGATGCCAGGGTTCCTCCGGCAGCAACGGCGACTTCGATCGTCACGGGCACCATCGCGGCCAGGAACCACAGCGGCGCGTGTTTCTTGCGGTACCGCTTCAATTTGAAAGGTTCGCCGGACTCGAAAGGCCGGCCAATTCTTCCGTCGTGCAACGTTCAACTCCCCGTTGCGCTCTACGCAACTCGGAAGGGCCATTGTGCAACTCCTTTGCCGTGTTATTTGACCGTAAAACCCCACTCGGCGAACGGCTGAGCGGGATTCCCGGCGCGATCGTCTGCCTCGAGATGAACGCGATGCGATCCGGGCGGCAGCGGCTGCGACGGCGTGTAGCGCGCGCGGCCCGATACAGCGTCGAACGTGGCCGGCACTTGCACGCCGTCGACGAGAAGACGAATCGATGACGCCTCGACGCCGCTCGCCTCGTCCTTGATGCTCGCGCCGATCTCCGGCCGTCCGTCTTCGATCACTGAATTCGGCGGGGGCACGAATGCGGTGATGAGCGGTCCGGTCGTGTCTTCGCTGGCCTCGAGATACACGGCGCGAAGGTCGTCGAAGTACAGCGTCGAAGCGTTGTCGCAACGATCGTTCGTCTCGACGAGATAGATGCGCTCCCACTGCAGCGGCACGACGGCGTCGCGCGGAATCGGCACCTCGATGTACTTCCAGCCGATCCAGTCGATGCCGCCACGGCGGCGATTGCACGTCGACAGCAGCGATCCGGGCGTGGTGGTGAAGTTCACGATCTTCAGCGCGCCCGTGCCGTCGCGGTAATTGCCGCGCAGATCGTGATGGCTGCCGTCGCCGAACACCCAGATGCCGATGCGGCGGGGACGGCTGTCGATCTCGCGCGAAGGATCCCAGCGGATGCCCGCGGCGGAGATTCCGCGCTGATTGCGCAGGTCGTATGCGAGCCGCAGCGACGACGTTCCGCGGCGCACCGGGTCGGGCCGCATGGCGCGACTGAAATTCGCCGCCGAGCGCGTCGCGGAGATCTTCAGTCCGTTCGTGCTTTCGAAGTCGTCGAGCACGACGGGCGCTTTCCCGATCTCGATGCGCGAGGTCGCCACGGCGCCGCCGGCGCTCGCGCTGACGGTCCCTCGCCCGCTCGACGCGGCGCGCAGCGTTCCCGGCGATGCGAACCGGCCAATCGCCGGCGAGCCGCGCCACTCCGCGGCCGCCGCATCGACGAACACGCTGTGACCTTCCGCGTCGTGGCCGGTCAGCGCGAACGTCTGCGTCGCGTCCGAGCCCACGATGACGGGGCTCGGACGGATGTCGAGCGATGCCAGCGATCCGACCACGCTGACCGGAGTCGACCCCTTCACCTCGTCGATCGATGCCTTGATCGTTCCCTCGCCGGCCTGGCCGGCGCTGAACCGCCCGCTCGCGTCGATGCTGCCGATGTTGCCGCTGAGCTCCCACTTCGCCGGCTGCGGCAGACGCGCTGGGTTGTACGACGCGTCCTGGCCCAAAGCGGTGTAGTCGATGTGGCTGCCGATGAGAACGGAGGCGGAGCCGGGCCGGATGGCCAGCAGCGCCAGCGGTCCGGTGGGCGCAGTGCTGTACACGGCGAGGCTGTTGCCGACCGGCCGCTCGAAGCCGTCCGATCCGCGATTCACCATCGTCACGCCGTCGGTTCCGGGCAGACGGATGGCGAGCGTCGTCGAGCCGCCGCCGTCGAGATTGATCCCGCTGACGACGCCCTCCGCGAGCATCACCTCGCCGAGCTCGTCGAGCGTTACGCCGATGCTGTAGCCGGGCTGACGTCCGTCGACGGCGAACACGAGGACTTCGCCTTTCGCCGTGATGCCGATCGCGCTGCGCGGATTCACGACGTCGGCGAATCCGTGCACGTACGGGTCGATGGCCAGCGCACCTTCGCGCACGAGCACGTTCTGCCCCGACAACGCCTGCGCGACGTTCTCCCAGCCGGAAGTGATCGCGAGCGTGATCGCCACGTGGGCACCGTCCGGCAGAAGATCGAGGAACTTCGCCGCAGTTCCGCTGCCGGAGAGAACGACGTCCGTCGAGTCGAGGTGGGTCGCGCCGGAGTGCGAGCGCACGCGCTTGACCGTGGCTTCGAACGATCCCTTCACCGGCAGCGGCAACGGCGCGCCCGACAAGACGACTTCCGTTCCGCTGTCGTCGGTGCCTGTCGTATCGCCGAAGCGGTTCGTGTAGAGAACGAGCTCGCCCGTGCCTTCGCCCATCGTCCGCGTCAGGTTGAGGCGCGCCAGCGGCGTGCAGATGCCATCGACGCGGCAGACGCTCGCGGACACGCCGGCGTTGCCGATCATCGCGCGGCGCTCCGGCGTGATGCCGAAGCTCGGTTCCGGTTTCGGACCGAACGCGACGAGATGCCCGTCCTCGACCTGCACTCCGAACGGCGCCTGATTCGGATCGAAGTAGTTGCCGTTGATGGCGACGACGGCGCGATGTCCTTCGCGGTTCTCGCGATTGGCCTGCTCCGTGACCGGTTCGGCGGCGGCGACCTTCCCGTTTGCGAGCGATGCCTCGACCCGGAGCGCCGGCTGCGCGACTTCGATCCGCGCGACGTAGACGGCCTGCCGGCCGGCCGTCGTCGTGACGATCGATCCGCGCTCGTGCACGACGCCCGGCGCGACCTTCATCGTCGCATCGGCGCGAAACGGCGAAGACACCGCCGCGAACAGAAGCGCCGGCTGCGCAACCAGAAACGCGAGGAGCAACGGCCGCGCGCGACGCATGCGAAGGGACATCATACCGGCCGCAGGGCAGCGACGATTTCTTGTGCAATCGCCAGCGAGGCTGTGGCAGCGGGTGACGGCGCATTGCACACGTGCAGCGAGCGCTTCCCGGAGACGAGCAGGAAGTCGTCGTGCAGGAATCCATCGGGCGCGAGCGCCTGCGCGCGCACGCCGGCCGGCGCCGGGACGAGATCCTCCGGCGTGATCTCCGGAACGAGCGACTGCAGCGCTCGCGCAAACGCGCGTTTGCTGAGCGAGCGGCGAACCTCGCCCGCCGCGACGCGCCAGTACTTCGCGATGAGGTGCCAGAAGCCGGAGTACGTCAGCGTCTCGGCGAGGTCGCGCAGATTGACGTCGCGTTTGCGGTAACCCTCGCGCGCCAGCGCAAGCACCGCGTTCGGTCCGGCCTCGAGCCCGCCGTGAATCGAGCGCGTGAAGTGAACGCCGAGAAAGGGGAAACGAGGGTCGGGAACCGGATAGATCAGGCCGCGCACGAGATCCGTGCGCTTCACTTCGTAATATTCGCCACGGAAAGGCACGATCTTGAACTTCGCGAACCCCGAACTCCGAACCCCGAACCCCGCAACGCGGTCAGCCTGCAACCCCGCACATGCGATGTAGCGCTCGCAATGCAGGTCGCCTGACGTCGTCTCGAGCACGACTTCGTTCTCGCGCTCGTGAATGCGCGTCACGCGCGACAGCGTGCGGATCTCTCCGCCCGCGGCGATGATCTTCCGCGCCAGCACGCGGCAGACTTCGCGGTAATCGATGATCGCGGCGGTCGGAACGTGCAGCGCGGCGAGGCCGGCCGCGTGAGGCTCGATCTCGCGCAACCGGTCGGGTCCGACGAGCTCGACGCCCGAGACTCCGTTCGCGACGCCGCGCCGGTGCAGCTCTTCGAGCATCGGCAGTTCTCCCTGCGTGCGCGCGACGATGACCTTGCCGCACTCGGAATACACGACGCCGTGCTCGTCACAAAACCGTCGCAGCAGCGCGCCGCCGCGCGTACACGTCCGCGCCTTCGCGCTCCCCGGTTTGTAGTAAACGCCGGAGTGAATGACGCCGCTGTTGTGGCCGGTCTGGTGAAACGCCAGCTCGGATTCTTTTTCGAGGAGGACGACGCGCTGATTGTGCCTGGTCAGCTCGCAGGCGGTCGCCAGTCCGACGATGCCGCCGCCGATGACTGCGATGACGTTCATGCGTTGACCCTTCGTCTGCCTTCGCCCCGCGCCGCGGGGAGAAGGTGCCGCGAAGCGGCGGATGAGGGGCCCTCACCCGGCGCTTCGCGCCACCCTCTCCCGCGCGCGGGAGAGGGCCGACCGTGCTGGTGCGCCTGCTGCATGCGATCTCGAGCATCATTTTCCGCGAAAGGGGCGTCGTATGAGTCTCCCTCCCTGCTACCAACCTCCTGACGAGGAGCCGTCCGATCCGTCGCGGCGATCGTTCCTCATCGGCTCGGCCGCGGCGACCGCAGGCCTGATCGTCGCCCCGCTGATGGGCGAACAGGCTCTGAAGAGCGCCGCCGCGAAGAGCGAGCTCGATCCGAACGCGATACCCGTCGCGCTTGAAGTCAACGGCAAGCAGTACAACCTCAAGCTCGACCCGCGCACGACGCTGCTCGACGCGCTGCGCGAGCACCTCGACATCACCGGTCCGAAGAAGGGCTGCGACCAGGGCGCGTGCGGCGCGTGCACGGTGATCATCGACGGGCGCCGCATCAACTCCTGCCTGCAGCTCGCCGTGATGAATCAAGGGAAGAAGATCACGACGATCGAAGGCCTCGCCAACGATCAGAAGCTGCTGGCGATCCAGGCCGCGTTCATCCGCAACGACGGATTCCAGTGCGGCTACTGCACGTCCGGCCAGATCTGCTCCGCCGTCGGAATGCTGCGCGAAGGACACGGCGGATCCGACGACGACATCCGCGAGTGGATGGCTGGCAACATCTGCCGCTGCGGCTGCTACGTGGGAATCGTGGAAGCCGTCAAGGAGGCGCGCGATGCAGCCCTTTGATTTCGTCCGCGCTGACGAGGTCCCCGACGCCATCAAGTCCGGCTCGCGCGAGGGCGCGAAGTTCATCGCCGGCGGCACGAACCTCGTCGACCTCATGAAGTGCGACGTCGAGCGTCCCGCGCACCTCGTCAACGTCAACGAGCTTCAGATGTCGGACATCATCATCATCGAGGGCGGCCTGCGCATCGGCGCCCTGGCGCGCATGGCTGACGTCGCGACGAGTGCGAACGTCATGGTGACACTCCCCATGATCTCGCAGGCGCTGCTCGCCAGCGCGTCGCCGCAGATCCGCAACGCCGCGTCGATCGGCGGAAACCTCATGCAGCGGACGCGCTGCCCGTATTTCCGCGAGCTGACCTGGACGCCGTGCAACAAGCGCGAACCCGGCAGCGGCTGCTCCGCCATGGAAGGCGAGAACCGCCTTCACGCCATCCTCGGCACCTCCGAAGCGTGCATTGCCACGCATCCTTCGGACCTCGCCGTCGCGCTGGCGGCGCTCGATGCCGTGATCACCCTCAGCGGTCCGAACGGCGAGCGCGAAGTGAAAGCCACCGACTTTCATCTGCTCCCCGGCAACACGCCGCACATCGAACATGACATCAAGCCCGGCGAGTTGATCACGTCCGTATTCGTCCCGGACGCGCCGCACGCGCGGCGCTCGGCCTATCTGAAGATCCGCGACCGCTCGGCATACGAGTTCGCGCTCGTGTCGGCGGCCGCCGGCCTCTACATCGACGGCGGCTCGATCCAATCCGTCCGCATCGCCCTCGGCGGCATCGGAACGAAGCCGTGGCGCGCGAGGTTGGCCGAAGCCGCGCTCGTCGGACAGCATCCGACGCGCGACGTCTTCCGCGCGGCGGCCGAGGCCGAGCTGAAGAGCGCGGTGCCGCACGGGCAGAACGCATTCAAGATCGAGCTGGCGAAGCGCACGCTCGTGCGCGCGCTGACCGACCTTTCGGCCGGAGGTGAGGCATGACCATCCCGATCATCGGAAAGCCGAACGATCGCGTCGACGGCCGGCGCAAAGTCACCGGCGGCGCGAAATTCGCCGCCGAGCACGCACTCGACAACATGGCGTACGGCGTCCTCGTCATGAGCACGATTCCCGCGGGAACGATCCGCTCGATCGACGCGAGCGCCGCGCTCAAATCCCCCGGCGTCATCGCCGTGCTGTCGCACCTGAACGCGCCGCGCCTGATCCCGCCGCCAAAACCACAACCGCAGCAACCACAAGGCAACCTGAGCGAAACCCACCTCCTCCCACTCCAGGACAACACGATCCACTATGTCGGCCAGCGCATTGCCCTCGTCGTCGCGGACACGCTCGAGCACGCCACGCGCGGCGCCGAGATCGTGAAGGTCGCGTACAACCCCGCTCCCGCGCGCACGGACATGCAGAAGCTGCGCGGCGAGGCTGAGGACCGGTCGCACAGCAAGTTCGCGAAGGGTGATGCGGATGCGGCGTTCGCGTCGGCGCCCGTGAAAGTCGATCAGGTCTACCGCACGCCGCACGAGCACCACAATCCGATGGAGGCGCACTCGATCGTCGCGGCGTGGAGCGGCGACCACCTGACGCTGTACGACTCCTCGCAGAACATCTTCGCCGTGCAGCGCACGATGGCGCAGCTCTTCGGCATCCCGACAGACAACGTGCACGTCGTCTCGCAGTTCGTCGGCGGCGCGTTCGGCAGCAAGGGCAGCACATGGCCGCACGTCGTCATCGGCGTGATGGCGGCG
>DASWBH010000129.1:0-3590 GCA_036390755.1 Thermoanaerobaculia bacterium
TGCAGAAAGAAGGCGCCCGCGCGGAAGCGCGCACGCTCGCTTCGCGCCTTGCCGCGCTGCAGAAGCAGCTCGAGGACGAGCGCGAGAAGTTCCGGCAGGCGTTCGAGCGATGGCAGCAGCGCACCACGCTCGCCGATCAGCCGCTGCCGGCAACAGCGCCGGACGCCAACAGCAGGCCGCCGCTCGTCCTGGTGGTCCATAGCGACCCGGGCATTCGCGCGATGTCGAAGCATTCGCTGCAGAACGCCGGCTACACGGTCATCACCGCGTCGGACGGTCTGGAAGGACTCCGCAGCGCTGCGCAACACAAGCCCGACGCCGTCATCGCGCAGGCAGTGATGCCGAAGATGAACGCGCGCGAGCTCGTGCAACTGCTGAAGTCGCGGCGCGAGACGGCCGACGTGAAGATCGTGTTGATGAGTCCCGGCGGCGACATCGGACGCAGCTCCGATTTCCACGCCGATGAAATCGTGCGCGACGCCGCCGATTTCAACGATGTGCGCGCGGCGCTGGCGAGTGTTCTGGCGCGCCGCGGAGTGAGCTCCTAGTCGAGCGCCTGCGCCCGCCGCAGCGACTCGATCGCCTTCTCCGCCTGCCACAGATGCCGCCGCTGATGCGCCGCCAGGATCAGAAACGCGGAGTAGACGTTGTAACGAACGCGGCGATCGAACGGCGACAGGATCTTCAGTTTTCCGATCGGCAACTCCTTCGCCGACTCGGCCATGTCGATCAGCTGCTTCTGCAGGGACGCGAACTCCGCAAGCGCCTCCGACTTCGCTCGCGCCGATCGCGGAACAAACGCCGCGGAGGTCTTCACGCGCGTCCGCACCGGCGGCTCCAGGAACCAGCGCAGAATCCGGCCGATCACATCCATCTTCGGCGGACGTTGCGCCTTGAGCCCGCGGCTTCGCGCGTCCTCAATCGACTTGCGCAACGGGACCAGGAACAGTTCCGAGCTGATGCTCAGATGGGCGAGGCACTCGGCCGCGGACCATTGCGTCAGCGATGGACGCACCGTGAACAAACGCGCGGGCGTGCTGTCGACGAGCATGCGCGCTCGCGCCGTGGCTGCGTTCAGCTCCAGCTCGACCCGATCGATCGCGCTCATTTCTTCAGCAGCGCCTCCCCGAGCTCGCGCGACCGGCGCGTCGCCGCTTCCACGGCATTCATCAGCGTCGTGCGCACACCGCCGTGCTCGAGCGTGTGCAATCCCGTGATGGCCGTCCCGCCCGGCGACGTGACCATGTCCTTGAGCATGCCGGGATGTTCGTTCGTTTCGAGCAGCAGCTTCGCCGACCCGAGGACCGTCTGTGCGGCGAGGAGCTGAGAGGTGCGGCGGGAGAGGCCGACTTTGACGCCGGCGTCGCTCAGCGCCTCGAGAATGAGGAAGACGTAGGCCGGTCCGGAGCCGGACAAGCCTGTGACCGCGTCCATCAGCGATTCCTCGAGCGTGACGGTGATGCCGATCGCGTCGAAGATGCGCCGCGCGTCGTCGAGGTCGGACTCGCGCGCGTACTCGCCGCGCGCAATCGCCGTCGCGGCCGCATCGACGAGCGCGGGCGTGTTCGGCATCGCCCGAACGACGCGGGTGCCGGTGGCGAGGCGGCTCTGAATCGCTGCCACAGGAACGCCGGCGGCGATCGAGATCACGAGCGCTTCAGGGCTGATCACGCTGCCGATCTGGTCGAGCACGCGCGAGAGGATCTGTGGCTTCACCGAGAGCACGACGATCTCCGCCGCCGCGGGCACGGCGTTGTCGGTGGTGGCGTTGATGCCGAATTTCTCGCGCAACTGCTTCATGCGCTCTTCGCGCGGGCCTGAGGCCGAGATCTGTCCCTTCTCGAAATCTCCTCCCCGCAGCAAACCGCGGATCATCGCCTCGGCCATGTTCCCGGCGCCGATGAAACCGATGTTCTTGTCGATCATCTGGTGCTCCTCAATTTCACGATCGCGTCGGCGAGCGTTTCGGCGACGGCGCGATTTCCGTCGGCAGAGTAGTGACCGGGCGCTACTGCGTCGACGCCTTTGCGCCGCGCGATCTCGAGCAGCCGCGGCGTGGGATCGACGATCTGGAAATCGCGGCGGAACAACGCCACGTACGGCTCCCACGGATCCTTCTCGCCGCGCAGCTGTGCCGCGAGGTTTCCCTTCAGCGGCAGATAGACGAGCAGAAACGGCTTGCCGGTCACGGCAACGTCGTTCTTGAACCGATCGAGAATCGCCAGCGTCAGCTGCATGCCTTCGCCGTCCGGGCGCATCACGTCGCGCGAGTCATCCGGATGCCGCCACGCTTCGAGCACCGCAAGCAGACGACTCTTTCTCCACCAGTACGGACGGTACTTGTCAGTGTAGAAGAATTCGAAGCGCCGCAGCGGCGAACGATCGAAACGCGCGAGCACGGCCGGAACGCTGTCCGGCGCGACCGTCGGCCGGTTCGCGACGAGCATCGATGGTCCCTCGAAGTAGAAGCGTGGCTTCGAAAACGGGATCTTCGACTGCGGATACGCGATGAGCCGGAACACCATGAGATGGCGCGCGACGTTCTCGAGCTGCAGGCCTTCGACGATGACGTCCGACTCGAACTTCGATCCGTCACGGGAGTAGTGGATATACGCCTGATCGATTCCGAACCCGCCCACGCCGAAATTCAGCGCCTCGGCCGTGACGCCGCGCGCCGCCAGTCCCTTCTCGAGTTGCGGCGCCAGACTGCCGGCCAGCTCGACGTCGTGGCCGTGAATGAACGAGTCGCCGAAGAGCGAGACGCGGAGAACGCCGGGAGAAATCTTCCGGCCGTACTCTCGATCGGAGCGCAGGCCGTCTGCGTTCGCGCAGTACTTGTTGTCGGCCGTGCACGAATGCGGACGGTTCGTCCATCCGAGGTCCGGGTCGTACGCCATGTAGCCGGTTTGGTTGTGAAGGTACTCGTCGATGAGTTGACGCGCCTGCGCGACCGGCAGCGCGTACGGCGGGATCGGCTTGTCGCGAAAGTAGAACGTGCCGCTGGAGTCGTAGCGGCCGAGGACCCGGACGAAGACCTCGCCGGCCGCGAAAGCGAGGAGGATCGAGAAGACGACGAAGATCGCGAAGAAGAGTGCGGCGCGCCCGCGCATCAGAAGAGAGAATAGATGAACGGCGCCAGAGCGGAGCCCGCGGTCAGCGTGATGATCCCCGAGAGCAACAGCAGGATCAGGATGATCGGCAGCATCCATAGCTTTTTCCGCTCGCGGATGTACTGGTAGAACTCTCTGATCAGCTCAGTCATCAGAACTGTTTCTCGTAGTGCTTGTCACCGTACGAGCTTCGCGGCGGTTCTGTCCAGTACGAGTCTTTCTTCGCCGTGTCGAGCGGCGCGCGGCGGGCCAGGCGCATGACGAGTCCGACGGGTGTCACGACGAGATAGAAGATGATGATGAGCAGGACTCGCGTGTTGACCCAGGCCAGCGCTTCGGCCAGGTGCATCCACCAGCGATAGACCGGAGCGAGCGGGGCCGGTGCAATCAGCGCAGACGCGGCGAACAGCGCGGCGGCGATCAACGCGGAAATGCCGATCTCGTCGAAGCCGCGGCGCCACACGCGAAGCGCTGCGAGAA
>DASWBH010000130.1:0-13920 GCA_036390755.1 Thermoanaerobaculia bacterium
GTTCAGCTCGCGCGTCGAGTGCACTTCGTTTCCGTTCACCCCGACGATGATGTCGCCGCGCGCCAACCCGATCTGGTCGCTGCGCGAGCCGCTGATCACGTCGTCGATGATCACGTTGCGCGAATCATCGGCGGCGCGCAGCCCCGCGACTTCTTCGAGGATGCGCAGCCCCAGTCCGCCCGGCGGATCGGCCGGGCGCAGCTGCACGGTTCGCGGCGTGCCGTTGCGCGATACCACGAGCGAGATCGGCTGGCCGGATGCGGCGGTGGCCGTGAACGTCGAGAATGCCTCGCGCGAGTCGACCGGCTTTCCGTCGACGGACGTGATCACGTCGCCGGGCTTGATGCCGGCGGTCTGCGCCGGGGACCCGCTGAACACGCGCGCGACGATCGCGCCGCGACTCGCGCGCAGGTCGAGCCGCTTCGCTTCTTCCGGCGTCAGCGTCGCGGTCACCGCGCCGATCCACGCGCTGTGCACCTGGCCGTAGCGCAGCAGGTCCTGCACGACCTTCTTCGCGCGATCGACCGGAATCGCGAAGCCGATGCCCTGCGCCTGCGCGTAGATGGCCGTGTTGATTCCGATGACCTTTCCTTCGATGTTCAGCAGCGGACCGCCGGAGTTGCCGGGGTTGATCGACGCGTCGGTCTGGATGAAGTCGGTGAACGTGCGACCCGCTTCTTTCGACGGAACGGAGCGGCCGAGGGCGGAGACGACGCCGGTGGTGACGGTGCCGCTGAGTCCGAACGGATTGCCGACAGCGACCACGGTCTCGCCGATGAGCAGATCGGACGACGTGCCGATCGGCGCGGCGGGCAGGCTCTTCTTGTCCACGCGAAGCACCGCGACGTCGCTGTCGGGGTCGACGCCGATCAGTTGCGCGCCGATCTGCGTGCCGTCCTGAAAGTTCACAGTGATCCGCGAGGCGCCTTCGACTACGTGGTTGTTCGTGACGATGATCCCGTCGCTCGACCAGATGAATCCCGATCCGAGCGACTGCGAGGTGTAGGTGCGATCGCCGCCGAACACTCCGAACGGATCGAAGAGCGGGTCGACCTCGCGCCGGCGGATCGTGGCCTCCGTCTGGATGTTCACGACCGACGGCAGAGCGTTGTGCGCCACGATCGCGACAGGCGAGCGACGGACGGCGCTGACCGTCTGCGGAATCGGCGGTTCGGGCGGCCGCCGTTGCTGCGCCTCGACGGCTTTCGTTTCGGCGAACGGCTTACATGCGAGGGCAAGCGCGAAGACGATGATCAACGTTCGTAGCGACTTCATGGCCCGCATTCTGGCAACATGAGAACCAAAGTGCATCTGAAGCTGATCTTCAACCCGGCTGCGGGAAGAGGCAAAGCCCGCCGCCACATCGACGAGATCGTGCGTTACTTCATCTCGCGCGGCGCGGACGTCGACGTTCACGCCAGCGCCAGTCCTGCCGATCTGACGAGAACGGCGGCGGTGAGTTCCGCGGCCGGTTTCGACCGCGTCGTGATCTGCGGCGGCGACGGGACCGTGCACCTCGCCGTTCGCGATTTCGATCTGGAACACGGCGTCCTCGCCGTCGTTCCGCTCGGATCGGGCGATGACTTCGCGCGCGTGACGGGCGTGCCGCGAAAACTGCGCGCCGCCTGCGATGTTGCCCTCGACGGCCGCATCCGCGAAGTCGACGTCGCTCTCGCCAATGGCACCCGCTACCTCGGCGTCGCCGGACTCGGGTTCGACTCCGAAGTCGCGGCGCACGCGCAGAACGTGAAGATGCTGCGCGGCTCGCTCGTCTACCTGTACTCGATCCTGCGCGTTCTGCCGCGATTCACGCCGCACCGGGTGAGCATCCGAACCGAGAACGGCGCGCGCGAGGAACAGATCATGTTCGCGACGGTCGGCAACACGCGCCAGTACGGGAGCGGAATCCGCATCGTGCCCGCAGCGCAGATCGACGACGGGGTGCTCGACTACTGCATCGTCCATCGCACGTCGCGCATGCAGTTACTGCTGACGCTGCCGCTCGCATACAACGGAACGCACATCCGCAAACCGTTCGTCGAGACTGGTCGGGGGCGGGAGTTCCACTTCGAGAGCGAGCGCCCGCTGGACGTGTACGCGGACGGCGAGTTCGTGACGCGGACGCCGGTGGACTTTGGATTGGAGACGGGAAAGTTGAAAGTAGTTACTGGCAACTAATCGATCAATTGAATCCCGCCCGTATCCGGCCTCGTGGTCTGCGCGGGCGTGGCCGGGCCGGTGTCGATCGCGCGCGAGAGGAACAAGTCCGTATCCGCTTTTCCATCCGGCGCGAAGCCGATGACGAGATACCGCTCCGGACGCTGCAGGTATTTGTACGGATTGCCCCACGGGTCGGTGAGCAGGTTCGCGGTGATGTAGTGCGGCGCGAGCTCGGTCAGCCGCGACGGCAGCCGGCCGTTCATCACGTTGTACTTCTCGATCGCCTGGCCGATCAGCTCGATGCGGTCCATCGAGATCGCTTTCTGCATGGTGCCGATCGCCGACATCGGCCGCTTGAACGGGCTGAGTCGATTGAGCGGATTGCGGACCGAAGTCACGACCGACGCGAGCGCGAGGAACGTGAGCACGACCACGAGCGGCAGCGGCACCGGAGTCTCCGCAACTTCGGTTTCATCGACGGGCGTCGCCTCGATGACCGCACGCGTCGTCTTGCCGCGGACCTCTTCGATGAGATCGCGCGTGAGCAGCTCGTACAGCGCCTTGTTCGTGTCGAACTCGGAAAGTTTGCTGATCTCGACGATGTCGCCGACCTTCATCGTGCCGTCGACCATGTCGTAGACCGCTTTTTCGTCGGGGGAGATGCGGATCTTGTCGCCGCCTCCGCGGGCGCGCCGCGCACGTGTGGAGTCGCCGTCGAACTCGACTTCGTCGGCTTCGTCCGCGCCGACCACCACGATCTCCTGCTCGGTGGGCTTCTTGCGGAAGACCATGTCGTACGAGCGGATGCGCTTCTCGATGATGGGCCACTCGTCCATCATTCGCGCGCCTTCCATCAGGATGGACTCGGCGGTGATCGGGGAGACGTTGTCGCGGTCGTACTCGATCGTGGTTTCCTGCGAGAACTGGTAGTCGCCGTCTTTCCAGCGGAAGAGCCGATAGACGATCTGCATGATCTGCAGCTGCAGTGCATCCTTCAGCTTCTGCTGCGAAATGATTCCGTAGTGCGTGAGGATGAAGCCGAGGCGCTGGAGAGTCTCGCGCTGGATTTCGAGGGCGCGGTTGAGTTGATCCTGCGTCAGCGTGCCGGTCTTCATCAGCACGTTGCCGAGGCGGTTTTCGAGGCGGCGGTTGAGCGAGTCGGCGCCGACGACTTTGCCGTCGAGGAACGTCACGGTGACCGTGTCGTCTTTTCCTCGCAGCGTCAGCACGCCGGTCTTCCTCTGCAGCCCGATGAGCTGGAAGATGTCGGCGAGGCTGAAGTCTCTCAGCGTTCCTTCGAGTGCCATATGTCGTCACGCCACCGCGCGCCGGCGATAAACCGGAATCGAAGCCAGGGCCCAGGTGATCACCGCGAGAACGATTGCCACAACGCGGACGGCCGATTGCGCGGTGAGCGCGACCGGACCGATCGCCGGCGCAAGACGGCCGGCCAGCACCGCCGTCCAGACGAAGAAGAAGAAGAGCAGCATCGCCAGCATGCCCGTTTCCGTCCGTCCTTCGATCATCTGCGCCGAGCCGGGCAGGAACGTCGCGAAGAGCCGGTTGCGCCGCAGCATGCCGGTGTAATGATCGGAAACTTCGTCGAGCTTCTTCCGCTTCGTCTGAAGCGCAACGCCGTCGCGCTTCAGATAGATGTGGATGCACTGCGTGCAATACGTCGCGCTCTCGCGTCCGGACTTGCAGCGATGGCAGAACGTGCGGCCGCACTTGATGCACGAGCCGGCGAAGCCGGTGCCGCGCCGTATCAGCCAGATTCCGATCGCGAGGAGCACGGACGCGAGCGCGCCGATCGTGACCGGATTCTCCGCGCTCACGATCGGGTCGAAGTACGCCGCATTGCCGAACTGCGAGCGGGCCACACCCCGGCGCGCGATCGACTGCGCGACCTGCCACGCCTCGCGCAGCTTCGGGTTATACATCGCGAGCTTCTGCGCCGGCGGACCGTCGGCCTGCGACAGCTGTTCGACGAGATCGCGGTCGATCTTCTTCGCGCGCTCGAGCTTCTGTCCCTGCTCGTCGAAGCGGTACAACTCGCCGCTCGCGACCGAGTCGTTGTAGAACGCGATGGCCATGTTCGGGTCGCGCTTCTGCGCGGCCGCGTACTCGGTGCTCGCCGCTCCGTAATCGTTCTGCATGAAGTGCAGGTTGCCGAGGTTCACGTGAGCGCCGGGGGCGTCGCCGATCTGGATGGCGCGCTGGTAGTGATCCGCCGCCTGCTGCTCGTTTCCTTCGAACACGTACATGTTGCCCAGGAGGATGTGCAGCGTCGGATTGTCGTTGACGATGTTCACCAGCTCCTGAATGCGCCGCAGCGCCTCGGGCTGATACGTCTTCTCTGCGCTCGAGATCGCCGAGATCACGACCGGGCTGTCGACCCCGCCGGCGAGCGTGCCCGCGAAATCGCCGGCCAGCGGAAGCAACGCGAAAAGGAGCCCGAGGACGACGATCAGCGCGCGCTCGCGCCCATTCGCGTATCCGAAGAAGATCGCGAACCAGTAGAAGACGAGCCACATCGGTCCGAGCCAGACGAAGATCGGCAGGAACAGAAGCGCGAACGCGAGCACCGACACGGCCCCGCCGTGAATCCGCTTGGCGAGGATCTCCCGGAAGTCGTGCGCCATCGACCGGCCGTACCGGATGAACAGCGCAATGCCGAACACAATCGCGGTGATGGCGATGGCGAGGGAAAGGACGATGAGCAGATCGGCGCGGCTCAGCACCGACGTTCGATAATTCGCGAAGAGCTGCCTGAATCCGCGGAGCATGGGCGACATTGCCAGCGAGAGATTGCGGCTCTCCGCCGCCGTATCCGCCGCGCTGAACGACACCGCCGGCGACCGTGGATCGAGCTGCGTGGCCGTCTTCTGCGCCCACGTTGCGACGTCGCGCTTGCCGTCGGCGATGCTCTGGCGAGCGAAGCCGGCGGCCGCAGCCGCGTACACCGGATAACGCTTCAGCTGGTACGAGCGCCCGGTGTCCATCATCTCGATCGTCTTCTTGGTCGCGGTGTCGAGGTCTCCTTCGCGCGCGGCGTTGGCGGCTTGCGGAAAGATGTCGCGCGGCGGCACCTGTTCTGCGCGTGCTGAGCCGCACAGCACAGCCGCAACGAGCGCACAGGCCAGGAGCCGGAATGTCATGCGAGGGTCTTGGTGATCTTGACGTACATCAGCTTCAACTCGCCGAGATACGTCTTCAGGAACTCATCTTCTTCCGGCGTCAGGTTTCCTGCCGTCTTCTCCTGCAGCAACGAAAGGATGTCGATCATCTGCCGGGCCGCGTTGGGATCGAGTTTGGCCTGCGGCTGATATGGATTCGGCAGCATGCCGAGGCTCATGTAAGCCTGGGCGATGAGCGGCTCGAGGAAGGCGGTGAACGGTGTGCCGGGATTCGTGGCCCGATCGGCCATCGTGCGCCGCCGATCGCCCGTTGCGGCGCGGCGGTCGGGATTCGGAGTGGTGGCCTGACGCGTCTCCGCCGGTTTCGATTCGACTTTCTTCGGCTGCTCGGCCGGCTTGGTCTCGACCGGGCGCGGCGCCGCCGTCTCCGGCGCCGGCGGTGGTGGCGCTGCGCCGGGCTTCATCTGCTCACGGAACTCTTCGCGGATGTCGCCCTCGGGCGTGAATATCCGCTTGTCCGTGACCTTCATCTGTTCTTTCTGCGGTGGCTCTTTCTCTTTCGGCAAGCGCGGCTCCGTCAGTCCAAGTCACCCTGATCTCGTGTGGAATCAAGAGTTTGCAATTTTACCACGCAAGTGGCGGTCGAAGAAGCGATCGATCCGCGTCCATGCATCGGACGCGGCCGATTCGACGTAGCCGCCTTTGTTGTTCGGATTCATGAACGCGTGTCCCGCGCCCGGATAAATCTTGAAGTCGGCCGCCTTGCCGGCTTTGTGGAGCGTGGACTCGAACTCGCGCACATCCGCCGCCGGAATGCCGCGGTCCTCCTCGCCGAAGTTGCCGAGGAGCGGGACTTTGATCGCGTGGATCGTTTTCGGATCGGTCATCAGATGGCCGTAGTTCATGACGGCGGCGGCGAGTCGCGGCTCGGCCTCCGCGAGCATGAGCGCATATCCGCCGCCCATGCACCAGCCGATGACGCCGATGTGTTTCTTGTCGACGTCCTTGCGCGACTCGAGGTACTGGAACGCCCCCTTCAGATCGGCCATCGCCCGATCCTCGGGCAGCCCGCGCATGAGCTCGTGCGCCTCGTCCTGCGTCGTCGCGATCTTTCCGCGATACAGGTCGACGGCCAGCGCGACGTAACCCTGATCCGCGAAACGTTTCGCCTGATCTTTCACCCAGTCGTTCACGCCCCACCACTCCTGAATCACGATCACAGCGGGGTGCTTGCCTTTGTCGTTTGCCGGCGAAGCGAGATACCCCTGCGCCTCGCCGGCCGCGGACTTGAACGTGACCTGTTCCGCGCCGATGGCGCTCACGGCGAGAAGAAGGGACAGGGCTACTCCGAGGCTCATTCGTCGCATGCGCGAACGATACTGCATTTCTGGTTATCGGTTGTCGGTTGTCGGCCGTGATCACTCTCTCAGCGTGCGGATCACCGTGTGCACCACATCCGGGTCGGTGGCGATCCCCTGGTGCCCGTCGCAAAACAGCAGCGCATCTGCTCCGGCTCGCGCGCTGCTGATCGGGACCGTTCCGTCGCCGGCCTCGAAGAGCTCGCGCTCGAGCGAGCGCTCCGATCCGCGCAACTCGCCGGGATAGAAGACGAACGAGCCATCCGAACGCATGAGCGCGCGGCGGGCGGTGGCGACGCAGTCGGCGGCGATCACGGACACTCTCACGTTCGGCGGCATCGCGGCCGCGCGGAGCTCGTCGCGGAAGCGGCGTGCGTCGACGATGGACCGTTCGAACGCAGGAGTCGAGTGAATGATCGATCGCCAGCTCTGCGGACGCCACGCGTCGAAGTCTGTCGTCCGCCCGCTTTCATCGACGAGGAAACGGCCGTCCTCCGGAAGCAGCTCCGGGATGGACGGCCACGTCTCGACCATGTCCGGCGTGAAGGTTCGGCGGAGGAATCGCTCCGGACGCACGAGCACGCGAAAGGCGTCGATGACACCGAGCTGCGTCGGCGCGATGAGCACGAGGTGGTCGACGGCGTCGCCGCCGCGCTGCAGTTTGATGTACGTCAGCGCGACGATCGCGCCGGCGGAGTGCGTGACGATGTCGACTTTGCCGTTGCCGCGAATGCGATCGGCGAGCTCGCCCAGACGCATCGCGTTCTCGGGCGCGCTGAGGCGCCAGTCGTAATAGAACGGGTAGACGGTTCTGTCCGGCACGTAGCGGCCGAATCTGCGCAGGCCTTCCTCGAGCTGCCAGCCGATGTTGATCGGACCGCGCGAGCCGACGTAGCCGCGCGGGATCAGACGGTCGTGGCCGATCGTTCCGTCCGCTGCGACGGGCAGATCGAGATCGTCCGCGAAGCGCGTCTGGAACGTCGCGTGTCCTGTTCCCCACACGTATCGATTCGTCACCGGATCGAGAAGCCGCGTGACGCCGAAGCCGGGAACGACGATAACCGGCCGCGGCGGTTCTTCGAGCGTCTGCGCGACTGTTCGCATGTAGCCGCGCCGCGTTCGATCGGTTGTGCAGGAGGCGAGGATCGCGATAATCGCGACCGCGACGATGCGGATCTTCCAGGTGCTGGAGTTCAATCAGTTCAACACCGGCTCGGTGCACCAGATGTTCCAGGCCGCCACGGGTCTGCGTGAGCGGGGACACGACGTGACGATCGTCAGCCGTCCCGGCGCAGCGATCGAGAACCGCGCAGCCGGGCACGACGTCCGCTTCCGCCCGATGCGCATGCGCCATCAGTTCGATCTGGCGAGCATGCTCGCGATGCGGCGGCTGATCGCAGAGCTCCGTCCCGACGTCATTCACGTGCACAAAGGCGTCTCGCACGCGGTGGCGCTCGCTGCAACGCTGCGCGCGCCCGTCGGCGCGTTCGTCGTCAACCGCGGCGTGTCGTTCCCGCTCGACGTGTGGAATCGCGGCAAGTACCGCACGCGCCGCGTCGATCGCGTGGTCACCGTCTGCCAGCAGATCAAGAACGTGATCGTCGCGAGCGGAAAGCTGCCGCCGTCGAAAGTCGAAGTCGTGTACGCGGGAACGGACGTCGCGCACTTCGATCCATCCAAACACGATCCGATTGCGTTTCGTCGCGAGAAGGATTTGCCCGCCGGCAAGTTCCTGATCGGGCAGGTCGGCGTCCGCGACTGGAAAGGGTGGAAGGAGCTCGTCGACTCCGTCGCCGACGTTGTGCCGCGCACACCCGACGTCCATCTCGCGCTGATCGGCTGTCGCAGCGAAGACGAGAAGAATGAAGTGCGCGGCTACGCGCAAGAGCGCGGCGTCTCGTCATTCGTCACGCCGGTCGAGTATCGCGAGGACATGCCCGACGTGCTCGCGTCCTGCGATCTCGTCGTCGATGCATCGTGGGCCGGCACCGGCATCACCGGCACGATTCGCGAGGCGATGGCGATGCAGAAGCCGGTGATCGCGACGGACGCCGGCGGCAATCGCGAGCTCGTGTCGTCGGCGGATGTCGGCTGGCTGATTCCGATGCGCGATCGCGCCGCGTTGACGAACGCGATTCTCGATGTGATCGAGAACCGTCCGCGCGCGAATGCCGTCGCTCGCAACGCTCGGCTGCACGTCATCAACGGATTCTCGAAAGACCTGCGGATCTCGCGCCTCGAAGCGCTGTACTCCGCGATACTCGCCGCGAAGAAGCTCTAGAGCGCGTTCTGCCTCGTTACGGCGACAACTCGATCCTCGCCCCGCCGTTCTCCGGCCTTACCTCCAACATCGTGAACCGCCACTTCGCCTGCTCGCGCACCGCGCGAACGTGCAGTCGTGCGCGCCCTTTCGGGCCCTCGAGCGGAATCGTAAAGTGCGCGCGGCCGCCTTCTCCCCTCGAGAACTGCAAGCCTCCGCTCACCCACCACCGGGCCTCGACGGGCGATCCGAGGAGCGCGATGACCTGCGGGTCGTTCGCAGCGCGCTGCAGCGCTTGCCTGTACACCTCCGACGATTTGGCCAGGCGGAACGAGAACGTTGTGACGACGGCGATGGTTAGGATGACGATCGCGAGGACGACGGCGCAGCCGACGGCCACGATCGTCCCGCAGCCCGTCTGGTCGCGCTGCGGCGGAGGAGCCGGTCCGAGCGGATGTCCGTAATCGATCGTCATCAGCTATGACAGCGCGACGACGTGTTCGGCCACGCTCGCCGCGAGTCCTTCCATATCGTAACCGCCTTCCAGCAGCGACAGCACGCGCCCGGCGCAATGGCGCTCCGCGGTCTCGACGATGCGCCGCGTGATCTCGCCGTACGCCTCCTCCGTCACGTGCATGCCGCCGAGGGGGTCGCGGACGTGGGCGTCGAAGCCGGCGGAGAGGAGGATCGCGTTCGGACGGTAATCATCAATGATGCGCACGACCTGGTCTTCGACCGCGCGCAGATACTGAGCGTCGCCCGACCCGCCGGGGAACGGAAGATTCTTCGTGAAGCCGCGGCCCTTCCCGGTGCCGATCTCGTCGGCCGCACCGGTGCCCGGATAGAACGGATAGCGGTGCATCGACGCGTAGAAGACGTCGTTGCGCTCCTCGAACAGTGACTGCGTCCCGTTGCCGTGGTGCACGTCGAAGTCGAAGATGAAGACGCGCTCGACGCCTTTCTGCTCGCGCAGCCATTCCGCGACGCACGCGATCGTGTTGAAGAAGCAGAACCCCATCGCCTCGGCTCGCTCGGCGTGATGACCGGGCGGCCGCGCGACGACGAACGCGCGGCGCGACTCGCCGCGCTGCCAGATGTCCTCCGCCGCGGCGAGCGAAGTCGAAACTGCGGTGCGCGCCGCCGCGAACGATGACGACGAGATCGGATTGTCGAGCGAGTGGAAGAGCCGGTATCCGGCCCGGCACGCATCCTCCAACTCCCTCTCGTAATCCTCGGAATGCACCTTGGCGATGATGCGGCCGGTGTCGGCGTGTATCGGAAGATCGCGCACGACGCGACTCTGCGCGCCGGCGCGATCGACGCCGTTCATCGCCGCGTCGAGGCGCTGGGCCGACTCCGGGTGGCCCACGCCGGTGTCGTGGCGATGGAAGATCGAGTTTGTGTAGACCTTGAGCATGTTGTAGGTAACAGGTTACCTGTTACCCGTTACCTGTTACCTCATGGTAGAACGCGCGCAGGTTGAAGCGCACCCTGCAAGTGGCGGCGATCGCCGCGGTCACGATTCTTTTCCTCTATCTCTTTCTCAAGAACGCGAACCTGCAGGATGTCTGGCGCATTCTCAAGTCGACGAATCCCGCGTGGCTCGCCGTCGGCCTGCTGACCAACTTCGCGACGCTGCTGTTCCGCACGGCACGCTGGCGCATGCTGCTCGATCCTGACCGCCCGCCGCCCGTTTACGCGACGTTCTTCGCGACGACAGTCGGCTACATGCTTTCGACGATCCTGCCGATCCGCGCCTCGGACGTCGCGCGGCCCGCGCTGCTCGTCCGCCGCACCAACGTCCGTTTCTCCGCCGCCCTCGGCACCGTGCTGATGGAGCGCGTCGTCGATCTGTACAGCATCCTGCTGCTGTTCCTCGTCTTCGCGTTCCGGCGCTGGAACGACTTTTCGTCGAACGAATGGTTCTTCGTCGTGAAGATCGGTGCGATCACATCGGCGGCACTTCTCTTCGTGCTGACGTTCTTCATCGCCGGGCTTTACCTGTTTCGCAGCACGGTTCGCCGGTTCCACGGATGGATCGGCCGCATCGTGCCGAAGCGCTTTCGTGAGTCGTGGATGAATTTCTTCGACCGGTTCGTGCAAACGCTCGAGATTACGCGCCACCGCCGCGCATTCGCGATCGTTCTGCTCTGCACCGCCGGAATCTGGATCTGTCTGACGACGCAGTTTCTATTTACGGTGCTCGCGCTGCACCACCCGCTGCCGTGGGACTCGTGCATCTTCGTCAGCGGCATCACGACGGTCGGCCTGGCGATCCCGACGCCCGGCGGCGTCGGCGGCTTCCACAAGGCCTGTCAGCTCGTGCTGACGCATTTTTACGGCTTCGATATCGATTCGTCCGTTGCGACCGCGGTGCTCTTTCACGTGGTCGGCACGTTGCCCGTGCTCGTTACGGGACTGGTGTTGTTTGCACATGAAGGGTTGCACTGGCGCGACGTGGCAGCGAAGCCGCCGCAGTCGTGATATACCGCCGCGCGATGCGTTGCCCGTTCTGCTCGAGCATGGAGGACCGCGTCGTCGACTCGCGCGAGAGCCGTGAGGGCGAAGTGATCCGGCGCCGGCGGGAGTGCGTCGCCTGCGGGCGGCGCTTCACCAGTTACGAGAAGATCGAGCAGATTCCGTTTCAGGTCGTCAAACGCGATCAGCGCCGCGAGCCGTACGACCGCGCGAAGCTGATGCGGGGGCTGCAGGTGGCCTGCCGCAAGCGTCCCGTCCCGCAGGCGGAGCTCGAGCGCGTGGCCGACTCGATCGAAGCTTCGATGAACGACGCCGGCGAGCGCGAGATCTCCAGCCAGGCGCTCGGGCACATGGTCATGGACCGTCTGCGCGACGTCGATCCGGTCGCTTATGTCCGGTTTGCGTCGGTGTACCGGCGCTTCGAGGACGTCGACGCTTTTGTCAAAGAATTGCACCGTTTGAAATAGCACCGAAGTTGCAGAGGGTGGTACAAGGTTCTTCCCCCAGAGGACAACATGACTGACGCGAACGAAACCGCGAAAGACGACGCAATAAAAATCCCGGACGTGCTGCCGGTGCTCCCGCTGAAGGACCTGGTGATCTTCCCGTTCATCATCGTCCCGCTGTCGGTATCGCGCGAGAAGTCGATCAATGCCGTCGACCAGGCGCTCGCCGAGAACCGCGTCATCATGCTCACGGCGCAGAAGGACTTTCAGAACGAGGACCCCGGCGAGGAGGACCTCTACCGCGTCGGCACCGTGGCCATCATCATGCGGATGCTCAAGCTGCCCGATGGCCGCATCCGCATCCTCGTGCAGGGACTGTCGCGCGCCCGCGTCGACTACTTCATCCAGACCGCGCCGGTCTTCAAAGCGAAGATCACGCGCATCGAAGAACCGGCCGGCAAGGACAGGCCGCTGGAAGTGGAAGCGCTCATCCGCTCCGTCAAACAGAACCTCGACCGCGCCGTCTCCCTCGGCAAGAACATCTCGCCGGAGGTCATGGTCATCGCCGCGAACCTCGACGATCCGGCGCGACTGACCGACCTCGCCGCGTCGAACCTCGATCTCAAACTCGAAGAGGCGCAGGGCATCCTCGAGACGATCGATCCCGTCGAACGCCTCAAGAGAGTCAACGAGCTCCTGACGCGCGAGATCAATCTGCTCACGATGCAGCAGGAGATCTCCACCGCCGCGCAGGGCGAGATGAACAAGAGCCAGCGCGAGTACTTCCTCCGCCAGCAGCTCAAGGCCATTCAGTCCGAGCTCGGCGAAGGCGAAGAGCTGGCCGAGGAAGTCGACAACTACCGCAAGAAGATCGAAGAGAAGATGATCCCGTCCGAGGCGCGCGAGGAAGTCGAGAAGCAGATCAAGCGCCTGGAGCGCTCGCATCCCGATTCCGCCGAGACGTCGATCATCCGCACGTATCTCGACTGGATGACCGGCCTTCCGTGGGGCGTGCAGTCCCCCGACAACCACGACCTCGGCCGCGCCCGCACCATCCTCGACGAGGACCATTACGACCTCGAGAAGATCAAGGAGCGCATCCTCGAGTACCTGGCCGTGCGCAAGCTGAAGGGCGCGAAGATGAAGGGCCCGATCCTTTGCTTCGTCGGACCTCCGGGCGTCGGCAAGACCTCACTGGGCCGCTCCATCGCGCGCGCTCTCGACCGCAAGTTCGTGCGCATCTCCCTCGGCGGCGTGCGCGACGAGGCCGAGATCCGCGGGCACCGCCGCACCTACGTTGGCGCACTGCCCGGCCGCATCGTCCAGGCCATCAACCAGGCCCAGACGTCGAACCCCGTGTTCATGCTCGACGAGGTCGACAAGATCGGCGCCGACTATCGCGGCGATCCGTCGTCGGCGTTGCTCGAGGTCCTCGACCCCGAACAGAACTTCTCCTTCCGCGACCACTACCTCGGCGTTCCGTACGACCTGTCGAACGTCATGTTCATCGTCACGGCCAACGTGCTCGACACGATCCAGCCGGCCTTCCTCGACCGCATGGAAGTCATCCGCCTCTCCGGCTACACCGACGAAGAGAAGCTGATGATCGCCAAGCAGCACATCATCCCGAAGCAGATGGAGGAGAACGGGATCAGCGACGTGCCGGTCGTGTGGACGGACTCCGGCATCACGAAAGTGATCACCGGGTACACGAAGGAAGCGGGCCTGCGCAACATGGAGCGTGAGATCGGCACGATCTGCCGCAAGATCGCCGTGCAGGTGGCGGAGGGAAAGGTCGAGCAGCAGTACCGCATCACCGACGCGAACGTCGACAAGTACCTCGGGCCGATGAAGCATTTCGCCGAGGAGCTGCTGGAGCGCGATCAGGTGGGAGTGGCGACGGGGCTGGCCTGGACCGCGGTCGGCGGCGACATCCTCTTCATCGAGGCCACGGCGGTGCGCGGGAAGGGCAAGCTGTCGCTGACCGGTCAGCTCGGCGAGGTGATGAAGGAGTCGGCGCAGGCCGCGCTGACGTACGCGCGCGCGCATGCGGACGAGCAGGGCATCCCGCCCGACTACTT
>DASWBH010000131.1:0-7471 GCA_036390755.1 Thermoanaerobaculia bacterium
GTGATGGCGAATTTCAAGATCAACGATGCGTCCCGTCTCTATGCGCAGGTGGCAAAGGGATTCCGGCTCGGCGGCATCAACGACCCGTTGAACGTCACCCTCTGCACGCCCGCGGACCTCGTCACCTTCAGCGGTCATAACAGCTGGAAAGACGAGACGCTGTGGAACTACGAAGTCGGCTCGAAGAATCGCGTCATGGGCGGCAAGGGCTCGGTGAATGTCTCCGCGTTCTACGCGGACATCAATGACCTGCAGGCCACGGTGACTGCGGGCTCGTGCTCGTCGCGTCTGATCTTCAACGTGCCGAAGGCGCGCAGCGCCGGCGCAGAGCTGGAAGTCGACATGGCGCCTAGCGAGAAGTTCGACTTCGCCCTGTCGGCGACTCACACGGATTCGAAGCTGCGGTCGACCGTTACCTCCACTGACTCGAAGGGCGTCGTCACCATCATCTCCGGGATTCGGAGCGGCGCGCGGATGCCGAGCGTCCCGCAGGATCAGGCGTCGCTCGCAGCGACCTATCACTGGACCGCGAGCAACAACCTGGCCGGGTACCTCACCGGCACGTTTCAGCACGTCGGCGACCGCTTCACGCAGGTCGGCGACGAAGACCTCGGCAATCCGGCGGTTCTCGACCTGACGTCATTCGGAAAGAACACGATCGGCGGCCCGCTCACGCAGACCACGTTCACGTTCGATCCTCGCCTGCCGGCGTACAACATCGTCAATGCGCGCGTTGGCGTTCTCAGAGGAAAGTTCGACACGGCGTTGTTCGTCAACAACCTCACGAATAAGCACGCGCTGCTGTCGCTCGATCGCGAGCGCGGCTTCCGCGCGCGCGTCGGCTACTTCACCAATCAACCGCGGACGATCGGAGTGAGCACGCGGGTCAATTTCTGATGACCGTTTCCCGACGGAAGTTCATCGCCGGAATCGCGGCCGTTCCGATCGCGATGCAGATCGACGGCCGCGCCCTGTTCGCCGGCCCGAAGCCGAAAGTTGCGGTCGTCGGCGCCGGCGCCTTCGGCGGCTGGACGGCGCTGCAGCTCCTCAACATGGGCGCAGACGTCGTCCTCGTCGACGAATGGGGACCCGGCAACTCCCGATCGAGCTCCGGCGGACGCACGCGCGTGATCCGCGCCATCTACGGCGCGGATCGCATTTATCCCGAGATGGTCAAGCGCTCGTACGAGCTGTGGGACAAGATCGCGGCGTCGAGCGGCGAGCCCCTCTACGTCGAAACGGGCGCCCTCTGGATGCATCGCGGCGACGACGCGTACGTCCGCTCGTCGGTGCCGATCCTCCGCGAGCTCGGATTTCCCGTCGATCAGCTCACGGTCGCGGATGCCGCACGCCGCTATCCGCAAATCGATTTCAGCGGAGTGAAATCCGTGTGGTTCGAGCACCGCGCCGGCGCGCTGTCGGCACGTCACGCGTGCGTCGTCGTGCGCGATGCAGTGGAGAAAGCGGGCGGCACGTATCGCACGGCCGCGGCCAAGCCGGGAAAAATCGCGAACGGATCCATGGGTCCTCTGCAGCTCGGCGACGGATCGCAACTGAAAGCCGATACGTACGTCTTCGCCTGCGGGCCGTGGCTCGGCAAACTCTTTCCCGACGTCGTCGGCAACGGAGTCCGGCCGACGCGGCAGGAGGTCTACTACTTCGGAACGCCGCAGGGATCGGATCGGTACACGGCCAGCCATCTCCCGATCTGGATCGACTTCGGGAAGCGGATCGTCTACGGCGTTCCCGACCCGGCCGGCCGATGGTTCAAGATCGCGGACGACACGCGCGGCGAGCCGATCGATCCGACCACCGCGAAGCGAACGCCGAGCGAGGCCGGAATCGAGCGCGCGCGCCAGTTTCTGTCCGAGAGATTTCCGGAGATCGCAAAAGGTCCCCTGCTCTCGGCTGAGGTCTGTCAGTACGAAAACAGCCCTGACGGCAACCTGATCATGGACCGGCACCCGCACGCGAAGAACGTCTGGATCGTCGGCGGCGGTTCGGGCCACGGCTTCAAACTCTCGCCGGCGGTGGGCGATATGACGGCCCAGGCGATTCTCGCAGGCAAAGACGTTCCGAAGATGTTCGCGATCGATCGGCTGCGCGAAATCGCGAAGCCGAAGACACAGTTCGACTCGAAGAGCTAGAAAACGTTCTCGGTTGTCGGTTCTCGGGTGAAGAGAACGTTAGTTCACGCCCGCCGACGCGCGGCGCGCGTACTCGAGGACGGAAGTCAGCGTGACGGGAATGCGCCTCAGCGTGCCCTGCATGTCGACGTCGTCGCCTTCGCACACCCCGAGCATCAAGCCGGCGAACGACTTCTGGTATTCGTCCGTCGCGTTCGCGAGCTGGTCCTGAAGCTTCTCTTCCGGAACGTGCGTGACGTCGAATCGCGCGCCGGCCTCCTGCTCGAAGATCGAGACGACTTCGTTCGGCGTCAGCGCTTCGGGCCCTCCGAGCTCGATCGTCTGATTCGCACCGGCATCGCCCTCCGCCACGCGAACCGCGAACTCTGCGACATCAGACAGCGAGATGAAGCTCACGGGGCGATCGCCTGCGCCGAAGATCTGCACTTTGCGATTGCCTGGATCGAAGCCGAGCATCGGCGAGAGCCACACTTCCATGAAAAAGCTCGGCCGGAGAATCGCGTACGCGACGCCACTCTCGCGCAGCTTCGCTTCGACGGTCCGCTTGGCGCGATGGAGGTTCGTCTCGACCTCGAGATTCCCTGAAAACGAGACGAGCACGAATCGCTTCACGTCGTTCCGCTCGGCGGCATCGATCAGGTTCAATTGCCCCTGCTGATCGGTCTTCTCGAGCGAGTCGTGCGGCTGCCGGGAAACGGTGGTCGTCGCGGTGCTGATGATGACCTCGACGCCGTGGCACGCGCGATCGAGCGACGCAGGGTCCTGAAGGTCGCCCGTGACGACGTGGCAGCCGATGTCTTTCAGCGCATCGACCTTTGCGGCATCGGAGGTCTTGCGAACGAGCGCGCGGACATCTTCCCCGCGGTGACGCAAGCGGCGGCAGATTTCGGAGCCGAGGAGTCCTGTGGCGCCGACGACGAGGTCCACCCTGCCTCCTTGCGTTATGCCGCGGCGGCGGCGCTTTGCACCGTGTCGAGGTCCGCGAGCAGTGCGCCGGCATCCGCGTACCGAGCCTTCGGATCTTTCGCGAGGCAGCGCATCACGATCGCGTTCACGCGCTCGCCGACCTCCGGCCGCAGCTCGTCGAGCGGCTTCGGAGTCTCGGTGATGTGCGACGTCAGAATGCCTGTGAGCGACGGCGATTCGAATGGACGCTTGCCCGCGAGCATCTCGTAAATCAGGATGCCGATCGAGTAGACATCGCTGCGCGGGTCGAGCTGCTTGCCCTGCACCTGCTCGGGGCTCATGTAGTGCGGCGTTCCTACGATCAATCCGGCCTGCGTCATCGCCTCGGCAGCCTCGCTCATGCGCGCGATGCCGAAGTCCATCAACTTCACTTCGCCCTTCGCGTCGATCAGCACGTTCTGCGGCTTGATGTCGCGATGGATGATTCCCTGCTCGTGTGCGGCCTGCAGACCGCGGCAGATCTGGCGCGCGATGCCCATGACGACGCGCGGCGCGAGCTGCCTTGCTTCCGCTTCAGTCAGCAGCTCGGCCAGCGTGTAGCCGCGCACGAACTCCATGCTGATGAAGTAGACGCCTTGCGCTTCGCCGTAGTCGTACGTGCGCAGAACGTTGCGGTGCGTGATCCGGCGCGCCATGCGGATCTCGCGCTTGAATCTCTCCAGATCCTCGGGCGAGCGATGCATCACGTCGCCCGGCAGCGTCTTGATGGCCACGACTTCGTCGAGGTGCGTGTCGATGGCTCTGTATACGACGCCCATTCCGCCGCGGCCGAGGACCTGCTCGATGCGATAGCGCCCGGCGAAGAGATCGCCGATGGGCAGATCGACAGTCGTGGTGGGTCTCGGCGACGCCAGCGGTCCGTGCTCGCCGCTGTCGAGCTTCATCGTCGTGGCCATTGCCGCAGTGCCGCCGCCGGCCATCGAGCGAATCATCGCTGTCGTGACGCTGACCAGCGGCAACGACGCGACGACGACCGGCTCCGGAATCCAGCTCACGCGCAGCTCGTCGCGCCCTGCCGAGCCGAGGATCTCGCCGCCCGCGGCCTGCGCCGCTTCGTAGGAGATGAACGCGTAGCCGCTCGGTGCATGCCACGCGAAGAGGGACGCCATGAGCGGCGCATCGCCGAGGAACGCCACGCCACTCTCGCGCGACAGGTCGATGGATCCGGTCACGAATTCGCCGGCAGCGATGCCGACTCCGATCGCCAGCTCCTCGCGGGGCATCTGCGTCGCCAGCTCCTCGTTGATTGCACGGCACGCGCGGATCGCGTGCGTCATGCCGCGCTCGCCGCGAAAGACGCTGATCAGGCGGTGGCCGACGATCTCGCGGACCTCCCCTTCCTGCCGGATCACTTCCGATTCCTGCAGTTTCATGATCCTGACGACCTGGTTGATGATCTTCGTCGCGTCGCGATCGTTGATCGTCGTAGGCAGGCCGCGCAGGTCCGTCACCATGATCGTCCCGTCGTCGAGCCGCGGCGGCTGCCAGGGCCGCGGTTGCACGTCGCGCTCCGCCGACCGCGCGGAGATCTGCTGATACAGCTCTTCGAGCTCGGCCTTGTCGCGCAGTGACGAGATCATCTTCGCGAACGCGCGGCCGAGGATTCCGACTTCGTCGTCGGGCCCGACGGGCGGCTGAACGCTGTAATCGCCGGCCGTCACCGCCTGCGCCATCTTCGCGAGCTGTTCGATCGGACGCGTCATCCGCTTCGTGATGAGCCATGAAAGGACAAATGCCAGCAGCAGCGCAGCGCCGCCGCCGGCAACGAGCGCATTCTCGATCTCGCGGAACGGCATCATTTCCCGATCGACCGACCGGAGGAACACCGCCGCTCCGACCGGCGGAGCCGCGGCACCGACCGGCTGAGTCAGAGCCGGGAGAGGCTCACCCGTTACGACGTAGGATCCGCGATCGATCTGCTGGGTCGACGGCGACATGCGTTTCCCGCTGCTGATGATTCCATCCACGCCGTGCATCTGCTGCATGCCGAAGCTCGGCGCGCCCGATGAGCGGACCACGGCGTTGCTGCCCGCGGCGACGAACAGCACGTCGGCGTTCGTCGACTCGGCGATGCTGTTCGCGAAGTTCTCGTCGATCGCCGAAGCATTGAGCAGATACGCGATACGAACGCCGGGCGTGCCGATTTCCACGGGCGCGACGGCGGCGTGGTAGAGGCGGTGTCCGAGGAGGATGACGCCGCGGACGTCGTTGCTCTGGGCCTCGTCGATGATCTTGCGCACCATCGGCGACGCTTCATACAAATCCTCGCCCGATGCGGCGGTCACGCTCGGCTGATCCGTGCGCGTGATGACTTTGCCCTGGTCGTCGAGCAGCACGAGCACGTCGCTGCCGAATGCCTGGCGGCGCTGCTCGAGCTGGTCGTTGAGGCTGGGCAGATCGAGGATGGGCTGGGCGCCGGCGGTGCGGCCGGGTGATACGGGAGGCGCGTTCGCCGCGTTCACGTAGTTCTCGCGCAGATATGCGTAGAAGTTCGGATCGTTGCCGAGGAGCTGAACCGGCGCGGCGAGCCGTCCCAGCCGCTGGCGAGCGAGGTCGTCGAACAGCCGTGTGGCGCCGGCGATCGACTTATTGACGGTTTCGCGGGCGACGGTCGACGCGCGCTCGATCGTGATCGCGACCGCGAGTCCGACCACTGCCGCGATCACCAGCGCCGTCAGGCCGAAGAGCTTGAAGAACAGCGGTACACGCGCCTTTTCGACGGTGTACACCGGCACAGCCGGCATCTCGGCGCTCGTCGTAGGAACCGCCGTTCGCGCCGGCTCGACCAATCAGTATTCCTTGGCCGGAGCCTTGTACGGCTTTCCGACCTTGTCCATGTGCTGGCTCAGTCGGAAGTTGCGGCTGTCGAGCGTCAATGCGACGGGGCCGCTCACGCCGCCGGCCGCCACATCCAGATCCGACTCGACTTCGCCGCCCTGCTCGTTCCAGGCGATCAGCCGATAGCGGCCCGGCGGAACGTCGAACGTGTAGTGGCCTTCCTGATCGGCGAAGGTGTAGTACGGCGTCGCCATGACATGGATGACCGCGGACATGTTCGGGTGCACGTTGCAGTAGACGTTGACGATGCCGGGGGTGTTGAACTTCTCCGACTTGCCGGCGCCCTTGCGATAGAGGCCGAGGTCGAAGGCGTTGGCGCTCGAGAGCGAGAAGAGATTGTGAGAGATCGGATCCTGGTTCGGAAACGTGACGGTCGAGCCGACCGGAACGGCCAGGACGTGAGGAATCAGAGTCTTGTTGCGCGTCGTCATCTCTGCCGATTCCGGCGGGCGGCGGGCGACGGAGCGGGAAACCGGCTCGAGCCAAACCAGAGTTTCATTGACGACCGGATGCTGCCCGCGCTTCGTCAAAAAGTTGACACTACCGTTGATTGTGGCGCCTTGGAGGGCCCCTGAACACAGAGCAGCAGCAATACCCAGAAATGGCAGAAGTCGTTTCATGTCAATTGGCTCGACGGATCGGGAAGTGTAGCATACGCGTTCTCGCCGCAGGCACGGCGGTCGCAGTGTGAATCTTGTGCGATTTTCGTTTTGCAATCTCGCACGAAAAACGTATCATGCTATCCATGCACGCAAATGAGGGGGAGGGCGGCGGCTGCAATAAACGGCCTCGCTAGCTGTTTCCTTCTCCAACAGTTTCTTTGAAAGACAAGTTCCCGCTCCTCCCTTCCACCGCAGGGCGAGATGGAGCGGTCGATCCGGTCCGCGACGCCGGCGAGGTGGGTCATGACCATGGACGTGACGCTTGTTGCGGGTCCGCCGGAAATTCTTGGGGGAGGAGGTACAAATTTCAAATGGATTGTTCCAATACACCTGAGGGGGCTAGTTCGTAGCATCCCCACCCCGAAAGGGCGCCTGTCAAAGGGCGCCCTTTTTTAGTTCCCGGGTTGTCCCCGACAACCGGGAACCGACAACCGAAAACCTCAATCCAGCCGCGGAATGACCACGCGGCTTCCGTCGAGCGGAATCGGCGGCATCTGCGGCGCGACGATGGCGCGCAGCCTCTCCTGCAACGCTTCCGCACAATCGAATTCAGCCGCCAGCAGTTCGTAGATCGCCTGTACGTCGGCAGCGCGCAGCCGGGCCGGCTTCCGGTCGAGACACGCGTTCGTCTTGCACCGCGGCGTGCAGTACTTGCGAGTCGCTCGTGTTTTGGGGAATTTCGTTCCGCAGTAGCAGCAGGTTCCCATCACACCCTCCCGAATTTCATTGCAGCGAAACTTGTGCAGATTGTAAGCGAGATTCACGACGGAAGAGTGGCGATTCGCTGGTGCCTCCGGCCGGACTCGAACCGGCACGCCCGTTTCCGGGCAGCGGATTTTAAGTCCGCAGCGTCTGCCA
>DASWBH010000132.1:0-1818 GCA_036390755.1 Thermoanaerobaculia bacterium
ATGGACGCGGAAGTTGCGCAGCTCGGACGCCGGGACGGCAACCCACCGCTCGCGCAGCGCGCGGACGAAGTGGATGGCGTCGAGACGGATGCGCGTCTCGTCGAGCATGGATGCATTCTGTCATTCCGAGCGAAGCGAGGACTCTGGGCGGCGGGCGGCGCACGTCCCCCGCCCAGATTCCTCGCCGTCTCCGCGGCTCGGAATGACACGCGGCTACCGCTCTCTCTCCATGATGTACGCAAGCCCACCCACCCTGAACCAACGATAGTCGTGCGCGTCGAGCGCGATCCGGTGCACGCCGCTCGTGCTCTTGCTGTGGTCATCGGAGAGCAGGCTGACCAGCGTGTCCTCGCCCACGTCGACCAGCGCCGCCTGTGGTTCGCCGGCGAAGTTGTGCATCACGAGCACCGAGTTGCCGCGCCACTCGTACAGAAGCGCAAGCACCGCGCTGCTGCGCGTCGGGAGAATCTTCCAGTCGCCCCAGCCGATCTCCGGACACTCTTTGCGCATGCGGATGATGCGCTCGGTCCAGTTCAGCAGCGAATCCGGATCGCGGCGTTGTTGCGCCTCGTTGACGCGCTCGTAGCCGTAGATCGGATCGTCGATCACCGGGATGACCGGCTTCTCGGCCTGCGTGAACCCGCCGCACGGTTCTGTCGACCACTGCATCGGCGTGCGCGCCGCCGTTCGCTCCGGCAGTTTCATGTTGTCGCCCATCCCGATCTCGTCGCCGTAACGAATGACCGGCGTTCCCGGCAGCGTGAACATCGCGCTGTACGCGAGCTCGAGTCTTCGGCGGTCGTTGTTCAGCATCGGCGCGAGCCGCCGCCGGATCCCGCGGCCGTACAGCTGCATCGATGGATCGGGCCCCATCGCAGCGAATACCGTCTGCCGCTGTTCGTCGGTCAGGCGTCCGAGGTCGAGCTCATCGTTGTTGCGGAGGAAGTGGGCCCATTGACCCATCGGTGGCCGTCGCTTCGTCTTCCGCAGCGCGGCGCCGAGCGGACGCACATCACCCGATGCGAGCGCGTAGAAAAGATTCTGATTGACCAGGAAGTTGAACATCATGTGCATCCGGTCGTCGTCCTGCCCGAAATAGAACAGGTCCTGATCCGGCAGCACATTCGCCTCGGCCAGAAGAACGGCGTTACCCGTGCGCCACTGCAGGAAGTCGCGCATGTCGCGGATCATCTGGAAGTCGGGCACGTGCTTCCTGTTCGCGCCTTTCGTCTGGATGACGAACGGCACGGCGTCGACGCGGAAGCCCGAGACGCCGAGCTGCAGCCAGAAGCCCATGATCCGCTGGATCTCGGTGCGCACCTGCGGATTGGACGTGTTGAGGTCGGGCTGAAAGTCGTAGAAGCGGTGGAAGTAGTACTCGCGCGCGACGTCGTCGTAAGTCCACGTCGTCTTCTGCACGCCCGGGAAGACCATTCCCCTGTTCGCGTCGGGCGGCTTCCTCTTCGACCAGACGTACCAGTCGCGATATGGCGAGGACTTGCTCTTGCGCGCCGACTGGAACCACGGGTGCTGGTCGGACGTGTGGTTGATGACGAGATCGATCATCACTTTGATCCCGAGCTCGTCGGCGTGATGCGTGAAATCGACGAAGTCGCCGAGGGTGCCGTGGCGCGAGTCGACGCCGTAGTAGTCGGTGATGTCGTAGCCGTTGTCGAGGTTCGGCGACGGCTGAAACGGGATCAGCCAGACGCACGTGATGCCGAGGCCGGCGAGGTAGTCGAGGCGTCGCGAGAGACCTTCGAAATCGCCGATGCCGTCGGCGTTCGAATCCACGAACGTCTCGACGTCGAGACAGTA
>DASWBH010000133.1:0-12404 GCA_036390755.1 Thermoanaerobaculia bacterium
TATCCTCCACGCGCCGCGACATGAAGCCGAAGATCTCTCTGGCCGCCGCACTGCTCTTCGGCTCGGGCGTCTCGGCGCTGATCTATCAGACGACCTGGCTGCGCGAGTTCCGCCTGATCTTCGGCGCGTCGACGTACGCCACCGCGGCCGTCCTGGCGATCTTCATGGGCGGTCTCGGTTTCGGCAGCGCGATCCTCGGCAAGCGCGCGGACCTGCGCGACGCGCCGCTGCGCTGGTATGGCACGCTCGAGTTGCTCATCGCGACGTCCGCCGCGCTGTCGCCCCTGCTGCTGGCGATCGTGCGCAGGCTCTACATCGCGCTCGGCGGATCCGTGACGCTCGGCAATCTGGGCGCGACGATCGTCCGCCTCATCCTTGCCGCGCTCGTCCTCGGCATTCCGACGTTTCTGATGGGCGGCACGCTGCCCGCCGCCGCGCGCGCGGTGGAGACGAGCGATGATCGCGGCCGGCGCAATCTCGCGCTGCTCTACGGCACGAATACACTCGGCGCCGTCACCGGAACGTTGCTCGCGACGTTCTACCTATTGGAACATCTCGGAAATCGAAGGACCCTGCTGAGCGGCGTTGCTTTGAACGTGATTGTTGGCGCGATCGCCGTCACAGTGGGCAGAGCGCAGAGCGCGGAGCGCAGCGAAGCACGAGAACATGGTCCTGCGCTCCGCCCTCCGCCCTCCGCGCTCCCGGTTCTGATCGCCTCCGCAGTCTCCGGCTTCGCATTCCTGCTGATGGAGCTCGTCTGGTATCGCATCCTCACGCCGCTCCTTGGCGGAACGACGTTCACGTTCGGCCTGATCCTCGCCGCAGCGCTGCTCGGCATCGGCCTGGGCGGTGCGGCGTACTCATTCTGGAGCGGCGGCGGAACGCCGACCGCCGGCGCGTTCGCGATCACGTGCACGCTCGAGGCGCTGGCGATGATCGTCCCCTTTGCGCTCGGCGATCGGCTCGCTGTCTTCACGAATCTTCTGCGCGCCCTCGGCAAAACCGGCTTCGGCGGCGACGTCGCCGGCTGGTCGATCGTGACGCTGATCGTCGTCTTCCCGGCCGCCCTGATCGCCGGAATCCAGTTCCCGATCCTCATCGCGCTCCTCGGAACCGGACGCGAGGACGTCGGGCGCGATGTCGGCCTCGCCTACGCGTGGAACACTGCCGGCGCAATCGCCGGATCGCTCGCCGGCGGCTTCGGACTGCTGCCGCTGCTCACTGCGCCGGGCTGCTGGCGGCTTGTCGTGTCTCTGCTGGTCGCGCTCGGTCTGGCGGCGGCAATGCTCGCGACGCGCGATCGTCAGTTCGTCGCGTCGGCGACCACGGCGCTGATCGCGGCGGCAGCGATCGCCGGAATCTTCGCGCTCGGGCCGACAGCGGTCTGGCGTCACACCGGCATCGGAGCCGGACGCGCGTCGATGCCCGACACGATCAACGGCATCCGCGGGTGGATCAACGCAAGCAGGCGGCAGTTGCGATGGGACGCGGACGGACGCGAGAGCGCGATCGCGATCCTCGACATGGACGACCGCGTGTTCATCACGAATGGCAAGGCGGACGGCAGCGCGCGCGGCGACGCCGGTACGCAAGTGATGGCGGGGATGATCGGCGCGATCGTGCATCCGAATGCGCGCCGCTCTCTGGTGATCGGCCTCGGCACCGGCAGCACGGCGGGCTGGCTCGCAACCGTTCCGTCGATGGAGCGCGTCGATGTCGTCGAGCTCGAGCCGTCCGTGCTGCGCGTCGCGCGCGACAACGCCGGCGTGAACCACGATGCGTTGCGCAATCCAAAGGTGCACGTGCGGATCGCCGATGCGCGCGAGATCCTGCTCACGACGCCGCAGCACTACGACATCATTTTTTCAGAGCCGTCGAACCCGTATCGCGCCGGCATCGCCAGCCTCTACACAGCGGAGTTTTATCGCGCCGCGGCGGCGCGCCTGAATCGCGGCGGCATGTTTCTGCAGTGGGTGCAGGCATACGACATCGACACGACGACGATCAAGACGATCTACGCCACGCTACGCACGGTTTTCCCGTACATCGAGACATGGCGGACGACCGAGGCGGATCTCGTGCTGGTCGGCACGCGCGAGCCGCTGTTGTACGACATCGACATGATCCGTCATCGGCTCTCGCGCGATGCGTACTACGACGCGATGCACCTCGCGTGGCGTGTCGAATCGGCGGAGGGCTTCTTCTCGAACTACGTCGGCAACGACAAGCTCGCTGTCGCGCTCGGAACGACGCCGGACTTGAACACCGACGACAAGACGCTCATCGAGTTCGGATTCGCCCGAACCGTCGGGGACCGCGGACGGCTCGACCTCAATCAGGTCATCGACTTCGCGCGCGGCATGAACGCGAACCATCCTTCGCGTGTTCGTGGTTTCGTCGACTGGCACCTCGCCGAGCTGAATCGCTGGCACGACGCGACGTACGAGCTGTCGCCGTTCGAGCGCGACGAGCAGATCCGCACGCGCGAGCAGTTCACGAAGCTGTATGACGGCAACGATTTCGTCGGCGCGCTGTCGCAGTGGCAGCGCCAGCCCTTCACGCCGGTGAACAGCACGGAGCTCGTGCGCATCGCCGATGTTCTCGCGCAGGAGGGAAGCGAAGATGCGATTCCACTGGCCGAGCAACTTCGAGCCGGCGAGCCGACGGAAGCGGATGCGCTGATCGGACGCGTGCGGCTGCGCGAGAACCGCTTCGACGAATCTCTCGCCGCGCTCGGGCGTTCGTTCGTCCGGTACCGCAACGACGCGTGGGCCGACGAAGGGGTGATGGGACGCGCGCTCGACGCGGCGACGACACTCGCCGGCTACGACCGCCGGTACGCGTCGCGGCTATACCCTCTCGTCGATCAGCCTTTCAGCACCGGGCAGTGGGAGGACACGCGGAAGATCTACCGCGTGACCATCGCGCACGCGGCGGAGGGTTGCGGTCCGCGCACGATCGCCTCGCTGCGCAAACTGGAGCCGAACTTTCCCTGGACGTTCGACATGCTCCGCATACGGCGCGAGTGCTACTCCGCCGCCCACCTCGGTGACCTGGCGCGAAGGGCCGAGGAGGAGTGGAAGGAGTTCGAGGCGGGGGAGCCGCAGCCGCTCACTCCTCGATAGCCTTCTTGATCTTCTTGAGATCCGCGATGAAGCGCTCGGTCTCGGCGTGCCGCGCTTCGTCGCTCGGCGCGCGAAGAATCGACGACGGATGCACCGTTGCGGTGACAAAGGGCGCGAGCAGCGATTTCACGAACGTTGCGCGTTGCGTCGACACCTTGAACTTCGGTCCGATGACCGCCTGCGCAGCCGTCGATCCGAGACAGATGATGACGCGCGGCTTGACGGTCCTGATCTCGGCTTCCAGCCATGGCCGGCACGCGCGGATCTCGATCGCGTTCGGCTTCTTGTGAATGCGCCGTTTGCCGCGCGGCTCCCACTTGAAGTGTTTCACGACATTCGTGACGTAGACCTTCGAACGGTCGATGCCCGCTTCGACGAGCGCTTTGTCGAGAAGACCGCCCGCAGGTCCGACGAACGGCCTCCCCTCCAGATCCTCGGAGTTGCCCGGTTGCTCGCCGACGAACATCACCGTCGAAGTCTGCTTCCCTTCACCGAACACCGTCTGCGTGCCGGTCTTCCAGAGGTCGCAAGCTTTACATTCGGCCGCGGCGGCCTGCATCTTCTTGATCGTCGGGCGCGCCGGGATGTACCGCGCAGCGGTGTCCTGATCGTCGTTCTTCGGCACGTGAGCGGCCGAAGCATTTGACGTGCCGTGGCGCACACTATGGGCATCAACGAGCCGGTCACTTTAGCCACCGACTACATCAACGCCGCGGCGTCGGTCGTGTTCGGCGTGTTGCTCTGGCGGCGCAATGTGCGGTCGTGGGCGCTCACGTTCTTCTTCACCGCCGCCGGCTCGTTATTCGGCGGCACGTTCCACGGCTTTGGCGGCGAGATGTGGTGGAAGCTGACCATCTACTCGATCGGCCTGGCGAGTCTCTTTCTTCTCCTGCCGTTTCTGCGCGTCGTCGCGATCGCGATCTTCGTCGCGTACGCGGCGTGGATGACGGTCCATGACAGCTTCGGCTGGGTCATCGCCGACTACGGAGTCTCGTTGCTGTTGCTCGTGATCGTGATGATCGTCAAGTGGTCGCCGATGTCGCGGTGGGTGCTCGCGAGCGTGGCCGTTTCGGTTGTCGCGGCGACCGTCCAGCAGGCGCCGATCGCGTTCCACAACGACATCTACCACGTCGTTCAACTCGGCGCGTTGTGGCTGCTCTATCGCGCCGGGACGCTCATGAATGCGGCGACAGACCGACCGACGAGCCAACCCATGTGAACGCTTTGTTGAAGTCGACGCCGAGCATCTTGCCGCGCGACAGGCGCACGAGGTTCTGCGCGAGAATCGGCTTCGCTTCGTCGTCGGGCCGAAGGAACATCATGCGGATCTCGACCTTTACGCCTCCGCCGTCTACGGCCTGCAGCGCCGGCGCGTACTCGATCTTCTCCTGGACGCACCATCCGTCGCGCTGATCGGCCGGGATTGCGGCGATGTCGGTCGCGGTCGGATCGACGTTGACGCCGCCACCGGCAAACGAGAACAACGGTTTGAGAACGTAATCGTGCAGGTTGTCGGGGATTCGCTCGAGATCCGACACGAACGTCGCTTTCGGGACGGCCGGATGATCGAGAAACGGCAGCGAGTACTTCGACCACGTCCAGTACCAGTTCGGATGCGGCGCCCACTCGACGTCGAGATCGTCGCGATAGTCGAACGGCGTCCGGATCTCCTTGCGGATCAGCTCATCGAAGACGACGCGGTTGTAGATGCGCTTCACGCGCGTGCCGTCGCGGCGGAAGAGTTGCCGGCCGCGTTTCGTCAGCGATGTCGGATCGACGGGATCGACGTCGAACAGCAGCTTTGTCGCGGCGAAATCGACGTACGTCTTCTGCCGCGGCGGATCGATGTCCATGAGGATCACTTCGCGCGGATCGTTGTCGCCGACGATCGTGCGCCGGGCGAGGTCGAGGAATTGTGCGCGGTTCAGTTCCGAAAACCAGCACGACCAATCGAGATTCAACCCTTGCATCGGCTGCATCGCCTCGGTCCAGACGTCTCGCTGGACGACCTGCAGCGCGGTGAGGGACGGGAATCCCTGCAGCTCGATGAGCTTCGGGACGAGCGTGCCGTTCTCGGACACGACCGCAAAGTCGACCTGCGTGAGGTTCGGCAGCGCGTCGATCCGCGGCACGTTCCAGCGGTCCGGGATTGCGCGCTTCATTTTTTGAAGACGCGCGGGATCCGAGAGCTGATCGACGATGTCCTTCGCAGCCGTGACGGCGCGCGACTTGAAATCGTCGGGGACGAACAGCGGCGTTTCGGCGAGGCGGAACTCGAACGTCGCGTTCAGGCGGCGGGAGAGCTCCCGCTCGTACCAGTCGTAGCGCTCTTGCGTGTACTGCGAGTTGTAGAGGGTTCTGAAGCGCGGATCCATGACGCGAGTGTCATCCTGAGCGCCGCAGAGCGCGAAGGATCTGGGCGGCGGAACGGTACCACCTCCCGGATCCTTCGCCGTCGGAGCCTGCCCTGAGCGCAGCGAACGGGCGGCTCAGGATGACGTGTCTCCGCACGTCACTTCTTCTTCAATTCCGTGAGGACCAGCTTCGCCACCGCTTTCAGCGTGTCGAACACTCCGGTCCCGCTCATGGCCACCGCTTCAAACGTCGGCTCGCCCTTGAAGTTGAGCTGACGGTACATCTCCTCGGCCGGCACCGCAGTCGGCAGATCGCGCTTGTTGAACTGCAGCGCGTATGGAATCGCTTTCAGTTCGTAGCCCTGCTCTCTGAGATTCTTCTCGAGGTTCTGCAGCGACTCGACGTTCGCCTCCATACGCGCCTCCTGCGAGTCGGCGACGAAGATCACTCCGTCGACGCCTTTGAGAATGAGCTTGCGCGATGCGTCGTAGAAGACCTGGCCCGGGACGGTGTAGAGATGAAATCGCGTTTTGAATCCGCGGACGGTGCCGAGGTCGAGCGGGAGAAAGTCGAAGAAGAGGGTGCGATCGGTTTCGGTCGCGAGCGAGATCAGTTTCCCTTTCGCCTGAGGGTTCGTCTTGTCATAGATCCACTGAAGGTTGGTGGTCTTACCGCAGAGTCCGGGACCGTAATAGACGATCTTGCAGTTGATCTCGCGAGCGGCGTAATTGATGAACGTCATTCGCTAAACAGACTGTCGATGTCTTCGTCGGTGATCTCGGCGAACGGCGAGTCGAACCTGCTCGCGAGGTTTCCGCGGTCGGCTTCGGCTTTCTTCATGAGCTGCTCGAATGTGCGCTCGAGCTCCTGCGACGCTTTCTTGACTCGGAGCCGGACGAGTCCGAGGGACGACTTCTCGTCGAAGATGACGACGAGGATGACGCGCTGGGCGACGAGCGAAATATGGATGTTGTCGCGCTCGCCTTCGTGAAAGAGGATCGAGAACTCTTTCTCGCCGATCAGCTTCGCCAGACCGTCGGTGGCCGCGACGTTTCCTGCCGTGAGAGAAGCGAGCGAGGTCGCATCGACACCCTTCATGTCGCCGTACGCAGCAATCTGCTGGCCGTTCTTGTCGACCAGGAAAACGATTTTCGCGTTGGAGTCGACCTGCAGACGGTGGAGCGTGTCCTTGATCTGCTGGTACTCCTCCTCGTACATCACGAGATCAGGAGTCGCCATTTGTTCTCATTATTGTGCGCGAACGCACAGGGACGGAAGAATTTAGCACAGAAGCGGTCAAATCTCGCGCCGTCCCTCGAGCGCTTTGGCCATCGTAACTTGATCTGCGTATTCGAGATCGCCGCCAACCGGCAGACCGAACGCGAGACGCGTCGTCCGCACGCCGGCCGGCCGGAGCTGCTGCGCGATGTACGACGCGGTGGCCTCGCCTTCGACGTTCGGATTCGTCGCCACGATCACCTCGCGCACGGCGCCGCCTTGAACGCGTTTGAGCAGTCCGGCGACGTCGATGTCCTGCGGTCCGATTCCCTTCAGCGGCGACAGCGCGCCGAGCAGGACGTGGTAGAGGCCCTTGAAGTCGCGGGTCTGTTCGATGGTCGGGATGTTGAACGCCTCTTCGACGACGCAGATGACCGACGGATCGCGGCGCGGATCGGAGCAGATCGCGCAGGGGTCGATGTCCGTCATGTTGTTGCACGTCGAGCAGCGGAAGATCTTCGCCTTCACATCCAGGATCGCCGTCGCAAGCGACTCCGCTTCCGACGCGGGGCGCTTGAGGATGTAGTAGGCGAGCCGCGCGGCCGACTTGCCGCCGACGCCGGGCAACTTCGTCAGTTCGTTGATCAGATTGGCGAGAGGAGGTGCTGTCATTTGTTCGGAGGGCAGAGCGCCTCCGCGCTCCGGCCCTCTAAATCGGCATCTTCATCCCGGGCGGCAGCATGCCTCCGAGCTGGTTCTGCATCTCCTCGTCGACCTTGCGGGCGGCTTCGTTGACGGCGGCTTTGACGAGGTCCTGGAGCATCTCGACGTCGTTCGGATCGACTGCTTCCTTGTCGATCGTGACGGAGAGGAGCTCCTTGCTGCCGGACATTTTCGCTTTCACCATTCCGCCGCCGGCGCTCCCTTCGACTTCGATCGTGGCCAGGCGCTGCTGCATCTGCTCCTGCATCTGCTGCGCCTGCTTCATCAGCTGCTTGATGTTCATCGTTTCTCCCGCATGACTTCTGCGCCGAGGTGTTTGTTGAATGCTTTGAGGACGGGATCTTCGCGCAACGGCGATTTCTCGGCCGCCCGCTCGCCGGCCTGGGCGGATTCGATCTCGACCTGCATCGGCCGGCCGCAGACCTCTGATGCGATCTCCTCGAGCGTGCTCTTCGCGTCGGCGAGGGGCTGCGCGAAGTGCTGGTCTTCGAACGACCAGATCATCCGATCGCCTTCAATGCGCGAGCTCTTCGCCCCCGCGATGTAGCCGGCGAGGAGCGGACGCGATTGTTTGAGCCGCTCGACGAAAGCGTCCACGCCGGGCGCTCTGCCTGCCGTAGACGGCGGACGAGGCGCGGGTGCGGGGCTGGCGGTCGTGGACACGCTCCCGCTCAGCACTTGCTCCACCTCCTGCAACCGCGGGAACGTCGCAGCCTTCAGCAGCGCGATCTCGACGGCGAGCCGCTGATGCTCCGCCCGGTTCACCGTCTCGTCGTCTCGCAACAGCAGATTCGCCACGCGCAGCAGTTCCGTGTACGAAAACTTCCCGGCGACCGTGCGCATGACCGTCAGGTCCTCGCTGGACGCGGAGAGCATCGCCTCGTTCGCGCCGCCGGCGATCAGCAGCAGGTTGCGCGTGAAATTCAGCACGTCGCGGTACAGCAGCTTGAAGTCGCGTCCGTTCTCCGCCGCTTCCTGCAGCGCGTCGAGGATCGCGCCGTGGTTCCCTTCAGCGATCAGAGAAATCACGCGCGCGAAGAAGCCGGTGTCGGAAAGCCCGAGGACAGTCGCCACATCGGCAGCGGAAACGCGGCGGCCGCTGAAGGCGATGATCTGGTCGAGAATCGAGAGCGCATCGCGGACGCTCCCTTCGCCGCGCCGGGCGATGATGTCGAGCGCGTCGCGGTCGGCCTCGATCCCTTCCGACTCGCAGATCTGCGCGAGACGATCGATGAGCTCCTCGAGCGTGATCTTGCGCAGCGCGAACTTCTGCACGCGCGACAGAATCGTCGGCAGAACCTTCTGCACTTCGGTCGTCGCGAACATGAACACGACGTGCGGCGGTGGTTCCTCGAGGATCTTGAGCAATGCGTTCCACGCGGGCGTGGACAACATGTGCGCCTCGTCGATGATGAAGATGCGGTAGCGATCGCGCGCAGGGTGGAACTGCGTGACTTCGCGGAGGTCGCGGATGTTGTCGACGCCGGTGTACGTCGCCGCATCGATCTCCCTCACATCGAGATCGATTCCCTCGGTGATCTCGACGCACATCGAGCAGATGTTGCACGGCTCGGTCGTCGGCCCTTTGATGCAGTTCAGCGCTTTCGCCAGGATGCGCGCGAGCGTGGTCTTGCCGACGCCGCGGACGCCGGAGAAGAGATACGCGTGATGGATCCGCTTCTGCTCGATCGCGTTCTGCAGCGTGCGGACAGTCGGCTCCTGTCCGATGATGTCGCGGAACGACTGAGGCCGGTATTTACGAGCGAGCGCCTGGTAGGCCATGGGCGAGTCGGAAGTCTAAACGCAAACCCGCTCGGAAGAGCCCAGGCCGAACTGTGTCACGCAGGTGAAGCACCTTATCGCTGCTTCCTTCCGGACCTGACGAGGTTCGGTGCGCCTGCTGCACAGGACCCGGACTCATCCGAGCGGGTTTGCTGGCGGGTACTTTATCCCTAACTCACGGGATGAGGAGAACCTTCCCGATCGTCTTCCGGCTTTCGAGCGCCTCGTGCGCTTTCCGGGCATCGCGGAGCGGAAACTCGCTGTCGATACGGATTTTCAGCGCGCCGGAGGCGATGGAATCGAAGAGCTCTTTGGCGCGCCACAGCAGTTCCTCGCGCGTGATCGTGTAATGCGCGAGGCTCGGCCGCGTCAGGTACGCGCCTTTGGCTGCGAGACGCGAGGGATCGAACGGCGGAACGGGACCGCTGGACTGACCGAACAGAGCGAGCAGACCGCGCAGGGCAACGCAGTTGAGGCTCTTGTCGAACGTCGTCTTGCCGACCGAGTCGTACACGACGTTCACTCCCGCACCACTCGTCAGCTTCATCACCTCGGCTTCGAAATCGGTCTTCGTATAGTCGATCGTCGCGTCGGCTCCATCCTCGCGAACGATGTCGAGCTTCTTCGTCGAAGCGGTGCCGAACACGCGCGCGCCGCGCTGCTTCGCCATCTGCACGAGCAATCCGCCCACGCCGCCCGCCGCCGCGTGCACGAGCGCCGTGTCGCCCGCTTTGAGCGGAAACGTGCTGGCGACGAGGTAGTGCGCGGTCATGCCCTGCAGCATCACCGCAGCTGCCGTGCGTGTGTCGATCGCGTCCGGCAGTTTGACGAGCTTCGCCGCAGGAACGAGCGTGTACTCGGCGTATGCGCCAGGCACCATCGCGTACGCGACGCGATCGCCTTTCCTGAAATCGCTGGATCCGCTGGCCTCGACGACGCCAGCGGCTTCGGAACCGGGCGTGAATGGGAGCGGAAGTTTGTAGAGGCCGGTGCGATGGTAGACGTCGATGAAGTTGATGCCGATCGCTTCGACGTGCACGAGGGCCTGCCCGGCGCCGGGCTTCGACGTATCGACTTCTACATATTGAAGGACTTCGGGGCCGCCGGTCTTTTCAACTCTGATGGCATGCATGATTCACCGACGATGGCGGAGAGAGTGGGATTCGAACCCACGGTACGCGATTAACGTACACACGCTTTCCAAGCGTGCGCCTTAAGCCACTCGGCCATCTCTCCCGGGGATCTGTTGATTGGCGGAGAGGGGGGGATTCGAACCCCCGATACCCGTAAAGGTATAACGGTTTTCGAGACCGCCGCGTTCAACCACTCTGCCACCTCTCCGTTCGGGTGCGCAGGGTCCGGAAGAACTGCTGAAGAAGGTCGCGGCTGCGCTGTTCTTCGACGCCGCTGATGACCTCGAGGCGGTGATTCAGCCGCGGGTCCTGCGCGAGATTGCCGAGCGAGCCGCAGAAGCCCGCTTTAGGATCGGGAGCGGCGAAGATCAGACGCTCGACGCGTGCATTCACGAGGGCGCCGGCGCACATCGCGCACGGCTCGAGCGTGACCACCATCGTCGTCCCGTCCAGCCGCCACCCGCCGATCGCGCGCGCCGCTTCGGCGATCGCGTACATCTCGGCGTGGCCGAGGGGATCGCCGGACTGGCGGCGGTTGCGGCCGCGGCCGATGATCGTCCCGTCGCGATCGACGACGACTGCGCCGATCGGAATCTCGCCCTCCGCTCCCGCTTCTTCAGCAAGCGCAAATGCTTCTTCCATCCACTGCGCTTGACTCATCTGTCAAAGAGTACAACGGCGGGCATCGTGCCCGCCGTCAGGATTCAAGATCGGATTGGTGCACCCAGCAAGACTCGAACTTGCAACCTTCTGATCCGTAGTCAGATGCTCTATCCAATTAAGCTATGGGTGCGAGCACTGCGATTAACGACTCGAAGTTGCGGTGAATTCCGCGCCGTCGAAGCGGCGGATTCTACTGATTGAAGCGGAAAAATGCCAGAAAGAGCGCGGTGAGGACCGAGCCGGCGAGCCCGGCGAGCGGAAGGATCGGGCGGTAGGTTTTCGTGACGATGTGGTGCCCGGCCGGAACCTGGACGGCCGAGAATGCCACATCGGCCCGGACGAGCGGGCGCTCGGCCCCGTCGACCCGGACGCGCCAGCCGGGGAACCACGTCTCCGCGAAGACGACCCAGCCGCCGCACGGCGCTTCTACTTCTGCCGACCATTCGTTATCGGTGCGACCGACAATGCGGACGGTCGCCGGAACGCGCGGCTGCCCAGCCGCGGCGATACCGTCGCTCAGGATCACCGTATTCGCGTCGAACGGTAGCGACGAGAGGCGCGAGAACGCTTGTGCGTCGTCGCGAATGACGACCGAAGTTGCGGCGAATCGGGCCGGGCGCGAGGCGCGATTGCGGTAGACGTACAGCGGCGCGCCGCTCGCTCCGCGCACCGTTTTCACGACATCGACGAGTGGAGACTGAATCGCGTCGGGCGTCACGATCGCTGTGGCGCCGGCAGCGGAGAGCACGTTCAGCCGCCTCGTCCACGGCATCGTGCTCAGGCCTTCCGTCATCCGTTTCATGCGCAGGAGCGCGAGCCCGTCGTAGTCCTCATGAAAGACGAGCGGGATGCCGAACGTCGCCGCGGTGTAGCGGCTGAGGAGCTGAAGATCCCACCAGGCCAGCCACACGTTTTCGTTCGCCGGTACGTTCAGCCGCTGCACGTATGGATCGGGAGTGCGATAGAGCTTTCCGTGGTCGGTGAGGATCGACCGGATCGTCGCCGCGAGCGGCGGCGTGTCGAAAAGCTCGCGAGGTGCGTACGGGTTGACGCGCCATCCGGCGAATGCGAGATCGAGGAGCACCAGCGCGGCGATCGCGAATTCGCGTCTCGATTCGATCGCGAGAAGGAAGAGCGCAGAGGCGACCGCGGCGTGAATGAAGCTTTGCGACAGCAGCATCGCTGACGCGCGCGGCAGAGATTCGACGAAGAACGCTCGCGTCAGCGTCGCGCGGAATGCGTCCGACATCGCGAACGTGATCGCGAGAACGGCGAGTGCCGCTGCGGTGACAACGGCCGCAATCACGAGCGGCCGCGCCGCAGCCGTCGCCGCGGCGACTCCCGACCCGGCAAGTAGCGCCATCGGAACGAGCGTGAGCTCGAGCGACTTCACCGGAAAGCGCAG
>DASWBH010000134.1:0-2439 GCA_036390755.1 Thermoanaerobaculia bacterium
GGACTGATTTGCGGCGCATGCCTGCGGGCGACGCTTCTCCTGCTGTTTCTGCAGATGCTCGGCACGCTGACGCCGCTGGCGTTCTTCCCCCACGAAGCGTTCACGCGCCTTTTCTACGCCCCGTCGATGGAAGGGCAGTACATCATCAAGAACATCGTGCTGATCAGCGCCGGCGTCGTGATCGCGTCGGCGATGCGCGGCGAGTCACGGACGACTCCGGCAGCAGCGCGCTGACTGCACGGTTTCCTGTGCAGTGCCGGTCACATCCGCCGGTAGCGGCCGTGTTATATTGATGGACCCCGTCGCGTCGCGGCGGGACAGCGGCCATGATCGAAATCCAGGTTCACCCAAGCGATATCCGTCGCCGTGTGCGGTACCTCTTTTTTGACCGCCGCCGCGTGCTGATCGCAATCACTGCGCTCACGGCCGTTCTCGCGGGTGTCATCGGGTCGATGGTCGCCGCTCCCACGGTGATCCGCCGCGTCTACAAGACGAACTACCTCAACCAGATGAGGCAGGAGCGTGAGATCCAGCGGCAGCGTCTGCGCGAAAACGTGACGCAGATGTCCTCGCTCGAGCGCACGCTCGAAGATCAGCGCATCCGCGTCGAGAAGCTCATCACCGTCTACGGACTCGACCGCTCGCTCGGCACCGGCGGATTCTCGACGCCGCTGCAGAAACAGGAATCGACGAACGAACAGCTCACCGAAGCGCGCCATCGCGAGATGGCGCTGAAGAACGCGATGAAGCGCCTGCAGGAGCAGCTCGACATGCTCGCGCAGTACGAGCGCGCGAACACCGACATGGTGCGGCACACGCCGTCGATCCTGCCGGTTCCCTCCGATCAGTTCGTCCTGACATCGCCGTTCGGTATGCGCACCTCGCCGTTCACGCGCGCCGCCGACTTCCACAAAGGTCTCGACCTCTCCGCGCCGCGCGGCACTCCGGTTTACGTCACCGCTGACGGCGTGGTCACCTTCGCCGGCCGCTATCCGCTGCGGCAGAGCGTCAACTGGTGGCGGTTCGGCAATGTCGTCGTCGTCAATCATGCGAATCGCTTCATCACGATCTACGGCCACCTCGACACGATCAGCGTGAGCGCGGGGCAGCAGCTGCGACAGGGCGAGACCATCGCCACCGTCGGCTCGACCGGCTGGTCGACCAACTCGCACCTTCACTACGAGGTTCGCAGCGATCTCGAGGTGGCCGGCACGTACATGCCGATCGATCCGCGCATCTACATCCTGAACTACGAGTGGAACAACGAAGCCGCGCTGCTCATCCGCGCGCGCACTTCGAAGGACTACAAGAACTTCGATCCGCTGCCTCCGGCATTCATCGGGAGAAGGAGGGTGTGACATGAGTGCAGCCGCCGACCAATCCAACTTTCCCACGATGATCATTCCTCGTGGGACCGAGATCAAACTCAACCATCACGGTCAGCTCTCCATCAAAACCCCCGGCAATCTCGTCATCCAGAACTCCGGCAACTACTCCGAGATCGAGTCGACGAACGGATCGATCCGCATCGAAGAGAACGTCACCGTCGAAGCCGTGAGCGTTCGCGCCGGCCAGGCCTGCTTCATCCAGGGCACGCTGACAGCCTGGAAGGTCCATGCGAAGCGGATCACGCTCGAGGACCGCGCCAAGGCCTTCATCATGCTGCAGGAGTCGGAGCATCTCGAGCTGTCGAAGTCGGCGCGCCTCGTCGGCAACTTCGCGACCGAGAAAGAGCTCTACCTGATGATGGGCAAGTTCACGCCGCAGCTTCGCGAGCTTCCCGGCTCCGTCGACATGGGCTCTCCCGCGCCGCTCGCCGAGCCTCGGGTCACGCAGCAGATTCCGTCGACCGCGCCGGCGTCGATGAGCCCGGCCGCGGATCCCGCCGATCTTCGCGCCGCGCAGACAATTCTCGAGCGCGAGGTCGCGCGTCCCGACCTCACTCCGGCTGAAGCCGAAGCGGTGCGCGAGGTGCTGTACGGATTGCGCGAACGCAACCTGCCGCGGGTGTCATCGGTGTACCGCGAGGCGTTCGGCGAGCTGCGCAGTCCGTCCGATGCGATCCGCACGGCGCAGGATCACCTCGAGCGCTACTTCGGCGCTCAGCGCCAGCCTTCGTAGTCGAACACCGGCTGCGGCCGCCGGCGTCGCGTTCCGCCCATCAGCACGATGAGGATCATCCCGGCGATGAATCCGCCGATGTGCGCGAAGTACGCCACCCCGCCCGCCGTGTTCTGCGCGTCCTGCACGCCGAGCGAGCCGACTCCGCTGAAGAGCTGGAGCACGAACCAGAAGCCGAGGAGAACGACTGCGGGGATCTCGCGGATGGTGATGAAGATGAAGATCGGGATGAGCGTGGTTACGCGCTGCTTCGGGAAGAGAATCAGATAGGCGCCGAGGACTCCGGCGATCGCGCCCGAGGCGCCGATGGCGGGAACG
>DASWBH010000135.1:0-7357 GCA_036390755.1 Thermoanaerobaculia bacterium
TTTGCGGCGGTCGCCGATCAGCACGGGCGTTCCGATGTACGGCGAGCTCTTGAGCAGCGCCTCGATCGGCTGCGGCGCGATGTTCTTGCCGTAGGCGTTGATGATGATGTCTTTCTTGCGGTCGGTGATTTTCAGGAATCCGTCGGCGTCGAGCTCGCCGATGTCGCCGGTGTGGAACCATCCGTCCGAATCGATCGACTGCGCAGTCGCCTCGGGATTGTTCCAGTAACCCTTCATCACATGCGGCCCTCTCGTCAGAATCTCCCCATCCTCAGCGATCTTCACTTCGACGCCGGGGATGACCGGACCGACGGTGCCGACGCGGCGGTTGGCAGGCGTGTTGACCGCAATGACCGGCGAGGTTTCCGTCAGGCCGTAGCCTTCGAAGATCTCGACGCCCGCGCCGATGAAGAACGCCGCGAGCTCCGCTGAGAGCGGCGCGCCGCCGGAGATGACGAACTTCACGCGACCGCCGAGGCGCTCGTGGATCTTGTGGAAGACGAGCTTGTCGGCGATGAGCGACTGCACGTTCAGCGGGAACGGCATCGACTTGTGATCGAGGCGGTACGGCAGACGCTTCTCGGCAACTCGCAGTGCCCAGTTGAAAAGCTTCTGCCGCGTGGGCGGCATCGTGGCGACGTTGTCCATGATCCGCGACCGCATCTTCTCGAACAGACGCGGCACTGCGGCAAAGACGTGCGGCCGCACTTCGCCGAGGTTGTCGGCGACCTTGTTGACGTTCTCGGCGTAGGCGATGGTCACGCCTTTGTACAGATAGAAAAAATCGGCCATGCGCTCGAGGATGTGCGACAGCGGAAGGATCGACATGGCGATCCATCCGGGCTCGAGCTCGATGAGCGCGGCAGTCGCGAGGACGTTGCTGGCGATGTTGCCGTGCGTCAGCATCGCTCCCTTCGGATTGCCGGTCGTGCCGGACGTGTAGACGAGCGTCGCGAGGTCATCAGGCTTAGCGCGTTTGAACAGCTCGTCGAACCGTGCGCGGCCCGCCTTCTCCTCTTCGGCGCGCCCGCTCTCGACGACCTGCGCGAACGTCAGCACGCCGGGAAGCAGCGTGCGGTTCGGGGGATCGCACACGATGATGTTGTGGATGTGCGGGCAGTGCGGCCTGATCTCCAGCAGCTTCTGCAACTGCTCCTCGGTCGAGGCGACGACGGCGACGGCGCCGGAGTCGTTGAGGATGTACTCGATCTGCCAGCCGAGGAGCGTCGGGTAGACGGGAACGGTGACGGCGCCGTTGGCGAGGATGCCGAAGTCGGCGAGCGTCCACTCCGGGCGGTTCTCGGCGAGGATGGCCACGCGGTCGGCCGATTTGACGCCGAGGACGCGCAGGCCCGTGGCGAAGTAGCGGACGCGGTCGCGGAAGTCGTCAAGGGTGACGTCGACCCAGCGGTCGCCCTTCTTCACCTGCATGGCCGCCGGGCGGGACATCGCGGTGGTGGACGTGTAGATGTCGTTCAGCGTCCGGATCTGCATACGCGGACGCGAATCATATCAAGGAGTTGGGGGGCGCTCCGGGGTGATCACGGTGACGTGCTGCGTTTCGTTGTTGGTGACGGAAACGAAGGCCCAGATCGGAGGACCTGCAGCTGCGTGATCGACCTCGATTCCGACGCGCGATGCGCCGTTCAGGTTCGCGATGCTCGACAGGTCGTTCACGACCGCAAAGGCCGGCACACCGTCCCGAATACCTGGAACGAGCGGAACGCTAGTCTGGCCGAGGATCGGATCGACAGGTGCAGCGTGAAACGCCTCAGGATGTGATCCGGAAATTCCGAAGACGCGCACCGCAACCGTCGTCGCTGCCGGATCCATCGAATAGATCCGGAGCGTCTGCCGGAACTCGGGCGTTACCGGCACGTTCAACAGGAATACAGCGTCCTTGTGGAACTCCGATTCGCGCACGACCGGCACAACGGTTCCCCACGTTTGAGACTCGCGCGACAGGTCCTGAACGCGCAACGTAAACGCCAGATCGTCCAGCGTGCCTCTGCCGCTGAAAGTATCGAAGCAGGGGTGGCAGTCTCGAGCACTGGCTGCAGCTCGAATGTGACACCCGGCAGAATGGACGCTACCTGCGCGCAAGGCGCAACACCGTCACAATCGACTGCAACCTGATTGAGGCGCACCGGCGCTGCCGATCGATTCCTTACGACGAGAGAGGTAATCCACAGAGATCCATACGCGCCTGCGATCGGCGTGTTCGCGACGATCGGAACGAGGACACGAGTGTCGGAGGCGAGACAACAAGGAACCGACAGGATTGTCAGTGTGATCGCTTTGACCAACTGTGAGCATGACATTTGCGCGCTCCGTTACTCAGGCATGAACAACACGTCGTTCGTGAAGATGATCGCCGCCGGCGTGCGGGCGGTTTCGGCGTCGCCGTTGCGGGCTCGGCCGCGGACACGATGGACAGCTGATTCGTCGTCATTCCGGCAAGAACAACTGCACTTCATTCGTCGCATTGTTCGTCTGCGACACAAACGCCCATATGTGAAGCCCCGGTGTGACTGGCGTAACGGAGATCAGGAGCGGAGCGCCGTCTGCGGCAGAGCCAATATCGCCCAACGGTGTCTCGGCAGCGAGCGGCCTGATGGCGAACGACTGTCCGCCGAGGTCCGTGAACTTCTGTTGTACCGTGAGCTCGATCGTGCGGTCCACCACAGACTTCCACTGAAATGACGGTCCGGCATCCTTTGCCATCACAACTATTCGGACTGCTGCCTCGGACATGTTCAGGTCGAGTGAATACGTCCGAAGCATGAGGCGCGTGCGCGCGTCACGTTTTGCGTTCAGGACATGCCGAGGAGTGCTCGCAAAATCCGATTCCCGGATGATCGGCAAAGCTGTTCGTTGAACTCTGTCCGCGCTCGTTGCCTCGATGTACGCAGCGACATGCGTAGCGGTTGATCCTCGTCCGACGTAAATGATCGAGCCCGGCGGTTCACCGGGCTCGGTCGGAAAGATCTGAGGTTCGAATGGCAGGCCGAACGCCACGGCCGGTGGTAAATCGAAGTAAAAGAATCCGGCGACCGTCGGTGCGTCATCGTCGTACATCAGGACTGCATGGGTCGACCAAGTAAATCCAAATGCGCCGAGAGAATTCAATGGAACTAACGGCACGAGTCTGCGTTCATAGTCGATGGAACGACCGCTCGCCGCCATCAAGGCAATTAGAACGGCACAGATCAGGACTCGATAGCGATTACCCATACGTTACACGCAACACGCGCGCCTCTTACTGATGAAGCTGTACAAGAGCAGGTTCGGCGTTGGAGCGCTTCCGGGCGCCGGAGCCGGGATACCGGTGATGACGTTCGGCGTAGCGTTGTTCTTGATCGCCGCTTCAATGAGATCAGGTGTTACTGTACTCCCAAATCTCTGCAGGTACATCAGCCCGAGATCTGCGCCGATGAGCTCGAGCAAGTCTCGCTCTATCACGCCCTTGCCTCAGCGTGCGCAAAGTCGCGGCTTTTCGACGTCGCGCTCGACTATTACAAACGCTCGCACGCACTCGATATGCGCCGATCTTACGAGGTAGGCGTTGCCCGTGACGGCTTGCGAAGCGATCGACTGGCTCCGGCGCGTTGGCGCTCGGCTGACTCCGTCCGACGTCGCCGCCGTGCAGTTCTTCATGAGCGAAGTAGAAGTAGATCCGGCGAAACGGTTCGAGCCGCCGACGAACTGACCGGAACCCCTACGCCACCTTCACCCACCGCCACAGCTCCGGAATCGTCGGCCGCTTGCCGTACGACAGGATGCCCACGCGGAAGATCTTCGCCGTGGCCCAGAAGAACACGACGATCGTCGCGATCGAGATCAGGATCGACAGGACGATGTGCCACATCGGCGGGTCGGCCACCAGCGTCCGGACGTACATCGTGATCGGGCCGAACACCGGCGCGAGCGAGAAGCCCACCGACAGGTTCGAGTCGGGGTTCGTGATGATGCCGACGAGCAGGAACCACGGCAGCATCATGACCATCGTGATCGGCGCGATGAGCTGCTGCGCCTCGCGCTCGGAATTGCAGACCGCGCCGCCGATCGCGTAGATGCAGACATACGTCAGGTACGCGAGGATGAAGAAGATCGCGAAGTAGACGAACGTCGCCGGCCGGAGCAGCTGCAGCACGTTCTCGCCGGCCATCGCCGCAGTGGCGGCGCCGAACGTCCCGACGAGAATCGCCATGAGGATCCAGACGCCGATCTGCGTCAGCCCGACCGCGGCGACGCCGAGGATCTTGCCGATGAGGAGCTGGTTCGGCGACATCGACGACACGAGCACTTCGACGACGCGGTCGGTCTTTTCCTGGATGATGCCGCGCATCGTCTCCAGTCCGTACATGAACGACGGGATGAACAGGAGCGCGGTCATGATGAAGCCGATGATGAAATTCGCCGCGCCGCCCTTCTTCTGCTCGCCGGTCGAGGAGAGCTGAACCGAGTCGACGCTCAGCGGTTTCGTGATGCGGTCGACTTCGTCCGACGAGATCCCGCGCGACTGCAGCCTCATTTTCTGGACGGCGCGATTCGTGATCGAGCTGAGGCGCTCCTGGGCGATGAAGTCCGTCGCCGAGCGGCTGTAGTACTTCAGATGCACCTCGCCGTTCGTGAGCGTGTCGGGCGGAATGACGAAGACGCCGTCGAGCCGTTGGGCTTTGTCGGTCGTCGACAATTTCGCGAGGTAGTCCTTCGCCGTAGCGTCGATGTTGGGATCGCCGCGACGGTCGATGTACTGCATGTTGAGCATGGTCGGCAGATCGCGTCCGCGAAGACCTCCGCGCGCGGCCGGTGCAGTGGTGATTGGCGCCGCGCTGCTGAACGTGTCGCGCAGCGCGCCGGTGCCGTCCAGCACGGCGACCTTCTTCTGGCCGAGGCCGCGCATCAGCATGAGGTTCGGAAGAACCATCATCCCCGACATCAGCACCGGCAGCAGGAACGTCATGATGATGAACATCTTCCGCCGCACGCCGGCCAGGTACTCGCGTTTGAACACCGCGATGAGCTTGTTCACTTCGCCACCTCCGCGACCGACTCGTGACCGACTTTGTCGATGAAGATCTCTTCGAGCGATGGCGCGGCGAGCTCGAACTTCCGTATGCGCAGCCGCGGCATGGCCGCCTCGAGAATCCGCTGCGGGTCGCTGCCCTCGTCGAGGCTGAGCTCCGCGCTGTTGTTGACGACCGACGCCTTGCGGACTCCCGGCAACTCTCCGAGGAACGCGCCGTCGCCTTCGAAGTCGATGTGGAGAGTGTTCTTGCCGAACGAGGATCGCACCTCGCCGATGTCGCCGTTGAGCACGACGCGCCCGCGGTGGATCAGCACGATGTCGTCGGCCATCCGCTCCGCCTCGCCCATCATGTGCGTCGAGAGCAGGATCGTTCGGCCCTCGTCGCGGAGCTCGCGAAGCAGGTTGCGCACGAGGACCATGTTGACGGGATCGAGTCCCGACTGCGGCTCGTCGAGGATGATCAGATCGGGCTCGTGCAGCAGCGTGGCGATGAGCTGCACTTTCTGCTGGTTGCCTTTGGAGAGCTGTTCGACCTTGGCGTCGCGCTTCTCGTCGAGCTCGAAGCGGTCCATCCAGCGGTCGATCGACTTCCGCACCTCCGGTCCGCGCCGGCCCTTGATCTCGGCGAGGAAGAGGAGGAGCTCGATGATCTTCATCTGCTTGTAGAGCCCGCGCTCTTCGGGCAGATAGCCGATCCGGTCGCGGAAGGCGGTCCCGTTCTGTCCACCGCGCCACTCGATTGCGCCTGAGTCCGGCATGAAGATGCCGGTGATCATGCGGATGGTCGTCGTCTTACCGGCGCCGTTGCGCCCGAGAAGGCCCGTGATGGTGCCTCGACGGACGGAGAAGGAGACGCCGTCGACAGCGCGGACGTCGCCAAACGTCTTGACGACGTCGCGAACTGCAAGAATGTCAGGCATTTACCCGGTGAACTCCTGCAAGAGAGGATTGGAACGCCGGGTAATTGTACGGGAAGCGGGTGTTACGGTTTCGGAGGGGCCAGGTTGTCGCTGTTCGAGACGAACGTGAACTTGCCAAGTAAGGCCTTGACGATACGGACGATGCGCGTTCCGAAATCCGGATCGCCGATGCCGGCGCGCTGCGCCGCGAACAGCGATGGCGTCGAGAGAGAGAGCGCCAGCGCGAATCCGATGGCGACGATAGATTTCGATACACGACGTTTCATTACACACCCTCCTAGCGTGGCGGTGTCTTCTTTCAGCCGAAAATGAAGGACGCCTCCTTTCGGGAGTGACTGGGCTCAGCAAACCCCTACCCGGCCGACAAAAAAAACTCTTTAGGCGGGCGGAAGCGGGGCCGGCGCGAATCGAAGAGCGGGCTCGTCCGGCAGACGTCTGATGTACGTCTTCACGTGCCACACGATCTCGCGGGTCGCGCGACGTTGCTGGGCAGCTTCGCGGAGAAACGTCAGCGCGGTTAGCGCATCGACAGAGTTTGCAATACCGACGGCACGAAACCGCTCGATAGCGGCACTGCAGAGTCTCTCCACCTCTACGAAATCGTTCTCGATCAGCGCGAGCTCGGCCAACTCCAAGCCGGCAACGACCGCGGTGTGTTGCATTCCGAGATTTTCGAATTCCGCGATGCTGTCGCACAGCCGCTGCTTTGCTTCGGCGTTTCTCCCCTGCGAAACGAACAGCTCGGCCATACTGTATCGAGCACGCGCAGCTTCGGTCACCGTGCCCAGTTCTTCGTACAGCATCGCAGCGATCTGGTAGCTTTGGATCGCCTCGGCGATGCGCCCCACCTTCCAACGAAAAACGGCCATGTTGTGCATCAGACGAGCGGACGTATCGAGATCGAGTTCCTCGCCGAGTTCCCGCTGGAGCCGTTCCAGAAGATCTAAAGCGCTGCGGAAATCGTGCGCATGGCTCAGAAGAAGAGCCTCGGTCATGATCGCTGATGAAAGCCGCTGGTGGTCTCCGAACGCGCGAAATACGGCAGCACTCTTCCGTGCCAGCGCCATCGCTTCGTTGTAGCGTTCCTGGCCGCGGTACACGAGTGCACGCACGATGTCGAGGCGGGCGGCCTCGTACTCCGAGACGATGCAGCGGTCGAAAATCTGTTGCGCGGCCTCTATCGATTCGAGGGCACGATTGAACTCGCCGGTGTAGAACAGCGCGTAGGCGTGCTGGCGATACGCCGCGCCGGAGAGCTGCAGCACGGCATTGGTTTCGTCGAGACCGTCGACGATTGCGACCGCAGCCGCCGCGGCTTCGATCGCGTCCGGCGGCATCGTGTCGATCTTCGATTCGGAGACTTCGATCAGACGGCGCGCGGCGCCGGCCGTTTGATACCGCTCAT
>DASWBH010000136.1:0-4112 GCA_036390755.1 Thermoanaerobaculia bacterium
GGAGCGCTGTCGCTCACTGCCGGCAGCTTCGTTTGAAAGAGGAGTTGCAGACTTGTGACGGTGTCCGGGCTGATCTCCGTCTCCAGCGTGTTCGATCCGCTGTGGCGCGCATCGAAATTGAACTGCGGCCAGTCATGAGGCACGGACGTGAACTCGATGATCTTCGCGTGCACGCCGCGCAGCCCGAACGGAGGACGCTGGCGCAACTGGGCGGTCGACAACAACGCGAGCACCAGGATCCCGAAACGAACGCTGCGGCTCATCGTGGTCTACTCCTGTTGTTACGCCAGCAAGCGATTCGACGTTGGGGACGAGCGTTCGTTACGATTGCGTTCGTCACGCGTCGGCTACAATCACGCGCAGTGACACGCTCGCCTCTGCGCATCGTCGCTGCGCTGCTCGCTCTCGCCCTTTCCGCTCCGCTGATCGCGCAGAAACCGACGACGAAGTTCAAGTTCATTCCCGGCCCGAAGCCCGGCGGCGGCGAGGTGAAGATCACCGTCGGCGGCAAGGATCACAGGATCGAAGCCGAGCGCGAGGATTACGCCGTCCTCGAAGGCGATGTCCACATCGAGTACCAGGACATCAAGCTGCGCGCGAACAAAGTCACGTACAACCCGCGCACGAAAGACGTCAACGCGGAAGGGAACGTGATCATCGATCAGGGCCCGACGCGGCTCACCGCCAATCGCGCGATCTACAACCTCGATAGCAAAACAGGGACGTTCTTCAACGCGACCGGCGCGATGGAGCCGGCGATGTACTTTTCCGGCGACGAGATCGAGAAGGTCGACGAAGACACGTACGTCATGACGAACGGCATCTTCACGTCGTGCGATCTCGACCGGCCGGCGTGGTCGATCCATGTGCGCAGCGCGCGCATCATCCCGGACGACTACGCACACATGCGCGACGTCTCCTTCCGCACGCGTTTATCGCCGCTCTTCTGGACGCCGGCCCTGATCTGGCCGACGAAGTCCGACCGCAGCCAGGGCTTCCTGATTCCGCGGGCGGTGTTCTTCGGCGACTTCCCTCGGCTCGAGACGGCGTATTTCGTGCCGTTCGGCGACTCGGCTGACGCGACGGTCACGGCCGACCTCAGTCCGACTGGCTATTTCGGCGGCGGCGTGAACATCCGCTATGTGCCGTCGCCGAACATCAAGCTCGGCGACTTCAGCGCGTTCGTCGTCCGCGATCCGCATCCGGAGCTCAACAGCAGCACGCCCAACGTGATCGGGCCGATTTTCCACTGGCGTTTCCGCTATCAGCACGCGCAGGACAACCTGCCCGGAGGATTCCGCGGCGTCATCGATCTCGAGCATTTCTCCGACCTCGACTTCTTCCGCCGCTACGAGCACGACCCGCGGCTGCACACGCTGTCGAACATCTACTCGTCCGCCTACCTGACGAAGAACACCGCCCGCTACTCGCTGAACATCCTGTCCGACCGCCGCGAAATCATCCTCGCCGATCGCGAGCAGCGCTTCCAGCAGCTTCCGTCGTTCCAGTTCCGGATGTACCCGCAGCACGTGTTGAACACTCCCGTGTACTTCTCGCTCGAGTCGTCGGCCTCTCACTTGATGACTGACGCGTTTACGCGCCAGCTCAACGGCGAGCTGCAGCCGACGTCGAACACGAACTACTTCCGCACGGACTTTTTCCCGACGCTCTCGCTCCAGGTGCGGACTCCGCTCTGGCTGTCGCTGCGGCCGCAGATCTCGATGCGCGACACGTACTACTCCGCGGGTCTCAATCCCGGCGACAATCCGGCCGCGCCGCAGACCACGAACGACCAGGCCGTGAACCGCTACTACGCGCAGGGGCAGGTCGAAATGGTGGGGCCGTCGTTTTCGCGCGTGTTCAACGACAGCCTCGGCGGATTCACCCGATTCAAGCACGTCATCGAGCCGCGGCTCCGCTACATCTACACGAGCAACGTCACGAACCAGGATCGCATCATCCGCTTCGACACGGTCGACACGCCGTTCCTGCCGATCGTCCGCGACTCGGTCGAGTACTCGCTGACGCAGCGTCTGATCGGAAAAGAGGCGCCGGCGAAAGATGCATCCGGCAAAGAGGTACCCGGCGGCGGCTCGGCGCGCGAGGTGATGTCCTTCTCGCTGACGCAGACCGTGTCCCTGTCGAAGCCGTTCACGAACGCGACCGGCGGCTCATCGCCGGGATCGAGCTTCACGCCGGGAACGGACAACAAATTCACGCCGCTGATCGCCACGCTGCGCGTGAATCCGTACCAGTCGATCACGGTCGACGCCAACGCGAATTTCGGCAACGTCTCGCACCAGATCGATCAGACGAGCCTCTCCGCGAATCTCATCGGCACCGGCAAGGAGGCCGACAAATATCTCGGCCTGACATGGTTTGCGACGTTCAAGGACCCGAAAACCAACTCCGGCGACTCGAGCCAGTTCCGCATCAACACCGGATCGTGGATCGTCCGCGACCGGCTGCGCGGCGACATCCAGGTGAACTACGACGCCAAGCAGGGCAACTTCCTCGAGCAGCGCTACGTCCTGGGCTGGACGGGCTCGTGCTACGGACTCACGCTCGCGCCGCGGCGATACCTGATCTACGACGCCCGCGGCGTGCACGGCAAGTTCGCTGTCGATTTCGGGTTCAGTCTGAAAAACATCGGCACGGTCGGCAACGTTCGCTAGAATGCGCGCGCCCGTCTCGTCCGCGTGAATGCCGAACGTCTACACATTCAAGGATTTCGAAGGCAGCAGCCATCGAATTCTGATCAACCTCATCCGCCGCTTCGCCAAACCGGGCGGCGTGCTCCTCGACCTCGGCGCCGCCGGCGGTGAGCTCGGCGCAGCAATCCGCGATCACTTCAAGCGCACGATCGGGATCGAGTACGAAGTCGATTGCGTCCGCGATCTGCACGAGCGCTTCGACGCGGCGCTGATCGTCGATCTGGAACGATTGAAACGCCTGCCGCCGCACATCGACGCCGTGGTGGTCGCGGACGTGATCGAACATCTGCGCGACGCGCCCGCGCTGCTGCGGCTCGTTCGCGAGTCCATGCCTCGAGGCGCGCACCTCTTCGTCTCAGTTCCCAACATCGCGAACATCACCGTCCGCCTCGGCCTGCTGTTCGGCGTGTTCGAGTACCGCGAGCGCGGCATTCTCGACAATACGCATCTGAGGTTCTACACGGTGAATACGATCCGCCGCGAAATCGAGAACGCCGGCTTCCGCATCGTCGCGGTGAGCGGCTCGTCGGTCCCGCTGCGGCTGATCGTCGGCGGATTCGCGCCTGAGGTGCTTCTGCGCGCGGGCGAACGGCTGCTGACGATCGTGACGCGGATCTGGAAATCGCTCTTCGCGTACCAGATCATCGTCGTCGCCGTGCCGAAGTAGCGATTTCGAGTCCGCCGATCACGATGATCGCGAGCGCGGCGAGGATTGCCGCCGGCCACCAGCCGCGCCCGATGCGCCGCGTGAACACGACTTCGTGCTTGCCCGCCGGGACGATCACGGCGGCGAAGAGCGTGTTGATTTCGATCGGCCGCGCGCGTTTGCCGTCGATATCGATGCGCAGCTCCGGCGTCAGTTTCTCGGACGACGCGAGGAACACAGGCGCAGATGCCTCGACCCGGATTCGCTGCTCGGCGGGCGCATATCGGAGGAGCTGCACGCGCGCGTCGGACGCGATCGTCGCCGGCGGGAACACCGGATCATCGGTAATGACGGCTTCGCCGGCGAAGTCGATGTCCTTTGCCGCGAGGAATTCGTCCGCGTTCAGCTTCCGCACTCGCGCCACGGCGTGGAAGCGGGGCACTTCTGCGAGATTGCGGAAGATGCGGCCGTCACGGAACTGCCGATCGAACACGAGCGGGATCGTGACCCGGCCGTAGTAGAGCGGCGTTTCGCCTGCCGCCGCCGCTTTCAGCAGACGGATGACCATGCCCTGCGATCTCAAGCGCAGCGTCACGCGCTCGCCCGCTCGGGCATACGGCCGCATCGGAACGTAGATCTTGTTCATGACGGCGACGTCGCTCGACGCGAAGATCCGCGACCACGCGAGCGCGCCGTTCTTGATCAGATCGACGTGCAGCGACGGCGCGACGCCGAACGTCTGATCGATACTC
>DASWBH010000137.1:0-18108 GCA_036390755.1 Thermoanaerobaculia bacterium
CTGTGCCGGAGCGTGTCCGAGCTCGGCCGGTTGGCGCGGCGGTTGGGCGACGGGTACTTCTATCTGCCGGTCTCGATGTGGCCCGAAGGCGTCACGCAACTGCGTCTGTCGGAGACGTGGACGACGATGTCCTGATAAGAAATAGCTTGCCTCGCCATGACAAGGCAAATATTCTTGGATCGCATCGCTGAAGTTGCACAGTTCTGAGCATCGACGCTTCCCTTCGATTCAGGCGTAGTTAGCGCCCGTATGACACCCAGTCAGGCACCTTCGGTTCTTGGTCACAAATGTGTCCAACCAGGAAAGAGGCTCATTCATGATCGAAGCACAGCTCGCCCGTCTCGCAAATTGCCGTACACATCTCTTTGTGGCGGTCGCCGTCGTTGCGCTCGTTTTCGCGGCCGCTGCGGACGGAGCGCAGGTGTCGCAGGGCGTGATCACTCCAGTGGTTAACCTTGGCACCGCCGGAAACTTCGCCGTTCTGGCCGGCTCGACCGTCACGAACACGGGCGCCACGGTCGTCAACGGCAACGTGGGCGTCAGCACCGGCAGCGCAGTGACCGGCTTTCCTCCCGGCGTCGTCGTCGGAGGATCGATCCACAGCAACGACGCGGCGGCCATTCAGGCCCAGACCGATCTCACGACCGCTTACAACGCGGCTGCCGGGGCCGCATGTACCGGGAACCTCACCGGCCAGGACCTCGGTGGCAAGACGCTGACCGCCGGCGTCTACTGTTTCGATTCCTCCGCTCAGCTCACCGGGACTCTCATTCTCGATGCCCAGGGGAATCCCAACGCGCAGTTCATCTTCAAAATCGGAAGCACGCTCACGACGGCGAGCGCCTCGAATGTGATCGTGGTCAATGGCGGTTCGACCTGCAACGTGTTCTGGCAGGTCGGAAGCTCTGCGGTCCTCGGCACCACCACCAGCTTCGGCGGCAACATCCTCGCGCTCGCGAGCATCACGATGAACACAGGGGCGAACCTTTCCGGCAGAGCGCTGGCGCGAACCGGAGCCGTGACGTTGGACACGAATGCCGTGACCGCTTGCGCGGCGGGCGTCGTGGCTGGCGGTGGCATCCCGGCTCTCTCCGGCTGGCTGCTTCTGCTCCTCGCCGCCGCGATTGCGGCCGTGGCTCTTGTGATGCTGCGACGTTGAGCCGTTCGACCGCTTAACTGCCGCGGGGCCTAGCGCCGTCTCGTGCGAGCGACCGGGACGAGTCGCGCCTTCATGAAATGACGCATCGCAAAGAGAGAAGCGATCGCGCCGATGATGGCCACCGTGGCGCTCATCAGCAATCCGTTCGCAGCCGCCGGACCGAGCAACCGGAAGAGAACAACGGCCACGACCGCTCCGATCGCACCGGCGAGGAAATCGATCCCGACTCCCATGTCGCTTCCCTTGACTGCCTGCCCGGTTACCCATCCGGCAACCGCGCCGATGATGACGATTAATAGATAAGACATGGTTTTTTCCTTTCGAACTTCAACAGCGATCTGAGCTCGGCGCCGCGTTCCGCCGCCGCCAAAAAAAGAGCGGCTTGCGCCGCTCCTTCTTGACATGCCGGGATTCGACGTCTCAGACCGTAGCGTGCTTCTGAGTCGTCGTATAGGTCACTTCATACGTCCGCACTTCGGGCGTTCCGTTGCAGAAGGGCGAGAGAATCTTCACCACCTGCGGATCGGTGTCCTTCGCGTACGCGTCGAGGTTTTCTTTCTTCTCCCAGAGGGAGATGCCGACGATCTCATTGTGATCGCGGGAGAGCGTGATCTGGTCGCGGAAACCGTTCGCCTTCCTCAGGATCGGAAGGACTTCTTTCTCGAACTTGACTGCCACTTCGCGATCCATGTTGGGCTTGATGCTGAACGTTACGTTGCGAGCAAACATTTTGGCTCCTTTTGGGTAGCCCAAGTATCGTGAGAATCCTGGTGTCTGCTTGGTTCAGACGGCGGGACTGTCCAAGGAGGGGTGCTAAGACTTCACTAGATTAGTTCAGTTATGATTTCATGTCAACACAAATCTGCGGCGGTGTATAATCATCTTGGTTAAGCCATGGATTTCGCATTCGTCGTCCGCCAACGTCTGGAAGAGCTCGGTCTCGATCAGCGCGAGCTGGCTGCGGCCTCCGAAGTCACGGAGTCGTACATTTCCCAGATCCTCGGCGGCAGGAAGCTCCCTCCCCTGCCCAACCGCACCGATCTCTACGACAAGATGAGCCGTCTTCTCGGCGTCCCGCGCGATGAGCTGGCCCGGCTGGCGGCCCTGCAGCACCACGAAATGGTCGATCGAACCTGGCGCGCGGCGCCGGAGCCTCGGCTCGGTCCCATGCGCGAGCTCGTTCTGCGCAAATGCCGGCCGGCCGCTCAGCGCGTGATGCGCTCGATTTTCGAGAAGGAACCGTTCGGCTATGTCGAGCAGCTCGTCACCCGCACGCTGATCGAGGTGATCCGCGACGAGGCCCGCGTCCACGCTCGCGACGAGAAGTGGCTCCGCTCCTTGACCACGGCGGCCAAGCACAGCTACCGCGCGTTGCGCGTGCGCCTCATCGATCTGCTCGACAGCGATCCGGCTGCGTCCATCGGCGACTACTCCCCGTTCATCGATTCGATGGTTCGGTCGTGGGACCTCGACCTTCACCACTTCGACCTCACCATCCAACTCTCGAGCGGCGCAACGCGCTCGTTCAGCTTCGAGCAGAGGGCGAAGGAAGAGCCGCTCGCCGACGACCCGGCGCTGCGCGCGTTCTTCCGCGACGCCACGCTCAGCGCCGGCATCACTGCCGAAGAGATCGAGTTCCTCCGCCGGATCCGCTTCTCCGGACCGGAGCGGCCGGCCGCGCTCTTCTACTACCGCACGCTGCAGAACCTCCGTGATCCGCTCAATTTTCGTCCGCGCGAGTCGAAGCCGGCGCACGCCTAGAGCCTGGCGCGCTTGCCCGGGGTCACGCGATCTGATACTGGATGCGCGATCGCGCGATGACGCGCGGAACGTGCTCGTCGCGATGGCGCGTAAGGCTCGCGGCAAATCATAAGGAGGCAACGATGTTCGGAGACAACGACGCCATCGCCACAATCGCCGTGAAGGATCTGAAGGTCGCGCGAAAGTTCTACGAACAGACGCTCGGCCTGAAGCCGATGGAGAGCAATGAACCGAGCGTGGCGCAGTACAGCAGCGGCAAGTCATCGGTGCTCGTGTATGAATCGCGGTACGCCGGAACCAACCAGGCGACGGCGGCGACCTGGTCGGTCGGCGGCGACATCGAAGCGATCGTGCGAACTCTGAAATCGCGCGGCGTCGCCTTCGAGCACTACGCCCTGCCCGGCCTCACGGTCAAAGGCGACATCCACGTCGCGGGGAACTTCAAAGCGGCATGGTTCAAGGACCCCGACGGCAACATTCTCCAGATCGTGACGCGCTGAGCGGCCGTCCATACTCAATCCACAATCGCGCCGCATCTTCCTCGCAATAAGGGAGGAAACGATATGAACAGAGGTTTGGCAGTCATCGTCGCGGCGCTCGTGTTCGCCGCGATCGTCGGCGCAGTCGCGTACAACGTTGGAGTCAGCAGCGGGATCGAGCAGAGCGGCAAGATCGTGGCCGCTCCCGCTCCCGCCGGTGCCCCGGCCGGCCCGTACCCGTATCCATACTATGGGTGGCATCCGTACGGCTGGCATCCGTGGGGCTTCGGATTCTTCCTGTTCCCGCTGTTCTTCTTCGCGTTCTGGTTTCTCATCATTCGCGGAATCTTCTGGGGCGGAGGGTGGCGGAGGCGTCACGGCTACCGCTACGGATTCGATGAGTGGCACCGCCAGGCTCATGAACGCATGAACCAGGAGCCGCGCGACGGAGCGCAAGTCTGAAGACGATTCTCGTCGTCGACGACGAACGGCAGATCGCGGAGATCGCGACGGATTACCTCCGGCTCGCCGGCTTCGACGTGATCACGGCCGTCGACGGCGCGCGCGCGCTCGACGAGTTTCGCGCCCGCCGGCCCGACCTCATCGTCCTCGACCTCGGCTTGCCGCGCATGGACGGAATGGATGTTGCGCGGGAGATCCGGCGCGAGTCGGATCTCCCGATCATCATGCTCACCGCGCGCGTGCAGGAGGACGACCGCCTGAAGGGACTCGAGATCGGCGCGGACGACTACATGACCAAGCCGTTCAGCCCGCGCGAGCTCGTGGCGCGCGTGCGCGCCGTGCTGCGCCGGAGTGAAAAACACGCCGGCGACGCGGACCGGTTCCGCGCCGGCGATCTCTCGATCGATGTGGCGCGCATGAGCATCGCGCGCGGCGAGCGCGAGATCGAGCTCACGCCGACCGAGTTTCAGATCGTCGCCACTCTGGCGCGCCATGCCGGCCGCGTGTTCACGCGGACGCAGCTCCTCGACGCCATCCGCGGCTCGTCGGCCGAGTCGTTTGACCGCGCGATCGACTCCCACATCAAGAACATCCGCCGCAAGCTCGGGGACGACTACGTGCAGACCGTGTACGGCATCGGCTACAAGTTCGCCGACGCATGAGACCGTGGGACTGGTACGGCCGCGAGTGGCACTCGCGCTCCCGGCGCTACCGCTACCCGTACGGTCGTTACGGGCCGCCGCGGTTCGTCCGGCAGATGGGATGCGCGTTCGCGGCGATGCTGGTGTTCGCAGCGATCGGCACGGGCGCGCTGCAGTCGCTCTTCATTCACGCACCACAGTTCGTGTGGGTCATCGTCGCGCTGGCGATCTTCGTCTTCTTCCTGCTGATCGCCGGATTCTCGTTTTCGATCCGGCGCATGTCGCACGTCTTCCGCGAGCAGGACCGGTTGCGGCGCCAGCTGATGGCGGACGTCGCGCACGAGCTGCGCACGCCGCTCGCGATTCTGCAGGGCCGCGTCGAAGGTCTCATCGACGGCGTTTACCCCCGCGACGACCAGCATCTCGCCGAATTGCTCGAGGAGACGCAGCATCTCGCACGCCTCGTCGAGGATCTGCGCACCATCGCCAATGCCGAGGCGGGAGCGCTGGAGCTGAGGAAGGAGATGGTCGAGCCGGCGGAGCTGATTCGCGATGCCGCCGCGGCTTTCGGCCCGGGCATCAAGGTGAACGTGCCGGCTGACTTGCCGCCGATCGACGTCGACCCGCTGCGCATCCGCGAGGTGCTTCTCAATCTGCTTTCCAATGCCGTGCGCCACACACCCGCCGGCGGGACCGTGTCGATCAGCGCGACGATGCAGTCGAAGGGGCTCGTCATCAAAGTGAGCGACAACGGCAGTGGAATTCCGCCGGAAGAGCTGCCTCGAATCTTCGAGCGCTTTCAGAAAGGGCGCGACTCGCGCGGATCAGGCCTCGGGCTCGCGATCGCGCGCAACCTCGTGATTGCGCACGGAGGGGAGATCCACGCGGAGAGCATTGTCGGAAGAGGTACGACCGTCACTGTGTCGCTGCCTGCGTAGAAAGAAAAAAATGCCGGTGTGAGAGGAGAGAGACGACTCACACCGGCGAGCACCACCCACCCCGCGCGCTTCAGACGGTGACCATGTCCTGGAGTCCCCGGGTCGTAGGAACGAACACCGTCGAGCCTTTCACATTGATGATTTTCTTACGTTTGAAATCGCTCAGCACACGAGTGACTGTTTCGCGCGTGGTTCCGACCATCTGCGCAATTTCTTCGTGCGTCAGCAGAACCTTCAGCCGGATTCCGTTCGCCGTCGGATCGCCCTTCTCGCACCAGCCGAGAATCAGCTTCGCGACTTTCTCGGAGGTCGTCTGCGACAGACCGAGGGAGCGGATTTCGCGCTGCGCCGCCAGGAGCGTGTCGCTGAGCTGCTGCGCGACGCGCATGCACGCGTCGGGATGGCGTTTGAGGAGCGCGAGGAAGTCGTCGCGCCGGACCGAGGCGATCTGACACGGCTCGAGCGTCTCGGCGGTGACCTCGTACGGCGCGTTCAGGATCGCGGAATTGGCGCCGAGCATCTCGCCGGCTTCGGCGATGCGGACGATGAACGTCCTGCCCTCGGACGACGACGTCGTCATCTTCACCTTCCCGCTGCACAGGATGAACACGCCGCGCGCGCTCTCGCCCTCGACGTAGAGCAGCGATCCCTTCGGATACACGCTCGTGAATTTCATCGCGTCGAGAGACTCGATCGTGCTCGCCGACAGATCGCAGAAGCGGCCGGTCCGCGGGATCGAGCAGTTGGTGCAGCGTTCCTGGAGGGCGATGTTGTATGGGCTAGGCATTTCCGTGTTCCTTTCCGATTGCTCACATCGTTCCGGTGTTTTCGATCACCTCGCGATGTGATGTGCACAAGTTAGCCGCACGTCGAAAAGTCAGCTATCGGAAGAAGCCGAATGTTTCACTGCGAAAACCTCTGCACCCTCTTGTCGGAACTATCTGACACGGCCGCGACTGGACACGCAGGAGACGCATTCTTACCATCGCACAAATGCCCAAGAAAGCTCGTCTTATCGCCGAGCGGACCGCCCCGGGGCCGCCCGTCGCCGCCATCGCCGACTACGGGTTGTCCGTTTTTCTCGAGGCGGCTCCCGACGCGATCGTCGTCGTCGACGAGACCGGCCTCATCACACGGACGAACCGCCTCGCCGAGACGATGTTCGGATATCCGCCCGGCGGCATGCTCGGCCAGCCGATCGAGGTCCTCGTCCCGGAACGCTTCCGCAAGACTCACGTCACGGACAGAAGCCGCTACCTCCACGAGCCGCGAACGCGGCCGATGGGCGCAGGGCAGGCGCTGACCGGCGTTCGCCTTGACGGATCGGAGTTCCCCGTCGAGATCAGCCTCAGCCCCCTGACGACATCGGCAGGAACGCACGTGATCAGCATCGTCCGCGACCTGACCGAGCGAGCGCGCGCCGAACAGAAGTTCCGCGGTTTTCTCGAATCGGCTCCGGACGCCGTGGTCGTCATCGATCGCCAGGGCCGGATCGCGATCGTGAATTCACTGACGGAATCGATGTTCGGCTACAAGCGCGAGGAGCTTCTCGGGCAGCCTGTCGAGATCCTCGTGCCCGAGCGCTACCGCGAGCAACACGTGGGCGATCGCGACCGCTACTCGCAGGCCCCCCGCAAACGCCCGATGGGCCTGGGCCGCGAGCTCCTCGGCCGCCGCAAGGACGGCACCGAGTTCCCGGTCGAGATCAGTCTCAGTCCGCTCGAGACGGAGCAGGGACCGCTCGTCACGAGCATCGTCCGCGACACGACAGAAAGCCGCGAGACCGAGCGCCGGATCACCGCTTCGCTGCGCGAGAAAGAAGCTCTGCTGAAAGAGATTCACCACCGCGTGAAGAACAATCTGCAGGTGATCTCCAGCCTTCTGCGCCTGCAGGAGAGGAACATCGAGGAGCCGCGGATCCGGCAGTTGTTCGCAGAGAGCCAGCAGCGGATCCAGTCCATGGCGCTGGTCCACGAGAAGCTGTACCGCGCCGGCGATCTCGCGCGGATCGATTTCTCCGACTACGCGAGGTCGTTGTCCGCTCTGCTGCTCAGCGCATTCGGACTCGCGAACGGACCTGTCGCGCTGCACGTGATCGCGCCGGAACCGGTCTTCCTCAGCGTCGACACCGCGGTTCCGTGCGGGCTGATCCTCAACGAGCTTGTGACGAACAGTCTGAAACACGCGTTCCCCGCCGAACGGAGCGGCGAGATCCGAGTGAGCGTGACGTGCCATGATGGCGAGGTAGCGCTGTCCGTGTCCGACAACGGAGTCGGAGCCGATTCCGAACGAATCGAGCGCAGCGAGACGCTTGGTCTGAGACTCGTGAAAACTCTGGTGCGCCAACTCGACGGCAAGCTCGAAATCTCCGCGCAGGAAGGTCTCGCGTTTCGAGTCACCTTCCGGGAAGAGAAGCGGGAGCAGACCTGATGCAGAAGCCGCGCATCCTCGTCGTCGAGGACGAGAGCGTCGTCGCGATGGACATCGAGCAGGGCCTGATGCGGCTCGGTTACGACGTCCTCGGCGTCGCGTCAACGGCGGCGGAAGCGGTGGCGATGACGGAGAGCGGCCAGCCCGACCTCGTCGTCATGGACATCCGGCTGAAAGGTCCGGTCGACGGCATCGCGGCTGCGCAGCAGATCCATCTGCTCGCTCCCACGCCGGTGATCTTTCTCACCGCGAATGTCGACGAGGCGACGCTGAAGCGGGCAGTGGCCGCCGAACCATTCGGCTACCTCGCGAAGCCATTCAACGAAAACGATCTCCATCGCACGATCGAGCTCGCGCTGCACAAACATCGCGCCGAGGAGGCGCACCGCCGCGAAGCCGCGGACGCGCTGCGGGCGAGTGAAGAGCCGTTCCGCGTGGTCGTCAACGCGGTGAGGGACTTCGCGATCTTTCTGCTCAACGTCGACGGCGTGGTCGTCAGCTGGAACGCCGGCGCGGAACGCATCGAGGGCTACACATCCGACGAGATCCTCGGCCGCCACTTCTCAATTTTTTTCCCGCCGGGAATCGGAGGCCGCACTCCGGCTGAGATGCTCGACCGGGCCCATCGCGACGGCGAGGCAGCCGAGGAGCAGTGGCTCGTCACGAAGGACGGATCGACGTTCTGGGCGACGACTGTTGTGTCGGCCATTGTCGATTCGTCGGGACGGACAACCGGGTTCTCGATGATCGTCCGCGACATCACCGAGCGAAAAGCGTTTCAGGAACAGCTCCGCGTTCGCGCGCTGCAGCAGGCCGGTGTCGCGCGGCTCAGCCAGTCGGCGCTGGCCTCGCGGCCAATCAACGAGCTCGCCGAAGAAGCGGTCGCGCTGGTCGTCGAATGTCTCGGCGTCGAACGCGCAGCCGTGCTCGAGCTCCTGCGCGACGGCGCTGTGTTCGGATTGCGCGCCGGCCGCGGGTGGCACGAACCGGTCGGCCGGTTCGTGATGCCTGCAACGCGGGAATGGCAGGACGGCTACAGCCTCGAGTCACGAACGCCCGTGGTCGTCGCCGACTACCAGGACGAGCATCGCTTCAGCCGCTCGCCGCTCGTGCGCACGCATAGCGTTCAAAGCGCCGCCACCGTCGCGATCCGCACCGGCCGCGAGCCGTACGGAGTCCTCGGCGCGTATCAGTCGACGGTGCGCACGTTCACCGACGACGACGTCAACTTCCTGCAGTCGCTCGCGAATATTCTCGCCACCTCGATCCGTCAGCAGCAGGCCGAGGCGGAGAGGGTAGAGAGCGAACGTCGGTTCCGCGCGCAATACCAACGGCTGCCGCTGCCGACATTCACATTTCAAAGGGCCGCAGACGATTTCCTCCTCGTCGACTACAACGCTGCCGCGGAGCAACTGACCGGCGGCGGACTCGCGCCCTACATCGGGAAGTCTGCGGCGGAGATGTTCCGCGACCAGCCTCAGGTCGTGGAGATCATGCGCAGCGCGCTCGCCGAGCAGCGCTATCTTCGCGACGAGCTGCTGAACTACTTGGCGCCGGGAACTTCCAGGCCGGGTGACTACGACATCACCTGCTCGTTTGTTCCTCCCGACTTCGTTCTTCTCTACGCCGACGAGGTCACCGCGCAGCGGCGCAACGAGGCGGAGATCTTCGCATCGCGCGAGCAGCTCCGCTCGCTCTCGTCACGTCTCATCTCCGTTCAGGAACAGGAGCGAAAGCGGATCGCGCGCGAGGTCCACGATGAACTCGGGCAGGGCTTGACGGCGCTCAAGCTGAACGTCGCCGCGCTCGCACAATCGCTTCCTCCCGCCGCAAGAGACGCCGCCGTGAACGACATCCGCCGGATCAATGACCTGATCGACAGCAACATCCGCGACGTCCGCCGCATCGCCGGCGAGCTCCGCCCGACCGCGCTGGACGACTTCGGCCTCACCGCCGCCGTCCAGCTCGCGGCCGAGAACTTCCTGAGTCAGACAGGGATCGAATGCGAGGTGTCGATCCGGCCGGAAGAGATTCAGCCGGCGCCCGAAACGGCGATCGTGATCTATCGAATCCTGCAGGAAGCGCTGACGAATGTCGTGCGGCATGCGGCCGCGACGCGCGTCGAGATACGTTTGCGGCAGGACGAGCAGTCCGTCGTGCTCGAGGTTCGCGACAACGGCAGCGGCATCACTGCCCCGGAGCTCGCGAGGTCGGACGCTCACGGACTCGTCGGAATGCGCGAGCGCGCGGCTCTGATCGGAGGCGATCTCCGCATCGAAGGTGTCCCCGGAAAGGGGACGATCGTCAGCCTCCGCGCTCCGCTGGGAGTGTCCTCGTGATTCGCGTTCTGATCGCTGACGACCATGCCATCGTCCGCGAGGGCTTGAAGCGGGTACTGGAGACGCAACGAGACATCGTCGTGAGCGGCGAAGCGGCCAATCGCGATGAAGTGCTCACAAAAGTCCGCAATGAGCCCTTCGACGTCGTCGTGCTCGACCTCGCCCTCGGCCGCGACAACGGACTCGAAGTCCTCAAGCACCTTCACAGCGAGCTGCCGAAGCTCCCGGTGCTGATCCTGAGCATGCAGCCGGAGGAGCACTACGCGGCGCGACTGCTCAAGGCGGGCGCGGCCGGCTACCTGAGCAAGGAGAGCGCACCCGACCAGCTCGTCGGCGCGATTATGAAAGTCTCGTCCGGCGGCCGGTACGTCAGCCCGGCCATGGCCGAGCGCCTGGCGTTCGAGATCGGCTCGGAGACCTCCGACCGCCCGCACGAACGCCTATCCGACCGCGAGTTCCAGGTCTTTCAGATGATCGCCGCAGGCAAAGGACTGACCGAGATCGGGCACGAGCTGAACGTCAGCGTGAAAACCGTCAGCACCCATCGCGCGCGCATCCTCGCGAAGCTCGCCGTGAAGAACAACGCGGAGCTGGTTCATTACGCGTTGAAGCAGGGATTGATCAGCTAATGTCGGATATTTCCGATGCGAGTTCGCGTCGTCTTCCGATACCGCAAGTCGCGGCGGCGGCTTAACGTGGCGACTGGATCGCCATGTCAGAACCTGAGCCGCGCCACCTGCTCCTCATCGACGACGATGACATGGTGAACCTCACCTTTCGCGAGTATCTCGTGCGCGGTGGGTGCGAGGTCGATGCGGCAGCGGATCTTAAGAGCGCCCGCCGCCGTCTGGCCGAGCAGTCGTACTCGGCGATCTGGCTCGACCTGCACCTCACCGGCACATCGCCGGCGGAGTGTCTCGCGTTCCTCTGCGAGATGCGCGGGTTCGCAGGCGACGCGAAGATCATCGCCGTCAGCGGCTACGCGACGACGGCCGTCGAAACCCAGGCCGGCGCTGCGGGTGCGGACTGGTTCCTGAAGAAGCCGTTCGATGCCCGGACCGTCGCGGCGCTCCTGGTCGCGTAGCGAGCCCTTCGCGCCGGGGTGCGCTCCCCGGAAGAATGCGATAGCTTGTCACGCATGTCGCAAGCGAAGAAAACGATCGCCATCCTGACCGGCGGCGGCGATGTTCCCGGACTCAATCCCGCGATCCGCGCCATCACGATCCGCGCGCTGCGCGAAGGCTTCCGCGTTCTCGGCCTCCGGCGCGGCTGGGCCGGCGTCGTCGATCTCATTCCCGACAACGACGCAGACAACTCCGAGAACGTGCAGCTGCTCACCGAAGATGTCGTGAACCGCGCCGGCCGGACCGGCGGCACGTTCCTGCACACGTCGCGTACGCGGCCCAGCCACCTGCCGCAGGCGGTCGTTCCTCTTCATCTGCGCGATCGCTACACCTCCGAGATGAACGACGTCACGCCCGACGTGCTGAAGAACATCGAATGGCTCGGCATCGACTTCCTGATCCCGATCGGCGGCGACGACACGCTCTCGTACGCACAGCGCCTGCAACACGAAGGCGTGCACGTCGTGGCCATCCCGAAGACGATGGACAACGACGTGCCCGGCACCGACTACTGCATCGGCTTCTCGACGTGCGTGACGCGCACGATCGAGCTCGCGCATCGCCTGCGCACCACTGCCGGCTCGCACGAGCGGTTTCTCGTCATCGAGGTCTTCGGCCGCTACGCCGGATTCACGGCGCTGCTGCCCACGATGGCCGGCGCAGCGGATCGCTGCGTCATCCCCGAGTCTCCGTTCGACGTCGAGCGGCTCACCGAGCTCATGGTCAGCGATCGCAACCGCCACCCCAGCCGCTACAGCGTCGCTCTCGTTTCCGAAGGCGCGCGCATGCAGCACGAGGATCAGATGTCGTTCGAGAGCGCGGAGGTGGACCAGTACGGCCACCGCAAGCTCGGCGGCATCGGGGACAAGGTCGCTGCTGCGCTGAAGGACCTCTCGGCAAAATTCAACGACGGCCGGCGTGTCAATGTCGTCAACCAGCGCCTCGGCTACATGGTCCGCAGCGGAGATCCCGACGCGCTCGACTCAATCGTGCCGATGGCCTTCGGCAATCTCGCGCTCGATCTCGTGCTGCGCGGCGTCTCCGGACGGCTCGTCGCCGTGCGCAACGGCGTCTACGACAACCTTCCGCTCGACGTGGTCACCGGCAGAAAGAAGATGGTCGATGTCGAGCGCTACTACAACGCCGACCGGCTGCGTCCGATCTACGACTTCCACCACCAGCCGATCTTCATCATGACCAGCGACGAATAGCTGCTCTCTCGGCCGGCACGCTTCGCTGAAGTTCACTCGGGGAACCGCGACAACCTCCTGGCGTCCGCCGGAACCTGATAGCGCGCCATATTCATCTCCATCGCCAGGAACGTGTAGTAGCCGGCGATGCCGGTCAGGTCGACGACGCCTTTCTTTCCGAAGCGTTTCTCCGCCCGCGCATACGTACCGTCGGCGACGCGCTTGTTGTGGTGCAGCTCCGTCGTGAAGTCGTAGACGATCTCCTCGTCCTCGCTCATTCCCGCCGGTCTGCGTCCTTCGGCGACCGCGTCGGCGATTTCCTTCCGGATGCCGGCCTTCAGCGCGATCGGATAATGGGTGGTCCATTCGAAATCCTGGCTCCATTCGCGCGCCGTCACGAGGATGGCCAGCTCGCTGAGCGTGTTGCCGATCGCGGAGTGATAACGAAGGTAGTCGCCGAACGCGCGGGTCAGGTTCATCACCTGCGGGCTGTACATGAGGGGCTCGAACGGGCCGAACACGGGCACTTTCCGCGCGGCCTGGAACTCTTCGGCGGCCTTCTTCTGCTCCTCGTCGTACTTGTCAGGCGGAATCGTCGGCAGTCGCGTCTGTGCGACGGCGACGCTCGCGATGGCGATCGCCACTAGAGCAAACAATGAGTTGCGAACGAATGTGCGCATGAACCCTCCTCGGCCGCGAAGCATATTCTTCGCGACGTGAAGCGCGGCTGGCAGCAGCTCCTGGACGGCTATCCCTGGTTCCGTGGAGCGGGCAGGTATCCGCTGCCGGCGTATTCGGAGTTCATGCCTCCGCCGCGCGTCGGACGCAAGCCGTGCGGCGAGATCGACCGGTCGATGTTCGTCGACGGCGACGACGATGGATGGCACATCACCGCCGAAGAGGAGTCGCGCGAGCTTCGTCCCGGACTCGAGCACATCGGCGCTCACCTTCTCCGCACGATGCAGCGCCTCGGCCGGCGCGATCCGGCGCACGGCATTTCGCGCGGAAAACTCGAGAACAATCCGTACTGGCCCGACGAGCTGCAGAAGAGCGGCCCTCCGAAAGACGAGCGCTACGTCATCATCACGTCGCTCGCGCTCTCGCGCACGCAGGACGACAAGGGCCGCGTGCGCTGGACGCTGTTCGGAGGAAGCGATCAGGGGCCGGGCGCTGCGTTCATGCGTTCGCAGGATCACGACGAGTTTTTGGAGCGCCTGCTGAAGGCGGCCTTCAACGACTCGACCGGATTTCACGTGGGCATCCCCAGATCGCTGCGCGGCATCCGTTACGTCCTCACGTTCGAGCCGTTCGCGAAACTTCCTCAACCGTTGCGCGATGCCTATCGCGCGGGCGACATCCACCTGCTTCCGTTTCCGGGCAGCCTCGCGTTCTGGGGAGTGGACGGATACGTCTCGCTGAGCCGGGAGCTCTCCTTCGCGATGCAGATTCCGCTGCTGCAGTCGGTCGATCGACACGAGGCGCCGGGAGGCATTCGCGTTCCGCAGTCAGGCTGGTTACACGAGCGAACGCCGGATGCGCCTGATCCGCATCCGCATCGCGGACCGTATCGGCAGACGTTCCAGCGCACGCATCGTTGGGCGAAAGTCGGCCGCGACGAAGACGAGCTCGATCTCATCTCGCCGTCCGAGGACAACGTGGTGCGCGTGCTCTTCAGCACGAATCCGGACGACCTCGGACTGTACGGCAAGCCCATGGCGCGCAACGCGCAGATCTGGACCGCGCATCACGAGCTCGTGCTCGATGGACCGCGCGCCCGGCCGGAGCAGCTGCGTGCGGCGGCCGAGCGCGTTCGCCAGGGAGGAACGTTCGGATATCGCTTTCTGTATCCGCCGATGCAGGTCGGGTGGCATCAGGTCTTCTGGCACCGGCCCGTGGCCGGATTCATCGGCAGTGATGAAACGCCGCACGTGATGCCTGACGCGCCGCTGGGGTATCTCACTGCGTATGACGTGCGGGCATCGAGCGCGCCGATCGAGTTGTGGCCGCGCATCGACAAGTCACTCTCGAAATCACCGAAAAAGGCGGCGAGCCGCCGCACTGCAGATCTCACGTTTGCGCTCACGGCGACGCGGGAGTTCGAAGTCGCATGGTGGAAAGCGATCGAGATGCTCGCGATGGGGCGCTACCTCAACAAGGACAACGCCGACTGCTCTCTCGACGCGGTCACGCAGAAGCACCTCAAACACCACGAGCGCGACCTCGAGCCGCTCGCGCAGATGTTGCTCGCGCATTACCGGCAACTCGGCTGCGAAGCGGACGCGCTTCCCTTCCACTGGCAGACGGATTTCCCGTTCGACTGGTCGCAGGGCTGGCTGCGCAACCAGGGCGCGGAGGCGATCGATTGCGACGTCATCGTGCGCATCCCCGGACGCAACAGGAAACGCGCGGTGATCCTCGCCGATCATTACGACACCGCATACATGGAGGATGTCTATGGATATCCGAAGGGCGGCGGACCGCGCCTCTCTTCGCACGGAGCAGACGACAACGACTCGGCGACCGCGACGCTGATGCTCGCCGCGCCGGTCTTCCTGCAGATCAGCCGCGATCGCCGCCTGGAGTGTGACGTCTGGCTCGTGCACCTCACCGGTGAGGAATTCCCCGCCGACTGCCTCGGCGCACGCGCGCTGGTCGGGCGGATCGTCGAAGGGACGCTGGCGATCGAGCTCTCCGGCGCGTTCGTCATGGACATGATCGCGCACAACAACGACAAGGCGCGCGACATCTTCCAGATCTCGCCCGGCGAGGGCGCGCGCGCACGCGAGCTTGCGGCGCACGCGTCGGCGGCAGCGCGAACATGGAACGAGCTTCCGCAGGGTGAGCGCCGCGGCCGTGGGAAACGGTCGACGAACGGCAGGGTTCCCGCGATCGCCGAGTACCCGCGCCTGCGCGGCGAGGTTCGCCCTCACAACGATCCGCGAAGCACGCTCTACAACACGGACGCGCAGATCTTCTCGGACGCCGGTCTGCCCGTCGTGCTGTTCATGGAGAACTACGACATCAACCGGAGCGGCTATCACGACAGCCACGACACGATGGAGAACATCGACCTCGACTATGGAACGGCCGTTGCGGCCATCGCAATCGAGACCGTCGCGAGAGTCGCCGCCGAGGCCGCCGCCGGCACCTCCGGACGACGCGCCCTCGTGTAACATTCGCTGATGCAAGTATCAGCCGCCGGTATTGTTGGCACCGCGCTTCGTAGCGCGCGGACGTCCAGAGGGATGTCGCTCAGCGAGGTCGCAGCCGCGGCAGGTATCAGCACGGCCACGCTCTCGAGGATTGAGACCGAGAAGCAGGGCGTCGCCGTCTCGCTGCTCCTCACGCTGTCGCGGATCCTCCGCGTCTCGCCGGCCGGCGTGCTCGGCGACAACGGTGAAACCGGCGACAACAAGGACGCACTAGTCAGCGCGCTCGCTGCGCTCACGTCGAAAGAGCGCGCGAAAGTCGTTGCCGCCGCGAACACGCGGCGCGTCAGCCGGGGCGCGAACCAGCAGATGCGGGCGCAGCTCGATGGTCTCCTCGCCACGATGGACGTAATCCGCGAGGAGCTCTCGGAGCTGCAGCGACAGGCTCGCCGGCGGCGCCGCTAGCTGGGCGCTTCGTGTCCGAGGCCGGACAGGTACCGCGAGTACGCGTCGAACAGAATCTCGTGGCACGCACAAGCGACGCGTCTCAACCCGTTCACGTCGCGGACGACGATGAGCGCTCGTGAGCGACCGATCAATATCGAATCACTAACCCAAGGCTGGCTCGAGAAGTAATCATCGGAGTCGTCGCCGCATATGACGCGATGCTCTGCCGGCCCTAAGTCGACTTCTTATGACATCCGGTGCACGCGACCGGGCCCTTCTTCTCGGTTTTGTGGCAGCTCACGCACCGGATGTGGAAGGGATTTTTTGTCGGACTCATCTCGCGCATGCTCGGGATTTTCGCGTCCTTCGGATCGAGATGGCAGGTGCTGCACTTCTTCACGTCGACCTTGTTCGCGGCGTTCTCGGCTTTCGTGAGGGTCTTCTGCGTGTGGTGGCAGGTGCCGCAGCTCTTCACGAGAGTGTCGCCGTGCTTCGCGTGATCGAACGTAACCGGCGGCTGCTTCTTCGCCGCCTCGCCGATCTTCAATGTCGCTGGATAGTGAGCGCCCGCCGCCGCCGCGACGAAAAGGAGCAGGAACGCCAACGAGGATCCGAGTCTCTTCCCCATGAGGAACCCTCCTGTGTGCGCGATCATACGCGCGTCGAAATCCATTAAGATCCGCGGCTATGAGACTCCGTGACGCAGCCGCAGTCGCGGCAATTGCCGCGCTCTTCACCGTTCACGTTCACGCCGACGACCGCTCCGACATCCAGCGCGAGATCACGCGATGGCACGACGAAGCGATCAAGCGTCTGCAGGACTGGATTGCGCTGCCTTCGATCGCCGCGGAGGATCGCAATTATCCGCAGGGCGCGGAGCTCTTCGCGCAGATGCTGCGCGACGTCGGATTCACGACGGCCACTGTCCTCAGCACCGACGGCAAACCGGGCGTGTTCGCGATGCTCGACGCCGGCGCGCCGAGGACCGTCGGCCTCTACTTCATGTACGACGTGAAGCAGTTCGATCCGGCCGAGTGGTCCTCGCCGCCGCTCGAAGGACGCCTGGTCGACCGGCCGGGCATCGGCCGCGTGATCGTCGGCCGCGGCGCAGTCAATCAGAAAGGCCCGGAGGTCGCGTTCCTCACCGCGCTGCAGGCGATTCGCGGCGCGGGCAAAAGGATGCCGGTGAACCTCGTCCTCGTCGGAGAAGGTGAAGAAGAGATCGGATCGCCGCACATCGGCCAGCTGGTGCACCGGCCGGAAGTCGAGGCAGCGCTGCACAAGACCGTCGGAGTGTTCATGCCTTCGGCTTCGCAGGACCTCGACGGCATCGTCACGGTGAGCCTCGGCGCCAAAGGCGTCGTCGAGCTCGAGCTCGTATCGAGCGGCGAGCGATGGGGACGCGGTCCGGCGAAAGACATTCACTCGTCCCTGAAGGCGATGGTCGACAGCCCGGCGTGGCATCTCGTCAAGGCGCTCGACACGCTCGTCTCGGCGGACGGCAACACGATCACGATCGACAACTACCCGAAGCCGCGGCCGATCAGCGCGGACGAGAAAGCGATGATCGCCGAGGCCTCGCGCCGCCGCAGTGAAGCGCAATCGAAGAAATCCCTCGGCGTGCAGCACTGGATCGACGATCTGCCGTGGGAGCAGGCGAACGAGCGGCTGGAGTCGCAGCCGACCGTCAACATCGAAGGACTCGTCGGCGGTTACACAGGTCCGGGCGGAAAGACGATCCTGCCGCATCGAGCAGTGGCGAAGATCGACATGCGACTCGTCCCTGACATGAAAGCGGCGGATGCGGCGGCCGCACTGAAAGCGCATCTCGCCAAGCACGGATTCGGTGACATCGAAGTCAACGTGACCGGCGGCTACGACTCGACGAGCACCGCGGCGACCGCGCCGCTGATCCAGTCGCAGGTCGCCGTTCTCAAACGCAATGGAATCGATCCCGTGCTCTGGCCGCGCAACGCCGGCTCCTATCCC
>DASWBH010000138.1:0-5076 GCA_036390755.1 Thermoanaerobaculia bacterium
TCCGGTCGCCGACGTGAACGTCGATCCCGACAACCCGGTCATCAACACGCGGAGTTTCGGCGAGGACCCGCACGAGGTGGCGCGATTCGTCGCCGCATTCGTGCGCGGCGTGCAGTCGGAGCACGTGCTGGCGACGGCCAAGCATTTTCCGGGGCACGGCGACACGCACGTCGACTCGCATCGATCGCTTCCGGTGCTCGACGTGACGCGGCAGCGGCTCGAAGAGGTGGAGCTCGTCCCGTTCCGCGCGGCCATCGACGCCGGAGTCGCCGCGGTGATGATCGGACACCTCTCCGTTCCGGCGCTCGATCCGACACCCGTTGCGGTTCGCGATCACGCGGCTGCGGCTGCGGAGAACCCGTACGGCACCACGGATCAGGAGATTGAGCGCGACGGCAGCGAGCCGGCCACGGTGTCGCACGCGATCGTCACCGATCTTCTGCGCAAGGAAATGCACTTCGACGGCCTCATCGTCAGCGATGCGTTCGACATGGGCGGTCTCGTCGCGCATTACGACCCGGGTGAGGCCGCGGTGAAGGCGCTCGAGGCAGGCCAGGACCAGATTCTGAAGTCCGTGAACACCGATGCGGCGATCGCCGGCGTGAAGGCGGCGGTTCGCAGCGGCCGCCTCTCCGAATCGCGCATCGACGAATCGGTGCGGCGCATTCTTGCGGCGAAAGCGAAAGTCGGCCCGGCCGGCGGATCGCAGGAGGAGATCTTCCGCACGCTCGACGCGGAGGAGCATCGCGGCGTCGCGCAGGAGATCGCGACGCATGCGGTCACGCTGCTGCGCGAGGAACCGGGCGCGCTGCCGTTGAAGAAGGACGCGCACGTGGTCGTGCTCAGCGTCAGCGATTTCCCCGAGCTCGCGAATCCGCTGGCGACGGTCGAGACCGAGGTCGCCTCGAGACTCTCGCGGCGTCCCGCGACGTTCATGCTCGACTCGCGCTCGCGGCGCGAAGACGTGAAGCCGTTCGCAGTCGCGGCGCAGAACGCCGACGTCGTGATCCTCGCGCTGGCCGTTCGCGCGCGATCGGGAGCCGGACACATGGCCGTGCCCGAGGCGGCGCGGTTCGCGATCGACCAGGTGCCGGCCGCGGCGAAGGTCATCGCTCTGTCGTTCGGCACCCCGTACGTCATCCGCGACATTCCGCAGACGAGGACCTACATCTGCGCATACGGGATCCAGCCGGTCATGCAGACCGCCGTCGTGAAGGCGATCTTCGGCGAGGCCAGGGTGGGCGGTCGGTTGCCGGTGACAGTGCCGGGGTTTTTCAGGCGCGGAGACGGAATTACGAAGTGAGGGATTGACACCGCTCTGTAACGGCAATAGCGTTTCCCCACTCGCAAATCGGCGCATTCGACAACTGAAGTGGAGGGGAGTCTATGAGCTACGCCACTCGTTTTTCAGCGCGTTCTCTCGTCATCCTCGCGGTCTTCGCTCTCGCCGCCGTTCCGCTCAGCGCTCAGACAGTCACCGGCACGATGCACGGCACCGTCACCGACCGCTCCGGAGGTGCGCTTCCGGGTGTCACGGTCACGATCCGCAACGTGGAGACCGGGCTCGAACGCGTCGCAGTGACGACCGCGAACGGTTTCTTCAACGCTCCGTTCCTCCCGATCGGCAAGTACAACGTGGAGACCCAGCTCTCGGGATTCGGGACGATGAAGCACGTCAACGTAGCCGTCGAGCTGAATCAGACCGTGGTGCAGGATTTCGCTCTCGATCCGGCCATGACCGAGAGCGTCACCATCACGGCCGACGCGCCGCGCATCGACGTCACCGACGGTGAGGTCAAGCAGACGATGCGCGTCAAGGAGATCGAGAATCTGCCCTCGTCCGATCAGTCAAACTTCCTCCATCTCGCTGCGAACTTCGGCGGCTATCAGGAGAACCCGACCAGCGGTCAGGACAACCCGGCGCTGTCGTCGGGTTCATCGGTCAACTTCAACGGCACCGGCACGCGCGGCGCGACGTTCCAGATCAACGGCGTCAACAACGACGACGCCTCGGAGAACCAGAACCGCCAGAACGTTCCCGTCGCCACGATCCAGTCGTTCCAGATCCTGACGAACAACTACTCCGCCGAATTCGGCCGAGGATACGGATCGGTCGTGCTGGTGCAGACGAAGCAGGGGACGAATCAGCTCGACGGCGAGATCTACGGATATGGTCAGGACAACAAGTACATCTCCCGCGATGCCACGCAGGTCGGCCTCGATCACGGCCAGCACTACCGCAGGCAATTCGGCGGAACGGCCGGTTTCCCGCTCGTCCGCGACAAGCTGTTCGCTTTCATCAACACCGATCAGATCCAGGACAAGGGCGACGTGCTGACCACGCGCGGCGTCTTCCTTCCGAGCGATCTCGATCCGGCCAAGCGCCTCACCCTCGGCAACGACACGCCGGCGAATCGCGCCTGGCAGGACGCGATCATCGCCCGCTTCCCGCACAGCGGCCCGAACGCGCCGAACATCGCGTCGCGGGCATTTCAGGGTTTTCAGCACAGCGACCTGCCGAAGCGCGATTCGTCGGCGCGGCTCGACTACAACGCCACGATGACCAACTCGCTCACCACGCGCTATCAGCGCGACCATCAGGAGAACCATCCGGGCGAGCTGATCATCGGCGAAGAAGCGGGCCAGGTGAATCATGAGTCGAGCTTCGGCGCGACGTGGACGAACATCCTCTCGCCGAACACCGTGCAGGAAGCGCGCGTAGGCATCGGTACGCGCGAAGTGGCGTGGACAATTACCGATGATCCTCGCACGCCGGTCGTTCGCATGTCGGGCGGCACCGGCATCACCTTCACGATTCTCGGCAACGCCGGCGCGTTCCCGATCATCCGCAATCAGCGCGACGACCAGCTCGTGTACAACTTCTCGACAGCGAAATGGACGCACCACACGCTGCGCGTCGGGACGGATCTGCGTCGCTCCGATCTGAACGACCGCGCCGAGAGCTTCAACCGCGGGTTCTGGAGTTTCTCCGCCACATGCGCGGCGAATCCGGGACACAACTACGTCACCGCCATCGCGGCGTTCTGGGATGGCTGCGTCAACTCCTTCACCCAATCGTTCGGCCCGACCTATCTGCAGCACAGGCTGACCGAAGAGAACGTGTACGCGCAGGACGACTGGCGGCCGATCGACAACCTCGTCCTCAATCTCGGCGCGCGCTACGAGAACGTGAGTCCGCCGAAGGAGCGCAACAACCTCGTCGACTACGGCTTCGGCTCGAGCTCTTATGTCGACCCGCGACTCGGCTTCGCGTACACGCCGGACTGGGATCGCAACGCCTTCTTCCGCGCGCTGACCGGCGGCAACGGCAAGTTCTCGATCCGCGGTGGCTTCGGTATTTTCCACGGCCGCGTGTTCCAGTCCGTGTTCTCGCAGGGAGGGGCGAGCATCCGCTTCAACCCGCCGAACGCGGTGACGAAGGCGCAGGCCTCGACGAATCTGGCCGATCCGCTCAACGGGTTCGTGTTCGTTCCCGGACAGCCTACCGGCCCGGTTTCGGTGACCTTCGCCGATCCGAATCTGAAGATGCCGGAGTCGCGGCAGTGGAACCTCACGTTCGAACGGCAGGCATTCTGGAACTCGCGTTTCCGCGCCAGCTACATCGGCACTCTCGGCAAAGGTCTGCTGCAGTACAAGTGGTCGAACGTCCCAGTCGCGCCTGCGCCTCCCGGAACGGCCGGCGCCACGTGGGTCGTGGCCGCTGACTGGCAGTGCGCCGGAACGGGCACTGTGGCGGGCATCAATCCCACTGCCGCGTGTCCGAATGCGGTGCCGATCGCAGCGAACGAAGTCAGTCTTCGAGTGCCGCGGACGCAGGAGCGACGGCCCGATCAGCGCTACACAGATGTGCGCATCGTGTCGAACCTCGCCGACAGCTGGTATCACGCCGGACAGTTCGAGTGGGAGACGGGGGAGTTTCATGGACTTGCGACGCATCTGACGTACACGTACGGGAAGGCGCTCGACACCGGAGCGGAGACGACCGATCAGGGCGTCGGGGATGTTGGCGTCTTCCCGCAGCGGCCCGGCTTCGACACCTACGCAAGGGGTCCGTCACGGTTCGACGTCCGGCATCGCTTCACGATGGTCAGCAGCTACGCGTTACCGTGGCTGAAGAACAGCAACAGCCTGGCCGCGTCGGCACTCGGCGGATGGACGGTGTCGACGGCGATCCGTCTGGCATCGGGAACGCCGTTCACGGTCATCGACAGCGGCGCGCCCGATGTCCTCTTCCTCGGCGCGAACATGAAGCCGAACCGGCCCGTCTGCGTCGACCCGAGTCACTGCAGCGGAACGATCTCGAATCCGTCGGACACGAGCGCGATGCCGCTGAGCGCGTTCCGCCGCGCGCAGTACGGCGATACGCTCTCGGACTTCGTCGGCCGCAACACGTTCTACTCCGACGGCGCGCAGGCCGTCGACGCCGGGTTGTACAAATCATTCAAGCTGCCGATGAACGTAAGCTTCATGGTGCGGCTCGACTGTTTCAACGTGTTCAATCAGGTGCGGTGGTGGTACCCGCAGAATGACATCAACGCGCCGTCGACGTTCGGAGTCGTGAACCAGACCGCGTACGGCGCGACGGCGAGCGGCGGCACCGCGCCGACCGCGCTGACGCCTCCGCGAACTTTCCAGTTGGGATTCCGTGTGATCTATTGATTCTGTGAACGATCCTTCACTCTGGCGCCGCCGGCTTCGGCGGCGCTTTTTTTTCGTCGCCCTCGTTTGCGCCTGCGCAACCTCCGCTCCGCGTGTCGATCAAACGTTCGATCCCGCGAAGCTCCGCGAGATCGACGCACGGATCGAGAAGGCGATCGCCGATCACCTGATCCCGGGCGCGGTCTTCCGGGTCGAGCGGAACGGCGTCGCATACCACCGTACGTACGGCAATCGCGCGGTCGAGCCGGCCGTGGAGAAGATGACCGAGGAGACGATTTTCGATGCAGCGTCGCTGACGAAGGTGATCGCGACCGCGCCGTCGATCTGGCTGCTCATCCAGCAGGGGAAGGTCGCGCTGGACGCGCCGGTGAAGACGTACATCCCGGAGTTCACCGG